>CAMWJL010000012.1 GCA_947174565.1 uncultured Prevotellaceae bacterium | reverse complement strand
TTTACATCCACCCGCGGCCAAACTATCTCCCTTTCCGGCGGGGGGGCGGTGTTTTGTTTAAACGACACTGGCGTCTGGGCCCCCCCAAATTGGGGGTCGCCCTGACGCTTCTGTATGGTAAAGGGAACGAATGACATGGGTGTGTGCTTGCTTTTTTGAGTGGCACAAGCCAAAGGTTATTCGGAGGATTGACTTTTGTCCTCTTTGGTTTGCTTGCGCCGCAACCATTCTTCCTTTGTGCGACTCCAACGCTTGTGCGTCCAAAGCCACATTTCCGGATGCTCTCGCACATCTTGCTCCAACATATTGCAGTATCTGTTAGTCAAAGTATTTTCTGGCACAGAAGAGGGATGGTCTTCCATCGGTACGATTTCAAGGTGGTAGTAGCCCCGACGGGGTCGTGTCATGCGTCCGTAACACATAAATGCGTCCACTTTTCGGGCAATGTGCTCCGCACCGATGAACACGGCAGTGTCATGATTGAGAAAAGGCACGAAATGGTGAATACTGTTCCACGTGGGCTGTTGGTCACTAATGAATATAATGGTGTAGTTCTTCCCTTCTTTGCGCAATTGCAAGATGCGGCGGAAGGTCTCTTTCATCTCGATGTTGATGCCTCCAGCTTTGGCGCGCAAGTCTTGAAAGAGACGCTCGAAGGCTTTGTCATGGATTCTGTGATATACCTGTGCGGAATGTCCCCATGGACATAGGTGGTAGTTGATGGAGGCTATCCATTCCCAATTACCCATGTGAGCCGAGTAGAGAAAATGCAAGCTCTGTCCAGCTTCGTGGCGTTGACGAATGTGTTCCAAGCCAGAGAAAGTCATGCGCCGAATCATGTCCTCACGCGACATGGACAAGGCTTTAATGTTTTCCACTACATTGTCGCAGAATTGGTGGTAGAACCGCCGTTCTATTTTGCGACGTTCGTGCTCACTCTTTTCGGGGAATGCGCCAGCCAAGTTGCTGCGCACTACGCGAGTACGGTAGAAACGGCTGACGAACAGGCACAGGAAGTCGCTCACGGCATAGAGTACGGACAGTGGCAAAAAGCTGACGGCATACAAGCAACTTCTCACAATTCTAAATCTCAACATACGGAGGTTCTTTACCGCTTTCATTCCACCGTTCTTCATGCCAGCATCTGCTGACATAGGGGCACGGTTATCCCCTTTTAGATTCTTCTGCATAGTTGGTCGGACGCTTTTGAAATCTAATTAAACAAATTTACACTGATGTGGACACAAAAGAAGGCGCACCGCTTTCCGTTTTTCATTCCTGTGTTCAGGTAGCGTCCGACCAAAGAGTTAACCTTTTCTACGAAATGAAAGGAAAGGGTACGCCTAAAGACAGGCGTATCCCGTTCCTCCGGTTCGTAGAAATGTCTGGTCGGACTATTTTGAACACAGAACCTTCAGAATTGAATACGTTGATCCAATATGCCCACGATGTCTATTTGCAAGACGGACGGCACAAAAGGATGCCGAACGAATTGCGAGGGCAAATGTACAAAATAAATGCGAGAAGCAAGAAGGATTGGGTATGCTTTTTTGAGAAGACGGGGAAAAACCACATCTAAAAGGGACATTTGTGCGTGTGGAAGGGGGGTGAAAGAATCATCGCAGAGTACAAAAAAACGGAGTGATTCAGACCCCAAAAGAGGAGTGACTCAGACCTCAAAAGGGGAGTGACTCAGACCCCAAAGAGGGTGTGACTCAGACCCCAAAAGGGGTGTGAGTCACACCTATTAAGAGGCTTACAGGAATACGCTGATGGCAAGCAGAAGACCGAAGAGGAAGATGTTACGGGCTGTGGTACCGAGCACCGTGTTAAGTTCCTTGCCGTCGAGTGTCTTCAGCTGACGGAATGTCTTGAAATGGAGAATGAGGTAGATGAGCATCAGAGGCCAACGGATGCTGGAATAAGGGAAGAGGAAAAGTGCCGTGAAGGCAAGAATTGCGGCAAAGACACCGCACCACAGGTAGAGGTCGATGCAGATTTCTTCGCCTTCCTTCTGCCCCTGTGCGTCGCCCAATTTACGCTTTTGGCTTTCGATGATGTGTACCATCAGGGTTCGTTTGCCACTCTGCACGTCTTGGTAGCGGTCGCGATAGTTGTTGACAATGAGCATGTTATCAGTCACCAAGCCCATCGCCACACCTGCAATGACGAGGGGGACGTTCCAAGCTCCGCCTGTCATCACATAGTAGGTGAAGAACACGGGTACGAGACCGAAGAAGATGAGCACGAGCACATCGCCCCAGCCTTGATAGGAGAGGCATGTGGTGTAGAGAAAGCTGAACACAAGGCACAGTACACCCACGACAAGGAGTTCCCACTGCGTATGCCAAGCAAAGATGCAGAGACCGACCACTGCGGAGAGCACTGTGGCAATGCCGATGCCTATCTTCATTGCCCCAGGGGTAATCCATCCCTGTGCATAGGCGCGTTCAGGACCGAGGCGGTCGGCACGGTCAGCTCCTTTCTTGAAGTCAAAATAGTCGTTGATGAGATTGGCGGCTATCTGCATGAGCACTGCAAAGAGCAGACAGAGCAAGAATGGGCAGATGAGCGGCAAAAGCAGGGAGAAATCACTGGGCACTGGACACTGGGCAAACACAAAGGCCGCGCCAACAAGTACTGGGGCTATTGCCCCCGTGAGGGTCTTGGGGCGTACTGCCAACACCCACGCCCACAGGGAATTGGTGACAGGAGCTTCATTCGTTTTCATCTTTCCAGTATTGAATGGTTATCGTATTGTTGGTGAAGAACAAAGCACCGAAACCTCTGCGCTCATTGTTCTTGTAGCGTCCGTAGTAGTAGTTACCATTATTATAATAGTAAATGCCAAGACCTTCACGGCGACCATTCACCGTTTCGCCCACATATTTGTCGCCATTCTGGTAGGTGAGCGACTCGAAACGATAGGTCTTCTCGTAGTCGGCAGGCAGGGAGTATTTGTCACCGTCCTTCATGATGTAGAGCGGATTGCCCGTGGTGAGGTCGTAGCAGATGAAGTGGTCATCGCTGCCCACCTTGGCTGTCAGCGTGCCCATCTTGATGCCAAAGAGGAAGTTGCCAAGGCGGTACTGACCATAGATGATGCCGTCGGTGTCGGTATAGTAAGCACCAAAGCCGTAAACATTGCGCTCGCGGGTAATCTGACCGAAGTATTGACCAGAGGGAGTTTTGGCGACACCGCTGGCAAAGTCCTTGACGTAATCGACAAACGCGGCATCGTATTGCGCTGGGATGTTAGGGTATTTGTCTAACCGCGAGAACTGCGCCCGAGCAGAGAGACCAACCAACGACATCAGGAGAAAAAGTGACAAAAATTTCTTTTCCATAGGAGACACATATATATAAATAGAAGTCATTTGCTAAAAAACGTTGCAAAATTACATATAATAAACAAAATCCGCATCATGGGACTAAACCTTTTCGTACCTTTGTGGTCGAATTAGCTGTATTAAGAATACGAAAACAATCATTTTTCATTCAAGGATATGAGAAGAACTATACTTGCTGCACTGTGTATGATAGGCAGTTTGAGTGCGATAGCACAATCTAAATTCAACGTGTCGGGAACAATCTTAGACCAAGAGACCAACGAGGCAGTGATGGCTGCAACGGTGCGCGTTCTCTCGTTGCCCGACAGCGCAATGGCGGGCGGTGCTGCAACCGATGCCAACGGTGCTTTCAGCATCAAAAACATCAAGAAAGGCAAATATGCCGTCAAAATCACTTACATCGGCTATCAGGAACGCGTGATGCCTCTCGACTTGACAAACAAGGAAGAGGGCAAGAATGTCAACATCGGCTACATCCGCATCACTTCCGACTCGAAGTTGCTGAAAGAGGCACAGGTGGTGGCGAATGTCGCACAGATGCAGGTGAGCGGCGACTCGCTGGTGTATAACGCACAGGCATTCCGCGTGGCAGAAGGCTCTGCGCTGGAGGACCTCGTGAAGAAACTGCCTGGTGCCAAAGTGGATGACGAAGGCAACATCACCATCAACGGAAAGACTGTGAGCAAGATTTTGGTAGATGGCAAGGAGTTCTTCCTCAACGACACGAAGATTGCGATGAAGAACATCCCTACCAACATGATTGACAAGTTGAAGACCTACGACCGCAAAAGCGATTTCAGCCGTGTGACGGGCATTGACGACGGCGAGGAGGAGACCGTGCTCGACCTGTCCGTGAAGAAAGGAATGAACAACGGATGGTTTGGCAACTTCGACGCTGGCATCGGCACGGAGAATCGCTATGCCGAGAGCCTGATGCTGAACCGCTTTATCGACAGCAACCAGTTCACCATCCTCGGCGGTACGAACAACACGGGCGACCGCGGTTTCGGAGGCGGTGGCGGTCGTGGCTGGGGACGTGGTGGCAACGGCTTGCGCAGTTCAAAGAATGCGGGTTTCAACTTTGCCACCTCTACAGACAAGTTAGAAGCTGGCGGTAACATACGTTTCCGCTACGATGGCAGCGATGTGTGGAATCAGTCGAGCGTGCAGAGTTTCGTCACAGAAAGAGGCGCATTCAGCAACAGCGAGAGCAGCAACAAAAGCAGTGCCAACAACTGGAATGCCGACTTCCGTCTGGAGTGGAAGCCTGACACCATGACGAACATCATCTTCCGCCCTTCAGGCAGTTTCTCACGCAGCAAGGGATACAACAACAGCGAGTCAGCCAGCTTCAACGACAATCCCTACGAGGTGACAGACGACCCACTTGGCGATGCCATCAACCATCCGAAGGAAGTGGAAGGATTGTTGGATTTGATTATCAACACGAACATAAATCGTTCGCAGAGTTTCTCTGAGAACCGCCGTGTGGCAGGCGAACTGCAAGCCAATCGCCGACTGAACAACGAGGGACGCAACATCACCCTCCGTACCACAGGCAATCTGTCAGGGTCGGACAGCAAACAGCTCTCGGCGGCAAAGATTGACTATATCATGGCTGGCATTGACCCTAACACCAACAACCGCTACTACACCACCCCTGGTCGCAACAAGGCTTTCAGTGCGCAACTCACCTACTCTGAGCCTATTGCGAAAAAGACCTACCTGCAATTCTCCTACAAATACGATTATAGCTACAACAAGTCAGACCGTGAGGCGTTCGTGATGGATGCAACCACTTACACTGACTTGGCTGAGGCACTCAACAGGTATCGCTACAACATTGATGGAGCTATCGACTACCTCATCGCCAACAACCACAAACTCTTTGGTGCTGACGAAAGCGATGAAGCCGACAATCTGAGCCAATACTCTGTTTATAAGAACTTTAACCACACCATCAGCCTCAGTTTCCGCAAGGTGACGGACGACTACAATTTCAGTGCGGGCATCGACCTCTTGCCACAACACAGCACGCTCGATTACAAGTATATGGGCAAGGAATACCCCACTGTCACACGCAATGTGTTCAACTATGCGCCCAATGTCGATTTCCGCTACAACTTTGACAAGCAGACAAATTTGCGTATGTCATACCACGGACGCACCTCTCAACCCGGCATGACGAATCTGTTGGACATCACAGACGACTCTAACCCACTCAATATCACAAAGGGTAACCCTGAATTGAAACCTTCATTCAATCACAACGTCCGCTTGAACTTCCACACTTTCCAGATGGAGCATCAGCGTGGCATCTTCTCATGGGCTGGCGCAACGATGACGCAGAACAGCATCAGCAACCGCACCTCCTACAACACAGAAACAGGTGTAAGAACCACTCGCCCCGAGAACATCAACGGCAACTGGAAAGCCAACGTCGGTGGAGGTTTCAATATGTCGCTCGACAAGAGCAACTTCTTCACGGTGAACAACTTCACGTCGCTCAACTATAGCCACAACGTCAGCTATCTTGACCCCAAACAATATGAGGAGGACAAGTCAAAGACCAACACCATTGGTGTGAACGAAAATCTGGGCTTTGAGTTCCGCAAGGACTGGTTCGAGATGGGCATCAACGGCAGCGTGAACTACAACAGCTCTAAGAACTCTGTCATCACAACGGGCAATATGGAAACATGGTCGTTCAGCTATGGCACAGAGTTCAACTTCACCTTCAACAATGGCTTCGCCTTCTCCACCGACATTAGCGAGAGCAGCCGCCGTGGCTATGCTTCGGCAAGCATGAACACTAACGAACTGCTGTGGAATGCACAGGCGAGCATGTCCTTCCTGAAAGGCAATGCGCTGACCGTCACATTGCAGTGGAACGACATCTTGAAGAACCGTAGCAACATCAGCCGCGCCATCGATGCTTACCAAAGCAGCGACTCACGCTACAACGCCATCTATTCCTACGGCATGGTGCATGTCATCTACAAGCTGAACATCTTCGGGGGCAAGAACGCCAATGGTACAGAGCACGCTCGCGGTTCATGGGGCGGACCTTTTGGAGGTCACCCTGGTGGCGGTCGTCCAGGCGAAAGAAGATAAACGACGACACAACCTATTATAACCCAAGAACATAAAACAGGCCCGACCAATCATTCGTTGGTCGGGCCTGTTTGTATTCCTGTCTGTCAACAGTCCTTATTGGAAAAAGGAGAAGTTCACGCTGCCATAATTGCGATGCTCCACAAAACGGGGATGGGCTGAGAAGTCATAGCCTTTGCCATGCTCCAGCACAAGCAAGCCGCCTTCCGCCAACAGCGGCAACACCGCATCGGGGATGTCCTGCAAATTCTCCAGTGCGTATGGTGGGTCGGCAAAGATGATGTCGTAACGCTCTTGACACGCACGAACATACTTAAATACGTCTGCTTTCAACGGCAACCACTCCTGTGCTCGCAATTCCTTCTGCACACGCACAAGGAACTGCCAATGTCTGAAGTCCTTCTCTACTGACACCACCTTACGGCATCCCCTCGATGCCAGCTCAAGTCCGATAGAACCCGTGCCAGCAAAGAGGTCGAGTGCCGTAGGAGCTGCGTCAAAATCCACATAGACATTCTCCAAGATATTGAAGAGTCCCTCTTTGGCAAAGTCGGTCGTGGGACGCGCCTTGAAGCCCACTGGTGTAGGCAGATGCCGTCCCTTATATTTTCCTCTGATGATTCGCATTTGTAGAAAGTTTTCAGTCGATAAAGAGAATCGCCCTGCTACGCATAAGTGGGCTAAAAGCCACAGATAAGCAAGGTCTGCAAGTCGTAGGGGATGAAGCGGTTACCCATCGTTAAGCGGTTCCTGAAATCCTCGCTGCGGTCGATGACGGTCACATGCTGCAAGAAGTATTTAATCTTCTCCGACAACTCTGTAACGCGCTCCTCCATGTCGCCCACGACGAAGAGTGCGTCATCCACCTGATCCAAGCCTAACTCCTTCCACACATTGAGGATATAATACTGCAAGTTTGAGGCACTTACGGCATCAAACGTGTTGACAAACAGCATCCGTCCTTGGTCAAAGACATACAACGTCATCTCCTTCTCGTGCAGATAAGCATACATCTTCTTGCCCGAACCAAACAGGCTCTTCTCGCCGAAGAACTCTATCAGTGTGCTGGCAGAAGCATAAAAGCGAGCACGGGGATAGTCGTCCAACAGCAGCTGATGGATGTTCCTGTCCATGCCGAAGACGATGGCGATGCCCGAACGCCTCAACACATTGTAGCTCACATGCTGAGGTCCATCCTTGGGGAAGACGAGACGATAGACATCCTGCACCTCCTCCTTCTGAAAGGCTGCCACAGGCATCGTTGTGAAATGAGGAGTTGCCGCCAACACGTTGACTCGTTGATACGACTGCTGCAGCATCGGCTCGTTCATGAGTGCCGCTTTCAGATTGGCAGCCAGCGAGATAGTGTGGTTCACCTCCACCACCTTGTAGTCAAACGGCTCCTCCTGCCCCGGGACATAAGTACAAAAAGAAAGTCCATTCGAGCAGACTCGAATGGACAAACTCTTATTGTTAATCGGATTTTCTGCCATGCTTATTCCCAGTTACCAGCCATCTTGTTATTGGTGTCGTCGAGGTCACCGATGCGAAGACCATACCATTCGCCCTCCGTGTGGTCCTCGTTGTCAAGCATCAGCTCAGCACGGTTTCTGTGACGCTTCTTCAGGTCAGACTTCAAGTTCTTGAGCTTCTTCTCGCTCATGCCGTCCATGTAGTCATCCAGACGGGCACGGAACTCCACCATCATGTCGAACTCGTTCGACTTCATGTTGAAGGCAGCCTTCTTGCGCAATTCGATGATACCCTGATAGATGGTGTCATACACCGAAGGGTCGAACGTTGACTGCACCACCATGAACGTTCCGTCAGCCTTACGACCCACGGGCACATACTTCATGGAGTCAGGGTTAGCGATACCCAGCTTCTCAGCAGCCGTCATCCATATCGTGTCGCGCTTGATGATGCCCTGAGCCACAGCCTCGCGCTCCGTCATGCCGGCTTCCAGCTGGTCGTCGGTCAACTCGCCCTCCTTGATAATCTTATCAACGGTCTTACCGTTCTTCACGAAGTCAATCAACGAGTCCATCGTGCCGCAGTATTCGCCAAACGTCATCTTGAACTGCTCCTCTGCGTTACGGATGTCCATCAGACGGGCAATAACAACTTTCTCACGAGCTGACTTTTCCTCATCAAAGGCAATGTCATTGTAGATGCTGAAGAAACATGCTACAACAAGACCCAACGTACAAAGTACAAGGATCGTGTTTACAATACTTTTTTTCATGATATGTTTTGTTAATTTTTTATTGATTACACACCTTTTCACTGGCTGGCAAGCAAGTTTTCCGCTCCACCTGCCGACCGACTCGCAAAGAATCGCTATATTCGTGGCAAAAATAAGCATAAAAAATCAATTGTGCCCACAACTCACACCTTTTTTTTGAAAAAAGATGATAAAAGACTATCTCAAAGAACTCATTTGCCACCAGTTTGAGCATATTCCCACGCCCGACCAAGCCCAAGTCATTGATTCGCTCTGCGAGTTCATCCTCTCCCCCGAAGCCGATTCCGTGTATATCCTCCGAGGGTTTGCGGGTACGGGCAAGACCTCCCTCGTCAGCGCATTGGTCAGGACGCTGGAGCAGCTCGACCGCGAGTGTGTGCTCATGGCACCCACGGGACGCGCCGCCAAAGTATTTTCGCTCTACGCTGACCACCCAGCCTTCACCATCCACAAGCGCATCTACCGACA
This sequence comes from uncultured Prevotellaceae bacterium, assembly GCA_947174565.1. GTDB lineage: Bacteria > Bacteroidota > Bacteroidia > Bacteroidales > Bacteroidaceae > Minthosoma. The sequence goes on along the minus strand of CAMWJL010000012.1, from coordinate 28,209 downwards.
GAAGTCCATCGACAAGGACAGCATCTTTACGCTGAACTACAACATGCGGCAGAACCTCCTCTTCATCTGCGACGAGGCCTCCATGATAGCCAACGACGAATACCTCTCGGGCAGCCTCTACGGCACGGGGCGGCTGCTCGACGACCTCGTACACTTCGTCTATGGCGGCAAGGGATGTCGGCTCATCCTCATGGGCGACACCGCCCAGCTTCCGCCCGTAGGCGACGACGAAAGCCCTGCCCTCAACGACACCTACATGGGCGGCTACGGCCTCCAAGTCGTCAGCCACACCCTCACCGAAGTGGTGCGACAAGCCGACTCCTCGGGCATCCTGTGGAACGCCACTCATCTGCGCCAACTGCTTGAAAACGAAGACATCTTCTCCTTCCCACAGATTCGCTTCAAGGCATTCCCCGACATTCGGAACATCCCCGGCAACGAACTCATCGAAGCCCTTGAAGAGTGCTACCATCGCGATGGCGAAGATGAAACCATCGTCGTGACTCGCAGCAACAAGCGCGCCAACATCTACAACAACGGCATACGCGCCCAAATCCTTTGGCGAGAAGAGCCTCTCGAAAACGGCGACATGCTCATGGTGGCTAAGAACAACTACTACTGGAGCGAAAAGCTCGCCCTCGAACTCATCGCCAACGCCAAGGCTGAGGGCAAGACCGTGGATGAAGCCGAGAGCGTCCCCTTCGACTTCATCGCCAATGGCGACACTGCCATCATCCGCCGAGTGCGCAACGAGCGCAACTTCTACGACTTCACCTTCGTCGATGCCGAACTGGAGTTCCCCGACTTCAACCACTTCCAGATGCAGCTCACCCTCCTCACCGACACCCTCCAAGCCGAAGCCCCAGCCTTCACCCGTGAGCAGCAGGACACATTATTTAATAATATAATGGAGGACTACGCCAGCGACCCCACCCTGCGCTCCAAGCAAGACAAGCTCAAAGCCCTGCGCCAAGACCCTTACTACAACGCCCTGCAAATCAAGTACGCCTACGCCGTCACCTGCCACAAAGCCCAAGGCGGTCAGTGGACCAATGTCTTCATCGACCAAGGCTACATGACCGAAGACCTCCTCACCCCCGACTATTTCCGCTGGCTCTACACCGCCATCACCCGTGCCACCCAGCGTGTCTTCTTCGTCAACTGGCCCAAAGAGCAGATTCTCAACGAGTAATAAACAAGAACCAGCAAAGGCATATAGCGAAAGTGTAAAGCGAAACTTCCAAAATGCACTCATTGAGTGCAGTATTCGGGGCTTTTATGCACTCAAAGAGTGCATGTTATTCCCACCATGAAGTCCGCCATCCCCGTGCGGTCACTTCATCCACCGCCACAAAAGGCAGACACAACCACGACCTCCTCAGAACCAATATCCAACAACGACGGAGGGGCAATCATCCATGCCGATGTTTGCCCCTCCATCGTTATTCATAACTTATGAACAATTATTTATAAGTTATGAATAATTGTTCGCAAGTTTGGAATAATTGTTCATAAGTTATGAACAACTCCGACTGCGGGTGAATCCTCCCTGCGTTTGTTGGTGTTTTCCTTTGCCGATTGTGGAGAGAGGGAATAAGAAACCCTCGCACTATCATCACTGACAATGCGAGGGGTGTGTACACTGTAACTAAACTTTTAACTGATTTAACAACACGTGTTTTACTCAAACATCGCCTGCTTAATCGCCGTCTGGACATCGGCAGGCACGTTCTTCGACTTGCAGCAATCGACAAGATAGCGTATGACGTTCCGCGGCAGGGTTATCTTCTTCCACGCTTCCGAACGATTCTTCCAGCGACCACGGAAATGGGTCTTGTCAATCAGCCGAAATCCCTCTGAGCTGACGACGGGACGACCCATCTCGCTGTACTTGCCTGCCTTGTAGGTGTACTTGCCATACTCATGGGGCATCAATATAATTTTGCCGTCAGTGTTCAGAATTTCGCAACAGGCATACTCGCCATCAGCACCGTAGTACTTGAACGTAGTGACACCCAGTGGCTTGCCACACATCATCTTCTTTTCGCCATCGAATTGCATCCACTCCATCATCCACACACCAATGATGTCCTTGTCTGTCACCTTCGTGGTTTGAGCACATACTTGGAGCGCGCTCATGAGCGTCACTGCCATCATTAACAAAGTTTTCTTCATACTGATTAAGTTTTTAATAAATGAATAATGTATAAGCGCGAGCACCAAGCCAAGAACTTTCATTCCCCTGACTTTGGAACTCGCTGCAAAGGTATAGGCTTCCCGACAAGTAGCCAAATTTTTGAGTTTGCATTTTGTTTGCATTTTCAGTGCAAACTTTGCAAAGTAATTTGCAAACCGATGCAAATTACTTTGCATAGCTGTGTATGAGGCAGTTACGCCCCGATGCTCAGCACGAAGTTGTCCCACTCTCGGGCACCGCCTTTCCGTCCGAACACCTTCTGATAGAGTCTGCTGCGCACGGTGCTGATGGTGCTCATGTCGCGGTTCATCACAAGAGCCATGTCTCTCGGTGCGATGCGGAGCTTGATGAGCAGGCACGTCTGATACTCCAGTTCCGACATGACGTACAGGCTTCGCAACTGGCTCGTGAAGCCTGGATAGACTTTCTTCAGGAGGGCTTCAATCTCGTCCCAGTCCTTTTTCTCCAGCAACATCCCCGTGGCAATACGTTGCTGCAAGGCCTTGTATTCGTCGGAAGAGAAGAATGCCCATTCCACCGACACGATGGCTTGGCGGACCTGCTGCGGACGCTCGTTGTGCTCCTCGTGAATCTGTTGCAGCAACAATCGCAACCGCTGTTTCGCCCTGCGGTTGGCAAGGGCTATCTGCGCCACAACCAGCACCAGCATGACGGCGGCGGCAATGGCATACACAAGCCCATGAATAAGGCTGTTCTGCTGACGTTCCGTGGTCGAGAGCACATAACCGCCCATGGGGGTGTCCGAGGTGATTTCACCCTTCATGTCACGGTCGATAATGGCACGTATCTCCGTGCCCCATTCCTGAGCAATGTTGTCAGCACGCTGCAATGTGTAAACGATTCCCATACTCTGAATCGTGATGGTCGAGTCACTCACCACCGACAACGGACGCAGATTCTCTTCCTCCAGATAGATATACTCGCCACCGCCTTTATAACGCAGCGTCACGCCACACTTTGTCACAGGTGTCACCATCAGCACATGCTCCGCCTGTGTCAGATGGAACTCATACACCATGCTGTCACCCTCGTACCACCGCAACAACGTCCTTTCATTGGCAGAAAAAACATCAATGTCACCACTGGGGTACACGCGTTGTGTCAGCACCCACGCTCCCTGTAACGAGAATGGCGATTGGTTGTCATCATCCGTGCCACAACTCAGCAGCAACAAGCCCATAGCCAATGCCAATAACATCTTCTTCATATTCCGTTTCTTTATTTCCTTGTACAACATATTTTGCCGACAAAGTTACTACATTTTGCTGAAAAACAAACAGAAAACGAGCCTGTATTTTGTCCGCATGCCCGTCCGACGAGCCAACAGAGCCATGCGGAGACACAAAGGGGGCGACTTCCGTGTGGAAGTCGCCCCCTTACTATAAGAGTGATGTTGAAAAAACACTCAGAGTTAGTTTTGCTATAAGGTGCGAGTGATGGTCTATTTCCGTTTCCAATAAGCTATCAATGCTTTTAGCTCCGACTTTGTGACTTGAACCACTGCGCCATGCTTTTGTTCTGCAAAGTTGGTGCGCTTCATGGGGCTTCCTGGCTCATCGAAGTAGCCGAGAGGTGTAAAAGTCTTAAAGTCAGTGGTTTCGAGGAAGCCGAAGTTGTGTGGCTCGCGAGAGTAATTGTCGAACATCATTATCCATTTGTCCTCGCCAATGCGCTTCCACACGTTGGGGGCTTCGTGCCGCTGCTCCTCTCCGTCCGTAAAGTCGGGGTCTTGAACATAAGGCCCTGTGATGCAGTTGCTGGTGGCATGCTTGGGCAGACCATGCTGTGTGGCAAACAAATGGTAGGTGTCGCCCACCTTTATGATGTCGGAGTCTATCATATTGTATTTGAAGAGTCCATTCTCATTCACCTCTGAGCCAAAGAGGAATACAGGGTCAGTGGTCATCTGCGTGAAATCGTCGTTCATATAGACATAATAGATGCGGTTTCGACCACGCATAAAGCGAGTGGTGAAGTGCATCATGATTTGCCCTGTCCTGTCGTCTATTATCATTTCTGGAGCCCACACACAGCCCACGTCTTCCCACGAAATAGGTGTGCCATCGGCATCAGATTCCCCTGTGGGGCAAGTGAGCTTTGTGAAGTCGAGGTTAGTCCTGCTCCAATGGATGAGGTCAAAGGACTTCAACAACACCAGCCCTCTGTTATTGCCCCAGTCGTACTTCTTCCCGTCACGTTCCCACTGGGTCGTGCGAATGCCATCCCTCTGCCCAAACACGTGCAGGTCGGTCATGGCTACGCAAAAGCCGCCGTCAGGACCACGAAAGATGAATGGGTCGCGGATGCCCTTCTGCTCGGCAATGGTGTCGCCTGCCATGATGGGATGGTCGTCGTTGAGAGCCTCCCAGGTGTAACCGTCCCAACTATATGCCATGTGCAGTCCGTGGTCTATATCTTTGTGATAGACCATAACATAGCCTGCCATCGTGCGTGCTTTGCGCTTGGCTTGCAACTCGGAATGGGAGAGGCAGAGAGCAGCCAAAAAGAGAAGGATGAGTCGATTCATGCGTTGCTTACTTTGGGGTGATACATTTGTTAATGATTGGTAGTTTGCCTTACAGCCCTGCCAACTCAATTACCTTAGCCACAGCGGCTTTCAAGCCATCGGGGTTCTTGCCGCCAGCGGTAGCAAAATGAGGCTGTCCGCCACCACCGCCCTGAATGAGCTTGCCAGCCTCGCGAACATACTGCCCCGCATTCTTGCCTTCGGCCACAAGGTCGTCGGAGATAGAGACGGTCAGTGCGGGCTTGCCAGCGGTTTCGCTCCCGATGACCACGAGCAAGTGCTCAGGGAACTGACCACGAAGCTGGAAGGCAATGTCCTTCACATGCTGCGCCTCCATTGGCAGCACACCCGAAACGACCTTCACGCCATTGACATCACGCGCCTTCTCGATGAGCATCTGCTTGAGTTGCTGCGCTTTCTGTGCCTTGAAGGCATCGACCTGCGCTTGCAGTTCCTTGTTGTCCGCAATGGCCTTTTGGATGGTCGCCATGAGGTCGGGGGCATTGTTGAGAAGACCACGAAGGTCAGCCATGAAGTCCTGCATATTGTCAAGCATTTCCTCCACGGTCTTGCCCGTGATAGCCTCAATGCGGCGCACACCAGCGGCAATCGAACTCTCACTGACAATCTTCACCATGCCGAGGCGACCCGTGCTGGCTGCGTGACAACCGCCACAGAACTCAACGCTCGTACCGAACTGAACGACACGCACTTTGTCACCATACTTCTCGCCGAAGAGCGCGATGGCACCGAGTTCCTTGGCTTTCTCGATGGGATAGTCACGGTATTCCTTCAATGGGATGTCCTCACGAATCTTAGCGTTCACGATATGTTCCACCTCGCGGAGCTGCTGGGGAGTGACCTTCTCAAAGTGGGAGAAGTCGAAGCGAAGCCCATCGGCTGTGACCAACGAACCTTTCTGCTCCACATGCGTGCCAAGCACCTCGCGGAGGGCTTCGTCCAAGAGGTGTGTACAGGTGTGGTTAGCTTCGATGGCACGGCGACACTCCACATCCACGCACGCCATGAACTCAGCCTCTGGCTGTTCGGGCAGCTTATCAACAATGTGGATGGAGAGTCCGTTCTCCTTCTTGGTATCGAGCACCTTAATTTCCTCGCTCTCACTAACCAGCACGCCCGAGTCACCTACCTCGCCACCCATCTCTCCATAGAAGGGGGTCTTGTCGAGGATTACCTCATAGGCAGTGCGCTTCTTCTGCTGCACTTCCCTATATTTAATAATGTGTGCGGGATGTTCTGTGTAATCGTAACCCACGAACTCGCTCTCCGCCTCGTCGTTGAGCACCACCCAGTCGCCCAACTTCACCTCAGCGGCGTTACGGGCACGATTCTTCTGCTCCTGCATACACGCATCAAAGCCCTGATCATCGACCGTGAAACCCTGTTCGCGACAGATAAGCTCCGTGAGGTCGAGTGGGAAACCGAAGGTGTCGAACAGCGTGAAGGCTTTGTCGCCAGCAATCTCTGTCTTGCCAGTGGCTTTGGTCTCGTCAATGACGCCTTGCAGCAACTTGATGCCGTTCTCCAGCGTGCGAAGGAAAGAGCTTTCCTCCTCCTGCATCACCTTCATGACGAGCTTCTGCTGTGCAGCAATCTCGGGGAACGCCTCTCCCATCTCGTCAACGAGCGTCGGCACGAGCTTGTAGATGAAGGCTTCCTTCTGACCGAGGAAAGTGTAGCCATAGCGCACAGCACGACGCAGAATACGACGGATGACATAGCCAGCCTTGGCATTCGACGGCAGCTGCCCGTCGGCGATGGCAAAGGCGATGGCACGCAGGTGGTCAACCACCACACGCATGGCGATGTCCTTCTTCTCGTCCTGACCATATTGGCAACCAGCCATGTCGCCCAGCACCTTGATGAGGGGCTGGAACACATCGGTGTCGTAGTTGGATGTCTTACCCTGAAGCGTGCGCACCAAACGCTCAAAGCCCATGCCCGTGTCTATCACCTTGGCAGGCAGCCCTTCAAGCGAGCCGTCCGCCTTTCGGTTATACTGCATGAACACAAGATTCCATATTTCAATGACTTGCGGATGATCCTTGTTCACCAGTTCGCGACCAGGCACCTTCGCCTTCTCCTCCTCAGAACGAGAATCGACATGAAGCTCCGAGCAAGGACCGCAGGGACCTGTATCGCCCATTTCCCAAAAATTGTCATGCTTGTTGCCGTTGATGATGTGGTCTTTGGGCAAGAACTGTTCCCAGATGCCAGCAGCCTCATCGTCACGCGCCAAGCCCTCTTCCTCGCTGCCCTCAAAGACAGTGGCATAAAGGTCCTTGGGGTCAATCTTGAGCACATCGACGATGTACTCCCACGCCCACGAGATGGCCTCCTTCTTGAAGTAGTCGCCAAACGACCAGTTGCCCAACATCTCGAACATCGTGTGGTGGTAGGTGTCGTGTCCCACCTCCTCAAGGTCGTTGTGCTTGCCGCTCACACGCAGACACTTCTGCGAATCTGCCTGACGGCGGCTCTTGGGCACAGCGTTGCCCAAAATGATGTCCTTGAACTGATTCATGCCCGCATTAGTGAACATCAGCGTGGGGTCGTCCTTCACGACCATCGGGGCCGACGGCACAATGAGGTGCTCCTTGCTTTCAAAGAACTTCTTGAAAGACTCACGTATCTCCTTTGCTGTCATCGCTTTATTGATTTGCTTTGCCGAGGCAGACGGGACGTTGCAACGGGGCTTCCCATTTCCACCTCTTGATGGTTATTATTTACGATTTGAGGCACAAAGGTACGGTTTTTCTTCTTAAAAAACGCTAAAAAGCACGATGAATTAACGAGAAACAACGGTTATGTACTATCTTTGCAACACATTTACATAAAAAGCAAGAACAACAAAACATTCAAAACCACTAAGCAACCATGAGTACAACTATCATCATCATTGCAGTCATTGCCGTGATTGTCATTGCAGTCGTCGGCATCTACAACAACCTTGTGAAGCTCCGCAACAACCGTGAGAACGCTTTCGCCGACATCGACGTGCAGCTGAAACAGCGTTTCGACCTCGTTCCGCAACTCGTCGCCACCGTGAAGGGTTATGCCGCTCACGAGAAAGGGCTGCTGGAGGCTGTGACCGCTGCCCGCACGGCTGGTGTCAACGCATCCAGCATCGACGAGAAGATGGCTGCCGACCGACAGCTGACATCGGCTTTAGCAGGGCTAAAAGTCTCCGTTGAGGCATATCCCGACCTGAAAGCCAACCAGAATTTCCTCCAGCTGCAAGGCGAACTTGCCGACATTGAGAACAAGTTGGCTGCCGTCCGCCGCTATTTCAACTCCGCCACACGCGAACTGAACAACGCCGTGCAGACGTTCCCCAGCAACATCTTCGCTGGCATGTTCGGTTTCCACAAGGAGTCCATGTACGAGATTGAGGCTTCACAACGTGCCGCTGTGGAGAAAGCACCTGAGATTCAGTTCTGATGCAGTACGTCGGCATACATACACAAATGGCGCGGAACAACTGGAACAGCGTGATGCTGCTCCTGATGTTCCCGTGCATCATCCTCGGCATGCTGTGGGTGTTCTGTTGCGTGTTTGGCTTCCAGAGCACCTACGACCAGTACTACAACGAGCAATACTACTTCGACACGGAGCTGGTCAACGCGAGGTGGATGGAGATGGCCCCATGGGCAGCGGTGATTGTAGGCATTTGGTTCTTCATCGCCTACCTGTTCAACGTGCAGATGGTCCAGTTCGCCACAGGGGCGAAACCGCTGGAACGCAGGGAGAACCCACGCATCTACAACATGGTGGAGAATCTCTGCATGGGTGCAGGCATGCCCATGCCGAAGGTGAACATCATCGACGACCCGCAGCTGAACGCCTTTGCGTCGGGCATCAATCAGAAGAGCTACACGGTGACGCTGACACGCGGCATCATCGACTATCTGAACGACGAAGAATTAGAAGGCGTGATAGCCCATGAGCTGACCCACATCCGCAACCGCGACACGAAAGTGGTCATCATCAGCATTGTCTTCGTAGGCATCCTCTCCACGCTGCTCACACTGCTCACCCACGGGGTGCTGCGCGCCTTCCTGTGGGGCGGAGTCAGCGCATCGCGCCGTTCGGACAACAAGAACAACGGCGGCGCAGCCACCATCGTGGTCATCATCGTCGCCATCATCTGCGCAGCCATCGCCTACTTCCTCACGCTGCTCACCCGTTTCGCCATCTCGCGCAAACGTGAGTTCATGGCCGATGCCGGCGGTGCTGAACTGACCCGCAATCCCCGTGCCTTGGCCTCCGCCCTGCGCAAAATCTCAGCGAAACCAGGGCTTGGTCAGGTGGACCGCGAGGACATTGCCCAGCTCTACATCATCCATCCGAAAAAACTGAAACAAAGCTTCTTCGACAACCTCCAATCCCTCTTCAGCACGCACCCCAGCACCGAAGAGCGCATCAGAATCTTGGAGCAATTCTGAGTCAGACAAACTTCCACAAAGACAAAACACGTCGGCCCACGGTATCATGACCGTGGGCCGACGTGTTGATGCACCCCCTCCCACAACCCATCAAAACCAACACCCCCGTTGAGGACGCTTCCACAGCATAAAAATCGGAGTCCCCGACATCGGTTGACCGATGTCGGGGACTCCGATTGGTCGATGTCGGGGACATCGATTTAGAGGGTTAGAAACAAGAGATAAAAGGCAAGAGAAATATGAGAGGTCTGTTTCGGGGGAAAAGGTGTCCTGCGCCCCTTTATTTCTTCCGATAGACTTTCTCGCCGTTGATGTAGCTTTTCAGCTTTTGCCAGTCGCGAGGCATCCAAAACTCACCGTTTATGCGGAGATAGAGGATGTGGAAACCTTCTGGATCCAATTCACACATCAGGATGTATTTGTCAGTGCCATCCAAATTGTACCCTTTTAGAATAGTTCCGTCTATCGCAGGAAAGCATTGAGTCGGGAAATTATAACGGTAGAGCTGCTCGGGATGGGCATCCACATAGCCATGCGACAGCGAGTCAAGCTCTCGGAACAGGGCATGGGCGGCATCATCGTATTGGAGCGGTATGACATAATCAACGCCTGTGGTCAGCCCACCCGGATTATCAAATACACTACTTACCTCCTTTCGGATAAGACCTCCTCCCTCAGTAACATCGTCGTCGAAACCCTTATCATGCCGCCAATAGACAGGGTACTCCTTCGCGCCTTTCAGTTTCATAGCGCGCTTCAAAACGGGCTGGATGAGTTGCTCAAAAGCCATGTTGTCAAAATCCTTCATGTCGTCCCACGAAAGCCCCGAATCATAATTGAACACATGAGTGAGAAAACCGAATCCCATGCCGTTGGCAACAGATGCTTTCGATTGATAACGGAAACCCATAATCTCACGGATATCCACATAAGACTTTTCATCACAACTATCCTTTCCTGATACAAACAGTGAATAAGGGTCCTTTGCCACACTAAACGAGTATTTGATGGTGTCAGCTCCATTCTTATGAACCTCGTAGAGATAGCTCTCGGCGGCATCCTTGCTGACACGGGCGAAAGTATGGCGAATTGAGTCGAGCACTTCCACCAATGCCTGTTGACGCAAAGCGTTGATGCTATCAATCAGCTGTTGGCGGGCGTAGAGATCTTCATTCCCACCAATTATCATCCCTAACTGCAACTTGAGCGACATGGCAGAAATGCAGACAGCCCACTGATGGCTAAGATTCTCCCCCTCACTGAATTGGGTATGCACGACATCTAAGCCTTTCCTGTCCAGATAGTCCTCCAACTGACGGAACTGCGCATTGGGAGTTTGTCCCTGTGCTGCCAGGCATACGAGCACGAGCAGCACAAATGTGGTTAGTTTCTTCATTGTTTAATTATTTATTAGTTATTGAAAGATTGCATACTGCGATTCAGGACAAGCTCCACTTCCTGCTGCAAGCGTTCGCCACGGGCGCGGATGTCCCGTACATGCTCCACGGCGGCAAGGACAGGGTCGCCTGTCATTTGGAAATAAATCAGCGTGGGGTCAACAAACTCCTGTTCCACGTCAGGCTCTTCCGTCTGCTCTGGCAGCGTGTCCTCCTCTTCTATCGGTTGGCTTCGCCTTGCCTTTCTGACGGGAGACTTTCGTTGCGGAGTCGCTGACGGTGCTTCTTTCACCACCTCCGTAATCGGTTGAGCCAACGCTTCTTGAGGCTGCTCCACCTTGGGTTGCACGGGGTGTTGCATGGCAACAACAGGAGCTTCGGGAGTGTCCTGCACAAAACGGAACAGCAACAGAAGCAGCACACTGGCAACAACGGCTGAGGCGGTGTAAAGCCAAATGCGGCGTTTGGGCTTCGCGTCCGGCTGCTTCATGCGTTGCAGCACTCGGGCGTTCAAGTCGTCGGGCATCGGCGGCAACGCCTGTTCGTGCCGGCTGATGGCTTCGTGCAAGTCGGTGTCGCGCCTCAACAGGGTTTCAAGTTCCTTCTCGTTCATCATATCTCAGAGTTTTTGCATGATTCGGTATAGTTTCTTTCTGATTCGGCTCAGTTGCGAGCCGACAGTCGTGGGAATGGAGTCGGTGATGTAGGCTATCTCCTTCAAACTCAGATGGTCGAAGTAGAACATCGTGAGGAGACTCTGCTCGTGGGGCTGTAAGTGCTTCAATGCCTGTTCCATGCGCTGAATGGCATGCTCGTCGTGCTGCACATCGGCATCCTCATCGCAGGTCTCCAAGTCCTTTGGGTGTTCATCCAAATAGACAAGCGTCGGTGCTTTCCTCCGCACGAAATTCAGTGCCTCGTGATAAGCGATTCGCCCCAACCATGTGGCAAGCGAAGCCTGTCGTTCGTCGTAAGTGCCGATGCTGCGAAACGCCTTCACAAACACATCTTGATAGACCTCTTCGGCATCCTCCCTTTGTGGCACAATCCTCGCCACCAAGCGGAACACCATCTTGCCGTACAGCACGAGCAACCGCTCTTGTGCCGCTCGCTTCTGCTTGAGCAAGTCCGAAATGAGTCTATTGGTTTCGTTCTCCATTTTGTCTGTCTTCTACACGAATATACAAAAAAAGTTGGGAAACATTGCAGTATTTCCCAACTTTTTTTATACAGAATGATAGAATCAGCAAGATAAGTCCTTGACCATCACGTCTTGGCAAGGAACGTGCTCCCAAGAGAACAGAGGAAGGAGTTCGCTTGCAGTGATGGCTTCGGGCGAAGGAAGCAGCCCTGCCATACAAGCAAGCAGACCAATGAGCTGAGGGGCGGTGCTGCGTTGGCGCAAAGACTCCATGTCAAGGCTTTGGTCACGTTTAGAGAGGCGTTGTCCCTGAACATTGCAGAGGAGGGGAAGATGGACAAACTGCGGAGAAGGGAAGCCGAACAGACGAGCCACATAAAGCTGTTGGGGAGACGACAAGAGCAGGTCGCGACCACGCACCACTTCGGTCACGCCCATCAGCGCATCATCGATGACCACCACTAACTGATACGCCCATGCCCCGTCTTTGCGGCGGATGATGAAGTCGCCCACCTGCTGAGCAAGATTGACGCTATGATCGCCGTAGTGTCCATCGGTGAAGTGTATCTCCTCGTCAGGCACGATAAGGCGTGTGGCTGCGGCACGTCCCGCTTGCGGAGGCAGATGGCGGCATGTGCCTCGATACACCACCCGTCCGTCGCTCTCGTGCGGTGCCTGTGTTGCCAAGAGGTCGGCACGGGTACAATAGCACGGGTATGTAAGTCCTTGTTGTTTCAGCCGTTCAAAATAGCATTCATATATCTCTGAGCGTTGGCTCTGATACACAGGCTCGCCATCCCATTCCAAACCCAACCACGCCAAGTCGTCCATCAGCCAGTCGGCATACTCCTGCCGCGAACGTCCTGCGTCAATGTCCTCTATGCGCAACAGCCACTTTCCGCCCTTGCTTTTAGCCGAAAGCCAAGAGAGCAGCGCACAAAAGATGTTGCCCAAGTGCATGCGCCCCGTCGGCGAAGGCGCGAAACGCCCTACAGAAGGGAGAATGTCCCTGTCCATCTTCTTCTCCTGCATCTCAAAACAGTTTCACTATCTCCTCCAAGTATTGCTTGTCCACCTCATCAAATGTGCCCAAGTCCTTGCTGTCGATGTCCAACACTGCCACCACTTCCCCATCCTGCCACACAGGCACCACAATCTCGCTTCGGCTCAAACTCGAACAAGCGATATGCCCAGGGAAAGCATCCACGTCTGGCACAACCACGGTCTCGCCCCGTTCCCATGCCGTGCCACACACGCCTTTCCCTTTCTTGATGCGTGTACAAGCCAACGGACCTTGGTAAGGACCGAGGACAAGCTCCCCGTCCTTCACCCTGTAAAAGCCTGTCCACAAGAACCCGAACGTCTCATGCAGCATGCTCGCCACATTCGCCATGTTCGCAATCCCATCCGTTTCACCTTCCACCACCGCCTTGACCTGCGGCAACAGCTCTCTGTACTTCTCTTCCTTCGAGCCTCCTGATATCGTCAATTCTTCCGCCATCTTCTCTTTGATTCGTTTGATTTGCAAAGGTATGAAAAAAAACTTCCAACTCCTAACTGACGTATCCTAACTTTTTGTTACCTTTGCAACCAAAACCTTTAATGAGCATGGAAATAACGGTAATCGTGCCTGTCAAGGACAGACGTGAACACATCGGCAAGACGCTCGACTCCATCATGAAAGGGAGCATGCTTCCCAAAGAGGTCATCATCGTGGACAACGAGAGTACAGACGGAACATATCAGTTCTGTGAGCAGTACATCAAGGGCCGTCCGAACATGACGCTACTGCGAGAAACGTTCCCAGGTGCTGCGGCAGCACGCAACAAGGGACTCAAGTCGTGCAAGACAGAATGGGTATATTTCTTCGACAGCAATGACCTGTTTGACTACAACTTCATTTCGACCTTTCACAAGGCGGAAGTGGATGATTATGATGTGATTGCAGTGCCGACAAAGGTCACAGACGGTCACAAGGAGTGGGTACGTCCGTTCATCCCATCGGAAGACCCGCGTGTGCAGCTGTTGGGGAATGTTCTTGCCACCTCAAACATGCTCTTGCGTACATCTTATCTAAAGGATATCGGTGCATGGAATCCCGCATGCCGCATTTGGGAAGACTGGGAATTGGGGCTGCGCATCATGCTGCATCAGCCCAAGATTCTGTGGTACACTCAACATGCTTTCCACACACTTCGTGCTCGTGGAGAAAACGCCAAAGGCTGCTGTTGTTCTGTGAATTACAAGCAATTACTGCGCACCCTAACAGCGGCTGTCAATAACTTGCAGTCATCCATCATACAACCCCTTTCCACATATCACACACAGCACCTTGCCTGTCTGTATCCCCATTTAGACTTGCTGATGTATCCACTCTATCTGCGTATCAGCATCTTGTTGGGCAGGCTACAAAGAGAGAAGATTACGGGTCAATGCCAAAAGTACAAGATGGCAGCCAAGGCTGTCACCATCTTCCGCAACGACAACTTCGCCCCCACGTTCATGCAACGCATGATAGGCAATAGTTTGCGCATCTATACATTGTTAGGTGGCAAAGGAGCATGGCGCATCGCTTTGAAGGAGTCTTTGCGAAAGCAACCCAGACACAAGAGGAAAAGGAATATCTAAGGGTGAATAATGGCAAGCAACCAAATGACAATACACGAACAACTTTAATATAAAGGAACGTTTATGTCGAACACCTGTTCGGCATCTTTCAGGCGTGGATGATGGGCATCCTTCTCAGACAGGATGCGGTTCTCAGTCGGCACTTGCCAGTCAATGCCGAGGTCAGGGTCATCCCATGCTATAGCACCCTCACTCAGAGGAGCATAGTAGTTGTCACATTTATACTGGAACACCGCCTCATCGCTCAATACAGCAAAGCCATGAGCAAAACCACGAGGCACAAAGAACTGACGGTGATTCTCTTCCGTCAACACGACTGACACATGCTTACCGAATGTCGGGCTGCCCTTACGGATGTCAACTGCCACATCAAGCACCGCTCCCTTTACCACACGCACTAACTTCGACTGCGTGAACGGAGGCTTCTGGAAGTGCAAACCACGCACCACACCTGCAACAGAACGGCTTTCATTGTCCTGTACAAACATGGTCTTGCACACCTTCTCCTCAAACTCGCGCTGAGAAAAAGACTCGAAGAAATACCCTCTGGCATCGCCAAACAACTTAGGCTCAATGATTTTCACGCCTTCTATCTCGGTGTCTATCACATGAATCATAATGCTTCCTTGTATTTTTTGCAAAGTTAAGGAAAAAGTTCAAATTCCGAACATCCAACTCCGAACTTTTTTCTACCTTTGCACAAATTTCACAGACACATGAGCAACAAAGTAGTTATTTCAACGGAGATTACACACACACTGGCGGAGGCTGTATCGGAAGTGCAGCACGACAAACTGTTTCTGCTGATGGACAAGACCACACAACAGCTGTGTCTTCCCGTTGTGAAGGACATTCTCTGTCTCAAAGAGGCCACGCACATCATCATTGGTGCCACCGACACCCACAAGACGCTGGACACATTGGCAAAGGTGTGGACGGAGTTAGGCAACGGTGGCGGTACACGCCACTCGCTCATGGTGAATCTCGGTGGCGGCATGGTGACAGACTTGGGCGGTTTTGCTGCCAGCACATTCAAGCGCGGCATCAAGTACATCAATGTACCCACCACTCTTCTGAGCATGGTCGATGCCAGCGTGGGTGGCAAGACAGGCATCAATTTCAATGGCTTAAAGAACGAAATCGGCGTGTTCAACGCTCCCGAGACGGTGATTCTCGACACGGAGTTCTTGAAGACACTCGACCACGAGAACATCCTCTCGGGCTATGCAGAAATGCTGAAGCATGGTCTCATTTCAAACGACAAAAACTTTGCAGAGTTGCTCAATTTCGATTTAGACCATGTGGATTACCTGCACCTTGGAGAGATGGTCGGCACATCCGTCGCTATCAAGGAACGCATCGTGGCGGAAGACCCGTTGGAGCACGGCATTCGCAAGGCCTTGAACCTCGGACACACAGCTGGGCATGCGTTTGAGAGCTGGGCACTCAGCCGCAACCCCTACCTGCATGGCTATGCCGTAGCATGGGGACTCATCTGCGAACTGTATCTTTCGTGCATCAAGACTGGTTTCCCAACCGACAAGATGCGCCAAACCGTCCGTTTCATCAAGGAAAACTACGGCACATTGCCCGTCACCTGCGATGACTACGAGGAACTCTACAACTACATGACCCACGACAAGAAGAACACAGCGGGTATCATCAACTTCACGCTGCTTGGCGACATCGGTGACATCCGCATCAACCAAACAGCAACGAAGGAAGAAATCTTCGAGATGCTGGACTTCTTCCGAGAGGGCTAATACAAAAATGGGGGGCTTTACACAAAGCCCCCCATTTTTGTATCTACACCATTCTATTTCACGATGACGAAACCACCTTGGTCAGCCATTGTCACGCTGACCGCCTGAGGGTTGCTCACCTTGAGCGCAAGCTTCTGAGGCTCACGGTCTTTGAGGTTGTCGCTGTAAAGGGTTACTTGGTCTCCCTTCTGCAACATAGGCAGATTGAGTTTCAGTTTGAGCGGAGCACCAGTGGCGTTGTTGCCAGCGATGTACCATGTGTTGCCCGAACGGCGAGCGAGCACGCAGTACTTGCCTGGGTATCCGTCGATGAAGACTGTCTCATCCCAGACGGTAGGCACATCGCGCAAGAAGTCCATGCTAATGGCTGGTGCAGGCGCACCCTTCTCGTTGGGTTTCAAATCCTTAGTTGCCTCAGTGGGAAGGTTCTCAGGAGTGATGGCAAAGTTCTGAATGGGATTTTGGAAGAGCACACAAGTAGCCAGTTCGTGGCAGTCGGTTGTGCGACGTGTGTTACCACCCGTGTTGCCTCGGTTGAGATGGCGGTTCATGAAACAGCCGCCAAACTCCATGCAGCCGATGGTGTTGCGGATGAAAGGATGCGTAGCAGCGTCCTTTGCCTCCTTGTCGGCAGCACCTTGGCTAAAGTAGATGTTCTCCGACGCCAACACCGCTTCGCTACCCACATAGTTGGGATACATCCGCTCCCATCCACGAGGAATGGTACAGCCGTGGAAGATAACCATGATGCCAGCATCGTCGGCATCGGTCAGAATCTGCTCATACAGGCGCATCGTCTCCTGCTTGTCGCCACCGAAGAAATCCACCTTGATACCCTTCACGCCAATCTCGTTCATCCAGCGCATATACTGCTTGCGCACGATAGGGTCGCTCATGATGTTGATAGGTCCCTGCTCGATGTCGTTCCACCAGCCACTGGAGCTATACCACAGGAAGACATCCACGCCTTGGCTCTGAGCATACTTCACCAGTTTCGTCATCTTCTCCTTGCCGATATTGGTGTCCCACCAGTTGTCGATGAGCACATACTTGAAGCCCATGTCCTTGGCAAGCTGGATGTACTTCACTTGGTCGTCCCAGCAGATGGAGTTGTCCTGCCACACAATCCAGCTCCAAGTGCCTTTACCATATTGATAGTCGTGCGAAGTCTCGTAACGCGGTTCCACATAGTCCCAAAGCACCGTCGTCTCCACGATGGGTTTCAGCGAAGTGCCTACCGTGATGGTGCGCCAAGGCGTGACACCAGGCAGTGCAAAAGCAGGCTCCACAGTGCCGTTTCCGTTGTTCTCCTCTGGCATCGGGAACTCTACCGTGTAGAGACCCTCACCCTTCATGTCGGAGAGACGAGAAGCGCAATAGCGAGAATCGACACCTGTTTCCGAAATCAACGCCCATGCCTCCTTGCCGTTCTTATCGGCAGCGTTCACATGGAAGAGGCATGGGAACGTGTAGCCATGCCCATACTGGCTCTTCTTATCCATCGGCTCGTCATAGCCATAGACCTCCTCATAGCTGGGCTTCGTGCCCTTCCAGCCAATCATCGCATCCGACTGAGGTGTCAGGAACGTGGTCGTCTGGCTGGGGAAATCAAAGCCCGTGGCCTCCTTCATGATGCGCACCGAGAACTTCTTCCCGTTGGCACGGCTGGGATGGTTGGGGATGGCATAGCGGAAAGCCACATCGTTGTTCGACACACGGAAATCCACATCGTAGGGATACCCCTGCGCGTTTTTCAACGTCACCACCAACTGGTTGGCGTCCACATGCACATGGCTCATCTTGCTCACACGCAGGTCGTAATTGAACTCCAGATGCCCCTCGCGCTTGCCCACAAACGAGACATCCTGCGCAAAGTCGCCATGGTCAGCCACGAAGCCCAACGGACTCGCATCCAACACCTGCACGCCGTCATAGACAACCTCATAGACAGGTTTGCCACTTTGCACATCCACATTCACTTTCAGTTTGCCGTCAGGACTGACGACACTGGCTACTTGGGCCGACACGCTCAGCGATGCCAGCACAGCCGATAGAAATAAAAGTCTTTTCTTCATATTATGATAGGTTTTAGGGTGTTCCCTTCGTTACATTTCCGCTCCATCTGCTTATTCATAAGTTATGAACAATTATTCCAAAGTTATGAATTATTATTCACAAGTTACGAACAATTATTCATAACTTATGAACAACTCCGACGCACGGCATCCAGTCACTTCGATTCGCCTGCATCGGCAGGAGCCTGACTGCCACACTCGGCAGCGTCGGGCAGGGGCTTGTCCTCCAGACGATCACGCCATGCTTCCAATGCCGCCTTGGCTATTTTGACAGCCTTGTCCATAGAGCACTCCAGCGTGCCGCCAGCCGCATTCTTGTGACCGCCACCGTTGAAGAACGCTGCGCAGAACTCGTTGCACGGGAAATCATCCACCGAACGGGTCGATACTCGGATGAGCGGCTTCTCCGTGTCCTCCCTCAGGGCAATGCTCAGCTTGTGACCTTTGATTTGCAGCGGCATGTTCACGATGCCCTCCATGTCGCCCTTCAGATAGTGGAACTGCGCCAGTTCCTCCTTGCGGATGGTGAAGAGCGAGGCGTGGAGGTCGGAGAAGATTTGCAGCTTCTCGTAGAGCATATAGCCAATCAGCCTCAGCCGGTCGGGCGAGAAGTTGTTCTGAATGCGGCGGTTGATGAGGTCCTTGTCAATGCCCCGTTTCAGCAGTTCGCTGATGATGATGAAGAGGTCGGGGTCGTTGCTGTTGAACGAGAAAAAGCCCGTGTCAGTCGCCATGCCAGCATAGAGGTCCTCAGCCGCAGCAAACGTCAGCTTGTCCGTCTCGCCCATTGCGTCGAACAGACGGAAGAGCACCTCGCAGGTACTGCTCAGTTCTGGATGGGATATGACGTGGGCAAACTGCCGATGCACAGGGTCGATGTGGTGGTCGATGAGCAGACGCTTGCAGTGTATCTTACAGATGGCAGCACCCAATTCGTCAATGCGACGCATATCGTTGAAGTCGAGACAGCAAATGAGGTCAGCCATCTTCAACGCCGTGTAGGCAGGCGTCTTCTGACGGTCGAAGCGCACAATCTTGTCAGCATCCTTCATCCAGTGCAGAAAGTCAGGGAAATAGTTCGGCACAATGACCGTCACGTTCTTCCCCCTCCGCTTCAAGTACTCATACAGCCCCAACGACGAGCCGATGGCATCCCCGTCGGGCGAGGTGTGGCACACGATGACCACATTCCTGCACTCCCCAAAGTCTTTCTTCGCTATCGCCACTTCCTGCGGCGTGATGATTCTTCTCAGCATTGTCTCTCTTCTCTATATCTATTTTTTTGCAAAGGTATAACCTTTTTCGGCATGGACGGCAAAAACAATGGAAAAACGACAAAAAAGAAGAACATCTTCCCCACCTTGGGGCACGAAACCGCACAGAAAGAAAGAAAAAAGCCACAAAAGCCTACGACTTACAGAAAAAATCACTACATTTGCGAAAACTTACATGACAAGAACGAATTTTTCTATGAATCACATTAAATTTTACATATTAACACTCCTTGTCCTGCTCACCCTGCCAATCGGTGCGCAGACCCTCGCAGAGCTGGAGCAGGAGCTGTACCAATACGAACTTGCAGAAGACGAACCGAAGCTGATGGAAACAGCCGAACGGCTGAAAGAAAAAGCACAGAAGGAAGGCAACGAGCGAATGTTCTACAAGGCATGGGGCTACACGGCACAATACCAAGCCAAAACCATGCACCGCAACAAAGGACTCAGCATAGCAAAGGACATGCTGAACCATGCCACCCAGAACAACCACAAATACGGCATCTACACCAGCACCATCGTGGCAGCAAGCATCTTAAACCGAATGGGCAACTATGACGATGCTGAGGCAAACTATAAGGATGCCATCAAATACCTGCACAAACACTTCCCAAACGAAAGCGCAGCTTACCCCTACATTGATTTGGGCATCATCTATTACCTCTACTACCACGACCGCACAGAGAGCCAACGCATGCTCAACCTCGCTCTCAAGGAGCCAAACATCACCCCACTCCAAAAACTTGAGGTTTATTCCATCAGATGTATGCAGGTGGCTGCCCCTGTCGACTACATTACCATACGGCACAGCAAGGAGGAAGTGGCAGAGTTCAAACGGCTCTATGCCGAGCGAGAGAAGCTCAAGAAGGTAGTGGGTCACGACGACACACGAGGATCAACCATCGAAGTTTGGCGGTGCATCTTTGACCAAAACTACGACGAAGCACTCAAACTCTGCGAGAAACTGAAAAAGAAGCCAATCTCATATTATTCCATGATGTGCTACATCTATTTGGCACAAGGGAACTATAAGCAGGCCTACATCTTTAATAAGCATTACCAAAACTACAACGACTCGATGATCCGAGTCAACAACTCGCACCTGATGACCGAAATCACGGCTGCGATGGATCTTGAACGGGCAAAAAATGAAGCCCACGAACTGGAAATGCAGAACCAGCAGCTGATGACCGAACATTTGGAGCATCAGTTGGCTGTGGAAACGTCGAAAAGAGAAAGCCATGAGCTGGAGGTACAGAACAAGGAGTTGTTAGCCAAGCAACTGAAGCATCAGCTGGCACTAACGGCATCGAAAGAAAAAACAAGGAAGCTGGAGTTGGAACGCATCGCTATCCAAAAGGAGAACGACAGTTTGGAAGCCCAAGCCTATATAGAAGAGATTGAGAACAGAGAGCACATCCATCACATCTACGTGGCGACGGGTGGCGCATTGGCTGCACTCACCATCGGCGGTATGTTCTTCTTCCTATACCGTCGCAAGCAACAGATGGAGAAGCTGGAATCCATCAACGCCCAGTTGCGCATCTCCAAACAGGCAGAAGCCAAAGCCAGGCAACAAGCCGAGGCAGCACTGACTACCAAGCGTCTCTTTCTCAACAACATATCCCACGAGATGCGCACACCGCTCAACGCCATCTTTGGCTTCACGCAGATACTCACCATGCCGGGCATGGAGGTGTCGGACGAGGAGAAAATCGAGTTAAGCCGATACATCAGTGAGAACACCCAGCTGCTGACCAGCATCGTGGACAAGATGATTTACCTCTCCCACTACCAATGCCTCGAAGAGCTTGACATGGAAGACAGCATACCCGTCAACGCATTCTGCCAGGCACGCATGACCGTCATCCCATTGCAATCAAAGCAACTTAAACTCATATTCGACAGCCAGTTGCCCGACGACTTTGAGATGCTGACCAACATGAAAGCCATGGAACGTCTGCTCGACTATCTGCTCGACAACGCCGGCAGGTTCACCCAGCAAGGATCTATCACCCTCAGCCTCCGCCGCACCAACGAGAACCGCCTCATCATCAGCATCACCGACACAGGTCCTGGCATCCCTCTCGATGCACAAACCACTGTCTTCGATATGTTTACCGATACCGACGATGCAGTCAAAGCCACAGGCATGGGTCTCTGCACCTGCCGCAACATCTGCCGACTCATGGACGGCACTATCGGAATAGACAAGGACTACACCGACGGATGCCGCATCGTAGTGGACATCCCCATCAGACAAAAGAATGAAAACGTGAAACACTCTAAAACTCAATGGAAGAACAGAACAATACACAAGCGACGCAATCCGAACAGCGCAGCCACACCAGCCTCATCGTCGGCATCATAGTAGCCGCCATTGCCATCATCGTAGCCGTGGTGGGCTACTACTACTTCTATGCCCGTCCTCTCCAGCAGGAAAACGAAGAACTGAAAGAGTTGGCTGAACTGGAAAAGCAGGAGATGAAGAACCAGTATAAAGACTTCGACGTGCAGTATGAGATGCTCCAGAGCCAACTCAGCAATGACAGCCTCATTGCACAGATAGAAGAAGAACGTCGCCACACCCAGCAACTCCTCGAAGAACTGGAACGCACAAAAGCCACCGACGCTCGCGAAATCATGCGACTCAAAGCAGAAATTGCGTCCCTCCGCAAAGTGTTGCAAAGCTACATCATGCAGGTCGATTCGCTGGGACGACTCAACCAGTCGCTCAGTGAGGAGAACACTCACATGAAGGAGCAAATCAGCGAGGCAAACACCCAAATCAGCACGCTCTCTACCCAGCGCAACCAGCTGCAAGACAAGGTAAGTATCGCTGCCCAGCTGGATGCCACTGGCTTTTGGGTGACACCCAAAGACAAGAAGAGCAAGGAAGCCCGTCGTGTGAAGGACGTGAAGCGTTTCGCCTTCGGTTTCACCATCGTGAAGAACGTGACCGCCACGAACGGACAGCGCACCCTCTATGCCCGTATCCTCAAGCCCGACAACACCATAATGGGCGCAAAGGGTACTTTCACCTACGAGAACACCACCCTTGACTACACAGAAAAGAAATACATCGACTATACAGGCGAGGAAGAGCGTGTGACCATGTACAGCGACGTGACCGAGTTCCTCGAAGCTGGCACCTACAAGCTCTTCATCTTCTGCGACAGCCAAATGATAGGACAAACCAGTTTTACACTCAAATGATGGAACGTGGCTAACGCCAATCGATTCAAATACAGACACATGACAAAAGTTTCTCCTTCTCTCCTTGCTGCCAATTTCGCCAACTTGAGCAAGGACATCGACATGATAAACCGCAGTGAGGCCGACTGGCTTCACCTCGACGTGATGGACGGCGTATTCGTGCCTAACATCAGTTTCGGCTTCCCCGTGCTCGAAGCCGTTGCCAAGATTTGCAAGAAACCCCTCGACGTTCATCTGATGATAGTTGACCCTGACAAGTTTATCCCACAGATTCAAGCACTTGGGGCTTACATGATGAACGTACACTACGAAGCCTGTCCCCACCTCCACCGCACCATCCAGCAGATACACGACGCTGGCATGAAAGCAGGAGTCACCCTCAATCCCCACACCCCTGTCAGCGTGCTTGAAGAAATCATCCAGGACCTCGATATGGTGCTCCTCATGACCGTCAACCCAGGCTTCGGCGGTCAGAAGTTCATTGACAACTCCATTCAGAAAGTGCGTCGGCTTCGCCAGCTCATCCAGCAAACCAACAGCCACGCCCTCATCGAAGTGGACGGTGGCGTGAACGGCAACACAGCCCCCCGTCTTGTAGAGGCAGGAGTCGATGTACTCGTGGCTGGCAGCTATGTGTTCAGTGCCGAGAATCCCGAAGAAAGAATCAAAGAACTAAAAAAACTTAAAGGACTAAAGAACTGAGACCACCTCCAACACTGCACAGGCGATGCTTCAAGGTTACTATCCATCAATCCTTATCTCATGTTCTGGCAGAACCATCCTCTCATCCGCCTCATCATCCCCTTCACATTAGGCATGATTGTGGCGAATCTGTTCATCCGCCACATGAGCATGGCAGTTCTGTTCATACTCTGTTGCGCCGTCCTTGCCTTCTCGTTTTTCCACCTCAGAACCTCTAACACCTACAAAGACGGCAAATTCGGTCTCGTGGCAATGATGCTCTTCTTCCTCATCGGCATGACGCTCTACACAGGCAAGCACCAGCGCATCACACAGGGTATCCCCACCGACACAACCTTCTGCCAAGGCATTCTTTCCGAAGTGCCCACAGAGAAGAACAGGTCGTGGGCACTCAACCTCCAGCAGGACAACGATACGCACATTATATTATATATAGGAAAGAATTGGGAGACACCACAACACGACGCCATCGCCTACTCCTCGTTGCAGTTGGGCGATACGATTCTTGCCAACATCAAGCATCTTGAAAGAACCGAGCATGGGGGGGGTAAGTTCAAAACATTCAGACAATACCTGTTCCATCACGGCATCTGCGCCACAGCATACACGCCTCATGGACAATGGCAGGTAAAGCCCTGCAAGAACCGTCGGAGCATCACCCTGTTCGCCAAAGAGATTCAAACAAACTTGCATCACATCTACAAAGAAAACGGACTCAATCAAGAAGTTAGCAGCATCATCGAAGCCATGAGCATCGGACGAAAGACAGACATACCCCAAGTAACACGGAACGCCTACACCCACGCAGGTGTCAGCCACATCCTTGCCTTATCGGGATTCCACGTCGGCATCATCGCCCTGATGATACAAGCCTTCTTCCTCAAAAAACTGCTGCCCCTGCGGTGGCAATGGGTCAACAACGTCTTCATCATCGCATCGCTCTGGTGCTACACCCTCATCACAGGCATGTCGCCCTCCTTGGTTCGTGCCACCCTCATGTTCACGATTCTATTGTTTTGCCAATCGACTTTTCGCAACAGCCCATCCCCCAACTCATGCGCCGTCGCCTTCTTCATCATGCTCTGCATCAATCCGTTCTACCTGCATGATATTGGCTTTCAGCTTTCTTTCATTGCGGTTGCCAGCATTGGAGTGCTTGGCAGAAAACTCATCACGCTTCTCTCGTTTCCAAACTACTGGAAACATTATGCTTGGCTCATCACAATCATCGCTATCTCGTTGATTAGCACAGTTTTCACCGCTCCACTCGTTGCCTATTACTTTGGGCACGTCTCCACCCTCGCCCTATTGTCCAACCTCCTGCTCTTTCCCTTTGTCTATCTCCTCATGTTCGCCAGCATCCTCTGGTGGGCATTCCTCTGGTACGCCCCAATCAACACCCTCCTCACCGACCTGCTCAACTGGACAGCCACCACCATGAACAGCATCGTTGAGTCCATCGCCTCCCTCCCCTACGCAACCCTCAAATGGCATCCAAGCCTCCTCACCACCATCCTCTGCTACGCCACACTACTCACCCTCACCTATTTCTTCACCCACAAAAAACAAGCCTTATGACACAAGACGAATCCTGGGAAAAGAACTACCACGCTTTCCTCAACTTCATGACCGAACAAAAGAAGCGTCCCTCCAAGCACCGCACAGCGGAGCACCCGATGCTCAACTGGCTCAAATACCAAAAGAAACGGATGGCTCAAGGCAAGATGAAGCCCGAGCGCATCGACCGCTTCAAGCAACTGCTGGAGGTGGCTGACCAGTACCTTCGCAAGAACCAGTATGCCTACACGCATCAAGGCAATGCCGACGACAACTTCTGCGGCAACCTGTTCAGCAACGATTGAAGGGCACACACCCTAAAACACAGGCTTTTAACCGCCATCAGCGGAGGCTTTTCTTTCACAAGATGAGCCTCCGCTTTACTTTGCAACCAAGTTGCACTGACAATGGAGTAACTTTGCACCCAGAAAACAAAAAACAACATTAACAATGAAAGCAAAGTTCCCAATTTCTTTAGCCGTCTCCTTGTTGATAGCAGGAAGCGCGTATGCCGACGGCAACGTAACAGGTACAGTTTTTAACAAAGGTACATCCGAGCCTCTCGACTACGCCACGGTCGTGCTCGTGAACCCTGAAACAGGCTCGCCACTCCCCATAGGCACCACCACCGACGAGAATGGCGTGTTTGTTATCCCCAATGCCCCTTCAGGAAAGTATATTGTCCGCGTCAGCATGATTGGCAACATTCCACAGGAACGTGAAGTGACGGTAGCTAACGCAGAAATCAACCTCGGCAGAATCGAACTTGCCGAAGACTCAAAACTGCTTCAGGAAGTGGTCATAACCAGAACGAAAAACCAAATGTCGGTCAACTCAGAGCACAGGGTTTTCAATGTCAGTTCCAACATTGCTTCCACAGGCGCATCTGCCGACGAACTTCTTGCCGCAGTTCCGTCCGTCGATGTCAACAGCGACGGAGAAATATCCTTGCGTGGTAACACAGATGTCCTTGTATGGGTCAATGGCAAAGAGATGGGCATGAACGCCGACAACCGCGCACAGATACTCCGTCAGCTCCCAGCCGAGTCCATTGAGAGCATCGAAGTGATGACAAACCCATCCTCAAAGCACAGCACCGAGGGAACTGCCGGCATCATCAACATCCGACTGAAAGAAGAGCATCGTCATGGCTACTTCGGAAACGCCGAAACAAGCGTTGACACACGCGGAACGACCAATGCGAACTTCAACATCAACTACAACGAAGGCAAATTCGAGTCATTCGCAGGCATCGAACTCAAAACCCAGCATACGCCAGGAGGTTCAGCATCACGTCGCAGCTACGAAGATGGTGCTTATCTCAACTCTGATGGAGACAATAACAAGCATGAAAACAGCATGTTCCTCCGTGCAGGCACCAACTTCAAGCCCAATGAAAAGAACACCATTTATCTGAGTGCCATCGGAACACTCGGGCACAAATGGGGACGCACAACGACCACGCACCTCAGCAACCTGCCTAAGCAATGGACGAGCAATGTCAACAACATGCACAAGAGCGGCGACACTCGTGGTGCCAATGTCATGCTTGGCTACAAGCACACTTTCAGCCCCGACCACTTCATCGACATGAACGTGAGCTATAATGTATGGCAAGGCCCCAACGACAACTGGTCGCACGAAAACGCAACATCGGCAGACGGAACGGCAGAATCCATCTGGCAAAGCCAACACCAGGACGTGAAAATCAGCAACTGGGAATCCGCACTCGACTACTCCGTCATGGCACTCCCGTGGCTACGCCTCGAAGCTGGCTACAAAGGCAACTACAACCATGAGAACAGCCCTGCTTCGTATGCACGCGGTCTTGACGAGAACAACCTCGTCCCACTCAACGACCTCTACAACTGCTTCAAATACGACACTGACATTTCAGCCCTCTACATCAATTTCTCGGGCACCTATGAGCAACTGACCTTCTCAGCAGGACTTCGTGGAGAACTGTGGCAGATACGGACACGCTCTCTGAGCTACGGTCAGACAAACGGCGATGTCGCCCCATTCAAGAAGAACAACTTCGCATTGTTCCCGTCGGCATCCATCGGATGGTCGTTTCTCGACAACAACGAGTTGAAACTGAATTACTCTCGCCGCATACGCCGTCCTTTCGGACCACAGCTCAACACCTTCGAGAACATCTCCGACCCCTCGGAAGTACACCTCGGCAACCCACTGATTCTGCCCGAATACAGCAATGCCGTGGAACTATCATACATCAAGAATTGGGACGACCATACGCTATCCGTATCCAGCTATTTCCGCACCAACAACGACATGATTAGCCACATCAGCTTTCTTGCCCCCATGGCTTCCGATCCCAATGTCAACACGATGTACTACGGCCATGCCAACGTGGGCAACATGACGAACACAGGCATGGAAATCATCTCCCGTAACACACTCTCCAAACGCCTGACCCTCACCACCACGGTCAACCTCTGCAACAGCCACCTCAAGGCTTGGAGCACAGCCTATCCGCTGCACGACAGCTTCTATGCCGTACATGGCGACAAGCAGAACCGCTTCGTGTGGGATGTGCGCTGCATGGCATCCATACGCCTGCCGTGGGACATGACCTTCCAAGCCACCGGTCGGTATAACTCACGCCGTGTCACCGCACAAGGCACACTTGAATCCGACTGGGATGTAGAAGCAGGTGTACGCAAAGCCATCGGGTCATGGGGCATATCGCTTCTCGGCAAGGACATCTTCAACTCCAAAGAGACGCACAACATCCTCTACGGCAACGGCTATACACAATCTATCAGCAAATGGTCGGGCGGTCGCACCCTGCGTTTGACAGTCACCTACACCTTTGGCAAGACCCTCAACCACGAACACAGCCGCCACAACCACATCGACACTGGTGGATACGGCGATGAGCACCAATCTCATTAACCCAACCAGCCATCCAATCTAAGCGTGAGTTCAATCGAACTCACGCTTATTGTTATACCGCCAATCGTGTAGCTTATTAGAATAAAGCCAGCAGTGTGTCCCATGTTCGTTTTAACGCTTTCTATGTTTAAATAACTTGTAAAAATCAACCGCAATAAGAACACTTCAGCCACTTTGTCCTTGATAAGCATAGCGATTGTTGTTTGTACATTTTTAGACCCTTGATTATAACATTTCTTGTTAATCCCCAATGATAAAAATTCATAGAGTCCACGCTTTTAATAGAACTTTTTAACCAATAGAATAAGGTAACATAAGATTACTAT
>CAMWJL010000011.1 GCA_947174565.1 uncultured Prevotellaceae bacterium | reverse complement strand
CTTCCAAGGATGCTTCGTCATAGTATGAATCCTTAGCAGTGTAGAATGACTCTGTAGCTGCTTTGTATGCTGTCCATGCCTCTACACCAGCTTTCACTTCGTCGTATGCTGCGAGGAGTGCCTTGCGTGCATCGCTAAGTGCCTCTACATCACCGCCGATAGCTGCTGTGGCTGCTGCCTCGGCATCGCTGCTGAAGCCAGCTTCATAGTTGTTCATGTTTTCTTCCTGTTCCTCGCAGTAGTTGTGGAACTCGGTGATGAGACCCTGCAAGTCGGAGTTGAGCACGTCTGCATCGATTGCGTTGTAGGCAATAGAGAAGCTGTACCAGAGCACCCAAGAGTTGCCTTCCAGCTGGTCAGCCTTTACGCCAAAGGTGAGGTCGCCAGTCTCGGTGAGCACTGTAGAAACAGACTTCGTAACAACAGCGTCGTATGCCTCGTCGTTGAAAACGTTGTAGCCTGCCTCCTGGCTGTTAGGCACATAGATGCCGCTGCCTTCAGCTGTTTCAGCCCAACCAGTCTTGCCTTCGTTGTTGTCGCTTGCAATGACTGCTACGTTCGTCAGCGCAGTCTTGTTGTTGCCTGCGAAGACAAATGCCAATTCGTTTTCTGCATCGTAGTTGTCGTAGTTTGTAGCGTTGTCGGCTGTGCGGTAGAACGCCTTGGTAGTGAGCGTGTATGTACCTGCTGGCATATCTTTGAGCGTGCGGCTTACAGCAAATGGGCTTTGGTTCCAAACCTCTGCTGTGCCATACTGTGTCTTGAAGTTGCCTGCGTTGCCATACTGCCATTCTTTATCAGGAACATTGGCTCCAGTCTGGGCTGATGTGCTGTAAGTATAAGCCATCTGCTCGTAGAGCGGAGTGATGTTGATGTTTTCAGCGGTAGCCTCGCCTGATTCTACTGCTGCGTCGAAGATTTTCTGAATCTCGTCCTTGATGATGGCTGGGAGTTGTGCAACAGCCTCTTCAATCTGGGCATTGTCCCAGTTCTGCTCTTCCAAAGCTGCGTCAACACCGTCCTTCAGTGTGCCCAGACGCTCGTTCAGCGTTGGATAAGTCTCTTCGCTGTACTCCTCGATGGTGTTCTCCAAATCGGTTTGTAGTGTGGCGAGGTTCTTGTAAGCAGCGACGCTGGCCTCAATCTGAGGAACGATGTCCTTGATGACTGCGGCAGCAGCCTTGTTGGCTTCAGCATCGTTGCTTTCGTCATCGTAGAGAGCCTGTGCTGTTTCAACAGCTGCCTCCATCTGTGAGCGGAGTGTAGCGTTATAAGCCTCTTCTGATTCGGTCCATGCCTCACCTGTCTTGATGGCTGACTGCAGCGCGAAGAGTGATGGGTTGAAGCCTGTGCCTACATAAGTCAGAGAGATACCGTCTGTGAAGAAGTGAGGCATGGATGCTGAACCTACGTTCTGGGACTGATAACCCAATGAGAAGTAGCCAGTGGTTTCTTCATCCAGTATGAAAGATACTTCTTCCGAAGTCCATTTGCCTACGGGGAATGTTGTTGCGGCAGCCAAATATTCTGTGCCATCGTTAGCCACAAAGCCAATCAAGTTCTTTGCGATGGCAGTTGTTCCACCTGTGTTATAGTAAGACATGGTCAACTTGTACTGACCAGCAGGAAGAGTACATGCTTGCTTGTATTGTACTGCCATTGACCAGCAAGTTACGAAGCCAAGTACCTTGCCTTCCTTCGACCCGTTAGATAGTTCAGTTGGCACCACATAATCTTTGCCACCTGCCCATGCACCACTACCAATGGCAAATACACCAGAAGCGGCACCGTTGTCTGTCTTCATGCGTTCCCAGCTTGTAACGGGGAGCATGCTGTAGTTGGTTGTAGAAATACCATTTTGTTCACAGTCGTAATCATAAGTGCAGATACCACCAACAACGGGTTCGTCCTCGTCAAAGTGTGGGTTGTTGAAGAAGTACTCAGAGAGGTCTGTCACGCTGGCGGCGTTGATTTCCTTCTGTGCAGCAATGGCAGCCTGTACCTGCTCCATTGTGGCATTGGCGTTGTTATAGACAGCCTTTGATTCTGTTACATCTGCACCATATATATCGCCTTCGTCAATCAGTGCCTTCAACTCTTCCTTCGCCTTGTCAATCTCAGCCTGAATGAGCTGCTGCTCGTCGATGGAGTAGAGTTTCACATCGCTGACGAAGAGGTGAGGAGCAGAGCCTGAACCTGCACCAAACCTGAGACCTAATGAAAGCTGACCTTCTGTGGCTGTTGTCAAGCGGAACACAATGGTGTCTGTCTGCCATTCGCCCTCTGCATAAGTCTCCTTTGTAGAAGTGTAAGAGGTATTGCTTGTGATGAAGCCCATGTAGTTGGCTCCTAATGTGCCAGCACCAGCGGCATTGTACAGCCTAACAACCATCATGTAAGCTCCAGCGTTCAAGGTGATGTCTTGAGTGTACTTTGCCTCGGCACCCCATACTGTCACCATACCTAACACGTTGCCAGTGGCTTCTGCTGGAGCATAAGGTGCATAATATGCACCGCCAAGTCCGATAGTAGTCTCGTCGCCAGTCTCATCGTCGTATGCGAAAAGACCTGCAGCCTTAGCGTTTGCGCCGTCTTCGCGCGCTTCTGAGTTTGCAGTCTCCATCACGCGCACATTGTTGGATGGCGCACTGGCTGTCCATCCTGGTACAGCCTGCATGCCGAACATACCAAGTGTTGGGTCAGACTCACCGACGGGAACATCTGCCATGTCGTAGTCATACGTGCGGATGGTGACCGTGGCTGGTTCACCTTCTGCGAAGTTCGCGTTCTGCACCTTAGACGCAGTCAAATCCTGAAGGATTGTGTACTCCGTCTGAGCAGAAGCATTTACCCCCCCCATCAGCATTGCTGTAAGGGCTAAAGTAAAGATTTTCCTCATAAGTTAAATCAGTTAATTGTTAATAAAAAATATGTTAGTTACAATGTTTCTTGTTCGTGTGATGCTCATACCGTATTTCTTTTCAGTACTTCCACAGAAGTACTGAGGTACTTCCGAGAAAGTATTGGAGTACTTCTTCGGAAGTACTAACGGGAGCTGTGGCGTTGCCCGTACATCAGTCTTTTGGGCGACTTCCTGTCATCCAGCATGGCACATGGATGGATTTCTGTATTGCCGTATCAGTTAAAGCGTACAAAGGAACGAAAAAAGGACGAAACACGCCAAATGTTTCGCCCCTTTTTTATATATAAATGTGTGTTTTTAACTAAAAGATGGTTATTTCATCAACTTTAATGTACCTCGTTTGCCTGTTTCGCTTTGGATGTGGAGCAGGTAAATGCCTTGTGGCAGGGCGGTGTTGGCGAAGGTGGCACGCACGTTGCCCATCGGGCAGGTGAACGTGCCGATTGTCATGCCGCTGGTGCTGATGACTTGCACTTCTACTGTCTCGTTGTTCGGGATGGCACTGATGCCAGTAACGAACTCCTGATACTTGGCGGCATCGCAGCGCACAAAGAGAATGCCTTCGTTGATGCGGCTGGTGTCCCAATAGTTATAGACGGGGAGTTCGGGCAGGTCGAACTGGAGGTCGCCTGTGATGTTCACGGTCTTGGCGTCGGTCCATACATAGAAGGAGTCAGCCACAGCGGCATCGGTCGTCAGGGTTGCCATGTTAGCCTCGCTCATGTAGGCTGCGATGGTGGCTCCTGCTGTGAGTTTCAGTGTGCCGATGTTGGTGATGTGGGTGTTGTTCACCTGCGTGGCGGTTGCGCTCTTGCGCAGACCTACCACAAGGGTAGATGCAGCACCGAAGGTCACGTTCTTGCCGTTGAAGTTGAAGTTGCCCGTAATGGCTGTGGCAGATGCACCTGGGCGGAGTGTTCCGTTGATGGTGACAGAGCTATTGGTCATCGGTGTGCCGTTCTTGCTCACGCCTGAGAGTGTAGCCCCCTGTGCCACGGTGAGAGCACCTGTGCCGAGGAGTGCGCCCGACTTAACGAGCAGCTCGCCTTTCTTCACCTGCACTGCACCTGAGTTTGTCCAAGCACCTGAAATGGTCATCTTGCAGTTGCCTATCTTGTTGAAGAGACACTTGTTAGAGCCGTTGTCGGTCACAATGCCAGAGAAGGTGAAGTCACCGTCCTCTTGGTCGTTTCCTGCTTGCCAAGTGATGTTGCCCGATGGCGTGCCCTGACTGGTGAAGTTGCTGATTGCCTGTGCCAAAGAGCCTGAGCCTGTGAGTTTACCGATGGAGTAGGTCTTTCCCACGGTGTTCGTCACCGTACAGCCGCTGGCGATGTCGAGCGTGCCCTTTGGAATGCCTGTTGAGTTGTCAAGTGGCAACCAAATGTTGGTGGTCGTGTGCTTGACAGTGCCTTCAAATTGGCTCCAGTCGCCCGTGATGCGTACACGGCTCACGGTGTTGGTTGGGATGATGGTCAGTGTGCCTGCACCTGTCACTTTGTTTGCATAAGCGGTATAGTAGCCGCTGCCCAAAATGAAGGTGCCTGTCTTGCCTGCTGGCACGGTTATCGGCATGGAAGTGGCGGTTGATTGCGCACTCGTTCCACCTCCTGTAACATCTTGCAGTTCACCTCCTTGCAGTTCTACGGCTTTGGCTGGCACGCCACTGTAGTTGACAGTGCGTCCCTGTACAATCACCATCTTGTTAAGACCTGAGCCTGTGGTGTAAGTCTTGAGCCATCCCGTTCCTTTCTTGGTGAGAACCGTGCCTGAGAAGGCTTTGTCCTGACTGAAATCCATGTTGGCACCAGCGTTGATGACACCGCCTTCATCGCCCACAAACTTGATAGGTGAGCCGTTGGTGACGTTGGCTGTTGTCTGAATGGTTGCTCCGTTCTCCATGGTGAACTTGGAGGCGGTGGTCGTTACGGCACCAAGGTTGCCTGTGGCTTTG
The DNA here is from genome assembly GCA_947174565.1 of uncultured Prevotellaceae bacterium. Taxonomy (GTDB): domain Bacteria; phylum Bacteroidota; class Bacteroidia; order Bacteroidales; family Bacteroidaceae; genus Minthosoma. Next base: position 32,749 of record CAMWJL010000011.1, on the reverse strand, counting down.
TTCGCATTGGAGAGCACGCCAACCTTCACTGTGCCACCTTTCAGATAGTTACCGCCTGTGTAGGAGTTCTCGGTCAAGATGGTCAATGTGCCTGTACCTTCCTTCACGAGAGAGCCTGTTATGATAGCTCCGTTGCCAGAGATGGTGTAGTTCTTCGTGGCATCCACTTTGATGCCGCCTGGTGAGAGTTCCTCGCTGATGTTGACAGCCACTTTGGTCGCTTCGTCGGTGAAGTTCACGATGTCATCCTTCACGAACGAATCAGCAGTCTTTGTCTCGTCGCCAGCCACATAGAAGTTTTCAGTCTTGGCGAAGTCCCAAGCGTTGGAAGTCGCTCCTGTCCATACAATCTCGCCAGCTGGACGCACCGCGCTGATGGAGAGGATGAGGTTTTGGTTCTCATCAATGGTGAGGTTTGACTTCAAATCGGTCACACCCTCAATCTTGATGTCAGCGAGCGAACCATTCAGTTCTTCTACTTTACCAATGATGTAGTTGCCTTCCGCCAGTGTAGTAGCTCCTTCGGCGCAGTGCTCCACCACCTGAATGACGGGACGGAGGTATTTAGGACCGTACTGCTCCCATGCAGTGCCTGTCTTCTTCTCAATTTTGAGCGTCTTGGCGTTGAGCTGGTCCGCTTTGATGCCGTCGCTGTAAAGGTCGAGGACAAGGCGTGAACCAAAGCCCATGGTGTAGGTTTCATTGACGGTGATGCTGCCCATGGAGTTCTCTCCGCCTGGACGGATGATGGAGGCATAATCAGCCTTGATGCTCTTGAACTGACCGCCATTGGAGTTCAGCTCCGCAAAGCGGTTGAGCCAGAGGTCTGACTGCTTCAATGTGCCGTCGAAGTTGAGCGTACCTGCCCAGATGTCGGTCTCACCCGTATAGGTCATGTTCACCTTAGGCAGGGTGAGGATGCCGTCGCCTGTCTTCACGAGGCGTGTGCTGCCTGTGAGTGCGCCGCCAGTCACGTTGCAGGTGAAGTATTCATAAGTGGGATCAGGTTTTGCAGAAGTGTTGCTGCCAGCGTTGCCCTGCACCCACGATGGCACGTTGAACGTCACCATGTAGGGGCTGGCGCCGTCTTGGATGCTCACATTCGTGTTGTTGGTCTCGCACACGAGAAGGTGGTCGTCGGTTGTTTTGATAATGCCGCCGTTAGTTACCTCGGTGCGTCCCGTCATGGTGTTGGTAGGTGGTGCTACGGTAATACCCTCCATTTCACCGAGGAAGTAGCTCTTGTGAGGTGGCTGGTTGTAGCCCATCGTCTGCCATACCATGGCGTTGCGGTACTGGTGGTCAGACCACAGGGTGGGGATGCGGTAGGTGGTGGCAACATTGGTGGTGTAGATGCGCAGCTTTGTGTCGCCAGCACGCATCACCAGCTCCTCGCGCCAGTCACCGAAGATGTCGGCAAGGGCACCAGGGTTGTTCTTTGAAGAGTTGTTCGTGTTGCTGCCGTCAGCGGTGAAGATACGGCCGCCATCTGGCTTGTAAATAACACCTGTACGAGCGTTACTGCCAGGGCTATCAAACACTTCGTCCAACAGGTCTCCATCCCAGTAGATGCGCTGGTTCAGATGTGACCAGAAGAGGGCATCGTTGCTGCCAGCAGTGCTGGGTGCGCCTGAGGTAATTTCTTTGTCTGCCACGGTGCTGATGAGTCCCGTGTTGGTAGAGCGTCCCATGCTGCCAGGGAAGCTGTTGGAGAAGTTGCCGCAGAGGGCACGACCGTCGTCGTCGCTTCCTTTGCTGCGGTAGTAGATTTCGGAAGTGACAGCATTGCGATAGTTCATGTTTGGCTCTTCCTCGTTGCAAGCGAATTGTTCCTCATACTTGCGGTAGGGGTCGAGGTCAGAGCAGTGCTGTGCATCGCCATGTCCGAGTCCTGTGGTGGAGAGTCCTTTGCCGTTGTCGTCAATGACCATTGAACCGAAGATAATCTCGTCGCGTCCGTCCCAATCGACATCACCGATGGCGAAGTTGTGGTAGCCATTGCCGAACCACGGGCTATCCCATCCCGTGGTGTTTTCCCAATACCAGCGTCGTGACAGTTGGTGTGTGGCAGGGTCAACATCATAAGCTGCGAACTTGTGCTGTGTGTAGCAGCCGCGTCCGAAGAACATGCTGGGCTTACGACCATCAAGATAAGGTGCTCCCCAGTAGTGCTTCGTGGAGCGGTGTCCAACGATGCCAGTGCCCCAATCGCTGTCTTGTCCGCGAGGGATAGGGTAACTCATGTAGTGAGGATGGCTGTCAGGGCCGATGTTGTAAGGTCGTCCTGTTGCTCCTTCGAGGTAAAGCAGATATTCATTGCCTGTTGAGGTGTATTCGATGCCGTTCCAACGGGTGTCAACATTGGCAGAACCAATGAGTTCGGTTGTGCCATCGGCATAGTGGATGATAGCCCCGTCCGCTGCACGGAGCATCGCCTCTGCCTTGCCGTCCATATCCCAGTCGTAAGCCACGCAATCCCACTGTTCGTCTGCGCCTGACAGCATGTTTGGACCGAGGTCAATCCACCAGAGGCGTGTGCCATCGAGTTTGTAGCAGTCAATCACATGAAAGCAGTTCTTGTTCGTTCCGAGTGTGGCGATGTCGCAAGGACGCTTTACGATGAACTCCACAATGCCATCGCCGTCAAGGTCGCCCAAGGCAACGTCGTTCAGGCTGTAGTGAGACGTTACGTCCGTGCCGTCACGTCCGATGATACTCTGCACGGGGATGTCCCAGTATCCGTTTGTCCAGCGAGTTGCTTCTTTGCTCTTGAGTTCAGGCTTTGGCACACCTTTCACCACAGGAATGATATAATACTTGCCACTTGCAGTGCCAGAGGTGTGGGTGTAGTTCGACACTTTTAGCCCCTCTTTCAGGAGCGTCTCGTTGCAGTAGAGGTTGTAAGTCACGTCGTAGTACTCTTCGCCCAATACGCGCCAGCTGATGAAGTTGCCAGACGAAGCGGCAGGAACGACGACGAGACCGCGGTCAATCTTGTCCGTGAAACGCTGGGCAAAGCCGAGCGTTACCGCCATCACGAGGACAAGGGTCGCTAAGATTCTCTTCATAAATAGGTTTTTAATAGTTATAGTTAGTGATAGATGATTTGTCAGTGTGGTCATACACGTTGACACGCTTGTCGCAGCAAACGCATAACGTGGCAAAGATAGAAAAAAAGAATTTATCGGGCAACCATTTCGAGCAAATCTTTTCCCGTGAGCTTGTAACTGGCATCTGTTCTTGCCAAAATGTTCTCTGCCAACTCGCGTTTCGTTTGGTGTAAACGGATGATTTTCTCTTCGATAGTGTTCTTGCTCACCAAGTGATAGACGGTCACGGCTTGCTGCTGTCCGATGCGATAAGTGCGGTCGGTGGCCTGTTGCTCGATGGCAGGATTCCACCAAGGGTCGAGGTGGAATACATAGTTGGCTCCTGTCAGGTTCAGCCCCAATCCGCCAGCTTTGAGACTGATGAGGAAAAGGGCGTTCTCACCGTTTTGGAAGGCATCGACCATCTCCGTTCGCTGTTTCAGCGGCACGCTTCCGTCAATGTAGAAATATTGCATGCCCAGTCGGTCCAGTTCCTTCCTCACGATGTCGAAGAAGCTGACAAACTGGCTGAAAACCAGTGCTCTGTTGCCACCCTCGATGACACCTTGCAGCAGTTCTACTAAGGCTGTTATCTTGGAACTCTCGCCTGTCCATTTGGGTTCGATGAGCTGTGCGCTGCATGCCGCTTGGCGCAAGCGTGTAATCTCTGCCAAGACGTGCATATCGACCTCCATACCACCCTCTTGCAGCATTTTCTCCGCACGCACACGGATGCTCTCGTAGATAGCTAACTCGTCGCGGTTCAGTTCTACTGCGTGGTAAATCTCTGTCTTCTCGGGCAGTTCTTTCAACACCGCCTGTTTCGTACGTCGCAGCATGAAAGGATGTACAATGCGCTCCAACTGCTCTCGCTTTTCCGTGTCTTGGTAGCCTTCGATGGGGATGATGAACTTTTGTGAGAAATGTTCGTAGTTGCCTAACAATCCGGGGTTGACGAATTGGAAGAGATTCCATAGTTCGCCCAAATGGTTTTGTACAGGTGTACCCGTCAACATCACGCGGTTGTCCGCCTGTATCTTCATCGCTGCCGCACTCGTCTTGGCACCGCGGTTTTTGATGATGTGCGCCTCGTCCAGACAGGCGACGTTCCAATGTTTTTGGGTGAGAATCTCTTGAATGCTGAGCAGAATGCCATAGGTTGTCACGATGACATCGCCCGCTTTCGCGTCCATGACGACTTGGGCGCGGTTAGTGGCGAAGTTGAGAATCTGTACATGGAGCGTGGGGGCAAAGCGTTCTATCTCCGCCTGCCAGTTGGGGACGACCGAGGCTGGAGCCACCACCAGTGATGGTCCTTCCTCCTTCTTCAGGAGCAAGAAAGCGATGGTCTGCACGGTCTTGCCAAGACCCATGTCGTCAGCCAGCAAAGCACCTGCGCCCCAGCTGTTGAGGCGTGCCATCCAGAGGTAGCCATCCCGTTGGTAGGAACGCAAGGTGGCATTCAGTTCTTTGGGGACGGGAGGGCTGTAGTTAGAACCGTCGAGGATGCGCTTTCGGATGGCAAGTAGCTGTTCGTCCATCTCCAATCTGAGTTCGCCCTGCATGATGTCGTCGCCCATGAGGGCTGCGCTGAATGGCGAAATCTTGATTTTGCCATGGTCACGGTTAGCGATGGCATCGAGGGCTTTCAGTTGTGTGCGCAGCTTTTCGCTCAGAGCCAAAAACTCGTTCTCGCCAATCTTGACGAACTTGCCCTTGCTCTTGCCTACTAATTCCAGTAACTCGCTGATACTGATGCGTGTCTGCTCGTCGATGTTCACCTCGCCTTCGATGTCGAACCATTGTCCGCGCGGTTTCAGCACGCCGTTCCACGAACCGCCCCCTTGTGTCAGTGAGCGAATCTTGAAGTTTTGTCCCTCGGGCCATTCGGCATAGAAGGTCTCGGGATGGTCTTGAATCAGTTGCACGAGGTCGAGCATAAATTCAGGCGGATAAACCTCTTGCTCGTGGAGGTCGTAGCCCTCGCTGTGCCAAAAGGCGCGTACCAGCTCAAGGTTCTGCCGCTCCTGCTCCATGTTGCGCTTCACACGCACACGCCCCTCCTCGTTCTCGTCGATGATGGTGTCGTCGCCCTCTGCCAGCCGATAGGTCTTCCTGCCGCCAGCCAATGGGCGCACAAAGGCTTCCACTTCCCAGTTGCCGCCCTGCTTAGGGCTGAGTTTGAAGCCCACATTCCACTGCCCGTCGGTGATGGGCAGTGTGGAGCCTCCTTCGATGAGGGAGGAGTGCAGTTCCACCTTACCGCCAATCTTGGCAAGGAGGCTGCGCAGGGTGGGTTCGGCCTCCAGTGGGAGGCTGCCTAATTGGAGCAGCTTGACATAATAGCTGCGAATCTCGTTGGGTATGTTGATGAGGCTGTAGTGGGTAGGCGAGTCTTCGACAATTACAAAGTCGTCCTTTGCGTTGCCCAAGGGGACGTTCGACTTCACGAGGAAGCGGTCTCCTTCACGCTCCACGATGAGGTAGGGCTTATCGCGATCGACCTTCACCAGTTTGTAGGGGACGGAGCGTCCGACGTAGAGGCGGCTCTCCTCCACCATCTCTTCTATCACGTCCTCCAGCGTCAGTTCCCAGTGCTCGCTGTGGTTGAGCCGTGCCAAGATGCGGCGGTCGGCATTGTTCATGTATGCCACGTCGCCTTTGCGATAGCGAGCGTCGCTCAACCGTTTCCCGTTTCCCCATGTGCCGTTTTTGAGTCGTGTTTGCTCACGCACCTGGATGGTGTTTGAGTCGGGGTGTTCACGGAGATACATGAGCCGTGTCTCAGGCTCGTCTGTGTGGCGACCAGCCGTGCCGTCCGCCTCGTCGATGAGGTCTTCGAGCACCGACTCCCACTCTGCCTTGTGGTAGATGTTTGCCAGCGTGGGTTGCTGTCCGAACCGATGGCGCAATGACTCGCGCTCGTCGTCGTGGAGCGGCAAATATTTCGACATTTCATGCTTCAGCAGTGCGAGCTGGGGCATGCAACGGTCGGGGTTCATCTGGACGGTCGGGTAGCCTAAGTAGTTGGCTATGAGGAAAGCCAGATGGCGTTGCAGCGGTGGTGTGGCACCGCTGTCGCTTGCTTCGTAGAGCTTCTGTACCTGGTCTCGGTGGAGCGCAACGCTGACATGGCAGAAGTCCTCTGCCAAGATGCGTGCAGGGATGAGACCCTCTCGGGTGCGCACTTCCATGTTTGCCCCAAAATCACGGAGTCGCTGCTTGCAGGCTTCCGCCAAGGGTGCATTCTCCTCCTGCGGGTCACTTGCCGCAGCTATGTAGGCGATGACCAAGTATAAGGACAAGAGCGGATTGGCGAAGTAGCCCTTCGGACCGCCTTCCTTCAGCTGTGTCTTGAGAGCCGCATCGAACCAACGGGCGGCATCGGTGTGTTTGCCTTCGCAGAGGCTGCGGAGCGCACCGAGGGTGAACCCTGCGGCAATGTTGTTGTAGAGTCCTGCGGTGGGCATCTGCCCTGTGGCGACATATTCGTAGAGTTCGATTCCTGCAAAGAGTTTGCAGCGCATGGCCTCGGTGATGGCACGATACTCACTGATGAGAGTGAGGATGAGGGTGGTGTCCGCCACGATGTCGTTGGTCATGAGGTGGTCTCCGATGTGCTCGAAGAAGTGGACGAAAGTCTCAGGCTGCAAGTTGGCGAAGAGGGGCTGGAAATGCGGCTCTGTCGCCACGCTATAAAAAAGGTAGGCTTGGTCTTTCCCAATCACGTTCGCGCTGGGGCAGGCTCGGTAATCGTTTTCCACCAGTTGCTTGACGGCATAGCGTACAAACAGGTAGGCTTGTCCGCCCGTCTGCTGCAAACGCTTGAATGCCAGCTGCAAATCCTTGCGGCACTCGTACAAATACCACAGAGCAGGCACAAAGTCGGCATGGCTCACGCCGTAGCGTCGGGCATTGGCATACCAGTCCTTGCCGTCGTTGACGAAGATGCCCTGTTGGAGCAGTTCGTTGAGTGCTGCCTGCCCGTCGAAGGCAGGGAAGGCGTATTGCCGAAGCAGATAGATGTGTTCGTCCATCCGCTTGCCAGAACCGAGTCCTGTATCCACATAGAAGCACAAGAGCCGTTGTGCGTCTTCGCTCAGTTGTTCGTATTTGTCAAATGCCATGAATCGTCCTTTCTGATGGATAAAGTGTGCAAAGGTACAACTTTTCTGTGAATATATCAACTCCCCGAAGCGTTAAATTCGATAACTTGTTGGCGTTCAATGACGGATAGGGTGGGTGGCTCATGTGGGGCAGGGTGCGCGAAATAACAGGCGCAGGGTGCGCGAGTGATTTCGTGCAGGGTGTGTGAAATGTCATGCGCAGGGTGCGCACTTGGGCAACAAAAAAGGCAGCGCATGGTGATGCGCTGCCTGTATGAATGCGGTCGGTAAGACTTATTTGCGAGTGACGTAAGAACCGTCGCGGGTATCTACCTCAATCATGTCGCCCTCGTTGATGAAGAGAGGAACACGGATTTCGACGCCTGTCTCCAGCGTGGCTGGCTTCGTGGCGTTGGTGGCAGTGTTGCCTGCAAAGCCAGGTTCGGTGTAAGTCACCTGAAGCACTACCTTGACAGGAGCCTCGGCAGTGAGGATGGTGCCGGTGGATTCGTCGATGGATGCCATCACCATGGTCTCGCCTTCCTTCAGGAAGTCACCGCCTGTGATAACGTCCTTGGAGATGTTCACCTGCTCGTAAGTCTCGGTGTTCATGAACACGAGTTCCTCGCCCTCCTTGTAGAGGTACTGGAACTGCTGGTGAGATACCTGCACGTCGTCGAGTTTGGCAGACACAATCCATGTGCGCTCCAACACACGACCGTCCTCCACGTTGCGGAGCTTTGTGCGCATCACCGTATTTCCCTTGCCTGGCTTGACGTGCAAGAAGTCAATCACTACATAAATCTTGTTGTCATCAAGACGAAGGCATACACCTTTCTTAATGTCACCTGCTAAAATAGCCATAAGAGTTTTGTTTTTATATTAGTATGTTTCTTGATTCAATCTGAAATCGGGTGCAAAGGTACGATACTATACGAGAAAAACCAAAATATTTGCAAGTTTTTCCGAACAAGAGTGCCTTTGTCGAGGTCAAAACTGCGTAAAATTGCGTGGATGATGAAAAAAAGTTTATGTTTTTTGATTTTTTCTTTTGTCGATTGACGGGGAATCACTACTTTTGCACTCGCTTTTTGCGGATGTTGCGGCATCGGCAGGGAGAACAGGTGTGTGAATACTTAACAAAATAATACAATAGAACAATGAAAAGAACATTCCAGCCTCACAACAGAAAGAGGGTCAACAAGCATGGCTTCCGTCTGCGCATGCAGACCGCTAACGGTCGCCGCGTACTTTCTGCTCGTCGCAGAAAGGGTCGCAAGTCTCTTACAGTATCAAGCGAACACCACGGCAAATAAGCCATTCGGTAAAGGATACAAAAGGCAGGAGTTCAACTTCTGCCTTTTTTGGCGTGTTTATACACGTTTTTCTGCCGAAACGGGAAAAAACTCTGCGCTCCTGACGCAGGACTCCTAACTTTTACTTATCTTTGCACACATCTGTAATTATTACGCGTGTATAATGGCATTCAATAGTTTTTTTAAGGGAAAAAGTGGGCGGTGGTTCTGGTTCAACATTTGTCTGATGTTGGCACTGATTGTGGCAATCCCCACCGTGACAATTTATTTGCTGGACCGATTCACCCATCATGGCGAGAAAATCGAAGTGCCGAGTGTGGTGGGCAAGTCGGTGTCTGATGCGGAACAGCTGTTGAAGGACCGCAATCTGCTGGTTGTGGTGAGCGATTCGGCGTATGACAAGTACGCAGCACCTGGTGCGGTGTTGGAGCAGTCACCGAAGGCTGGCTATGAGGTGAAAGGCGGTCGCGTCGTCTATCTGACGTTGAACTATGTGAACGAACCAATGACGAAACTGCCCGATGTGGTGGGGCATGGCTCGTTGCGTGAGGCTGAGGCATTGTTGCAGTCGCAGGGATTCAAACTGACTCCCCATAAATTGGTGATGGGCAGCCCGAAAGACTTAGTGTTGGGCGTGAAGATTGGTGCTCGCGACGTGCGTGCTGGCGAGATGATTCCACGCACCCGAATGCTGACCCTTGTGGTGGGTGGTGGCGAGGTTGACTCGCTGGCTGTGGAGCGTGAGGAGATGGGAGTCGGGGCACTGGAACAGGAGGGTGACGGTGAGGATTTTGACATAGATTTGTAGGGATGCGTGCGGAGGAACTGGACTTGGTGATGGAGAGTGATGAACTGGAGGACGACGAGACCTCGCAGCTGTATGAGCATCACCGTATCGTAGCAGATAAGGGGCAGAAGTTGCTCCGTGTGGATAAGTTCCTGTTCACGCAGTTGTCGGGCACGAGTCGCAACCGTGTGCAAAAGGCGGCTGATGCAGGTTTCATCATGGCGAATGGCAAGCCAGTGAAGCGTTCGTATAAGGTGAAGCCTGAAGATGTGATTCAGGTGATGCTCGACCGTCCGCACTACGAGAACAAGATTCTGCCCGAGGACATTCCGCTCGACATTGTGTATGAGGATGGCGATTTGATGGTCATCAATAAGCCTGCGGGCATGGTGGTACATCCCGGATTCGGCAACTGGAACGGCACGATGCTGAATGCTATCGCTTGGCACTTGAAGGACTTGCCGCAGTATGACATCAACAATCCCGAAATCGGTTTGGTGCATCGTATCGACAAGGATACCAGCGGCTTGTTGGTGGTGGCAAAGACGGCTACCGCCAAGACCTGCTTGGGTCAGCAATTTTTCAACAAGACCACGCAACGTGAGTATAACGCATTGGTGTGGGGCAACTTGACCGAGGACACTGGCACCATTGTGGGCAATATCGGGCGTGACCCGAAGGACCGTATGCGCATGGCGGTGTTTCCGCCTGATTCCGATGTCGGCAAGCACGCTGTGACCCACTATGAGGTGCTGGAGCGTTTTGGCTACACGACATTGGTGAAGTGTGTGTTGGAAACGGGCAGGACGCATCAGATTCGTGCCCACATGAAGCATATTGGTCATCCGCTGTTCTGTGACGAACGCTATGGGGGCGACCAAGTGTTGAAGGGGGCTAATACGACCAAATATCGTCAGTTCATCGACAACTGCTTCACACTCTGTCCTCGCCAAGTGTTGCATGCCAAGACGCTTGGCTTCGTGCATCCAAAGACAGGACAAGGGATGTTGTTTGGTTCTGAGCTGCCCAGCGACATCGTGGCTCTGTTGGAGAAGTGGAGAGGATATGTGCAATAAGGGCTGTAAAGGTAAGAATTATCAAAAGAAAACAATAGAGAAAGATGAAAAAGGTAATTGCCATTGTGGCAGGTGGAGATAGCTCCGAACATGATGTGTCGCTGCGCAGTGCGGCGGGCATTGATTCGTGGATTGACAAGGATTTGTATGATGTGTATATCGTGGAGGTGAGCCGTCAAGGATGGGTGGCGCATCTGCCCAATGGACAGAAGTCGCCTGTGTATCGCCACAACTTCTCGTTCAAGGACGGGTGGGGCAGGGATATTCAGCCCGATTATGCTTATATCACCATTCATGGTACACCTGGTGAGGATGGTACGTTGCAGGGCTATTTCGACTTGCTGGGCATCCCTTACTCGACGAGTGGGGTGTTGGTGGAGTCGATGACTTTCAACAAGTTTGTCTTGAACCAATTCCTGAAAGGCTTTGGGGTGAAGGTGGCAGAGGAGGTGCTGGTGCGTCAGGGACAGGCGGTGGATGCACAGCAGATTGTGGAGCGTGTGGGGCTGCCCTGTTTCATCAAGCCCAATGGGGGCGGTTCGAGTTTCGGCGTGACTCACTGCAAGACCTTGGACGGTGTCATCCCTGCCATTGAGAAGGCGATGGCAGAATGGCCTGAGGTGTTGATTGAAAGCGAGTTGAAGGGTGTGGAAATCAGCAATGGCGTTTATAAGACGAAGGCGACGGGCATGCACGTCCTGCCCATTACGGAGGTAGTGCCTAAGACGGATTTTTTCGACTATGATGCCAAGTATAATGGTATGGTGGAGGAAATCACCCCTGCGCGTCTTTCGGAGGACACGACGAAGCGTGTACAGGCTCTCTCCGCTGCCATCTACGACATCTTGGGGGCATCAGGTCTCATCCGCATTGACTATATCGTCTCGAAGAACGAGGCGGGTCAGGATATTATCAATATGCTGGAGGTCAACACAACCCCGGGCATGACTCCCACCAGCTTCATCCCACAGCAGGTGCGTGCTGAAGGGAATGAAATGAAAGATATGTTGAATGCCATCATCGCTGATAAACTATGCAACTAAGTGACTTTGACGATATACGCCCGTATTCGGAGAACGAAATGAAGGAGGCCTTTGACAGGATACTGGCAGACCGTCAGTTTGACCGTGTGCTGCGAGGGTTCTGCCCTTTGCCTAAGGGCATTCGCAACTGGTTGCTGCGGATGTTGTTCGTCGGTATCAAGACACCGCTTGACTTTCAGAAACGCCTCATGAAGCCGCTGGTGTGCTATGTCTTTCGTAAGGCGACAACGGGGCATTCCTTTTTATTCCCGAAATCGCTGGACAGACGGGGTAACTACACGTTCATGTCCAACCATCGCGACATTGTACTTGACTCGGCTTTTCTGGACATCTTGTTGCTGAAAGCAGGCTTTTCTACCACTGTGGAGATTGCCATTGGCAATAACCTGCTCATCTATCCGTGGATTGAGACGTTTGTGAGGATGAACAAGTCGTTTGTGGTGAAGCGTGGTTTGAGTCCCAAGGAGACGTTGAAGTCGTCCATCCACATGAGCCAGTACATGCACTTTGCTATCAACGAAAAGCATGAGAACATCTGGATTGCCCAGCGTGAAGGGCGTGCCAAGGATTCGGACGACCGCACGCAGGAGGCGGTGCTGAAGATGCTTAATATGGGCGGTCCGACCTCTGGCAGGACGACTGCCGACATCATTGAGAACCTGCGCCACATGCACATCGTGCCACTGGCTATCTCGTATGAGTATGACCCTTGTGACTACCTGAAAGCGAAGGAGTTCCAGTGCAAACGCGACATCTTGGGTTGGAAAAAGTCGAAGCAGGATGACCTCGACAACATGAAGACGGGCATCTGGGGCAAGAAGGGGCATGTGCATTATCAAGCGGCTGACTGCATCAATGACTGGCTTGACACGCTCGACCCTAACGCTATTGATAAGGCGGACATCTTCCGCATCGTGGCGGAACACATTGACCATGAGATACATAAGAACTATCGAATCTACGACATTAACCGTGATGCGTTGGCTGGCAAGACGAACGCTTATATTGAGTCGCGCATCAAGATGGTGGATGTGGAGAATCCCGATGTGCCTTTCTTGCGAGAAAAGATTACGGCGATGTATGCGAACCCGCTCCGCAACTATGAGGCTGCTATTCAATAGTTTGTTGTTGCTCGGGTGCGTGCTGGGCTTTGTTGCCTGTGAGGACGATGAGAAGACAGGGAACTTCCCTGCCCTCTATACCGATATGCTTTGTGTGGCGATATCGGAGGATGGCACGTTGACCACAGCCCTGCTCGACAACGGAGAAGCGTATGATGTGTCTGCGCAACGGCTGGCATCGGATGCTCGTGACACCATCTTGCGTTGTAGGGCATCATATACGCTGAATGATGGACGGTTGGAATTGCACGGTATTGCCCATGTGTTCTCTGATGAGCCTCGCCCTGTGGAGTCCTTGTGTGAAGCGATTGGCGGTGTGGCGGTGTGCGACCCGAACTTGCTTCCGCGCGACCCCGTAAAGCTCATCAGCATGTGGAAGAGTGGTGGCTACATCAACCTTCATATAGGTGTACTGACCACAGGCAATGGCATACACTCCTATGCTTTCTGCCGCGATGGTGATGATGCCTTTTCTTTGCTTCATCTGCGGTCGCAGAGTGATGCAGAGTCCTATACAGAACATCTGTATATGTCGATGCCCATTCCAAAGGGAGTGGAGCATCCTTCTTTTACTCTCTATACCTATGATGGTATCTACACAAGGACATTTTAACTAAGAATACTTATGACAAGAGCAATTATTACGGTTGTGGGCAAAGATACCGTGGGTATCATCGCCAAAGTCTGTACCTATCTGGCAGACAACCAAATCAACATCCTCGACATTTCGCAAACCATCGTGCAGGAGTTCTTCAACATGATGATGATTGTCGATTTAACCAAGTCGGTCAAGGCGTTCAACCAACTGAGCGACGAACTGGCAAGATTGGGCGAGGACACAGGTGTGCAGGTGAAGTGTCAGTTGGAGGACATCTTTGATAAGATGCACAGAATTTGAAACAATTCATAATCATAGGGTTGTCGCCTTGCGAGTCGAACGGCTCATGATGAATTCTTTTTTCTATGATTAACTTACAAGAGGTCATTGAGACCAACAAGATGATAGAGCAGGAGAACCTTGATGTTCGTACCATCACTATGGGCATCAACCTGCTTGACTGTGCCGATAAGGACTTGTCGGTGACATGTGAGAAAATCTACACCAAAATCACCACTTTGGCGCGTGAGCTTGTGGAGACGGGTGAAGAAATCTCGAAGGAGTTTGGCATTCCTATCGTCAACAAACGCATCAGCATCACGCCTGTCTCGCTTGTGGGGAGTGCTTGTTGCCGCACTCCTGGCGACTATGTGCAGATTGCCATGACGTTGGACAAAGCGGCTAAGGAGGTGGGAGTCAATTTCCTCGGTGGCTATTCTGCCATCGTGTCGAAGGGCATGACGAAGAGCGATGAGTTGCTGATTCGTAGCATTCCTATGGCGATGGCACGGACGGAGCGCATCTGTTCGAGCATCAATGTGGGTTCGACCAAGACGGGCATCAACATGGATGCTGTGCGGCTGATGGGCGACATCATCAAGCAGACGGCTGAGGAGACCAAAGACAAGGATTCGTTAGGATGTGCCAAGCTCGTGGTGCTCTGCAATGCGCCCGACGATAATCCTTTCATGGCTGGGGCTTTCCATGGTGTGAGCGAGGCTGACGCTATCATCAACGTGGGTGTGAGCGGACCTGGTGTGGTGAAGTATGCGTTGGAGCAGATTCCTGATGCCGATTTTGAATTGCTTTGCGAGACAATCAAGCGGACGGCTTTTAAGATTACGCGTGTGGGACAGCTGGTGGCGCAGGAGGCGAGCCGTCGTTTGGGCGTTCCCTTTGGTATCATTGACCTCAGTTTGGCACCCACTCCTGCGGTTGGCGACTCTGTGGCGGACATCCTCAAGTGTATTGGTGTGGAGCATCCCGGAGCACCAGGTACAACGGCTGCTTTGGCACTGCTCAACGACCAAGTGAAGAAGGGTGGTGTGATGGCTTCCTCCTATGTGGGCGGACTTTCGGGAGCTTTCATTCCTGTGAGCGAAGACCAGGGCATGATTGATGCGGTGGAGGCTGGTGCGCTGACGATTGAGAAACTGGAAGCCATGACCTGTGTCTGCTCTGTGGGGTTGGACATGATTGCCATTCCTGGCGACACGCCTGCCACGACCATTGCTGGTATCATTGCCGACGAGAGTGCTATCGGTATGGTGAATCAGAAGACAACTGCCGTGCGCATCATTCCAGTTGTGGGCAAGACAGTAGGCGATACCGTCGAGTTTGGCGGACTCCTTGGTTATGCCCCCATCATGCCAGTTAATACCTTCTCATCTCAACGCTTCGTGGATAGAGGTGGACGCATTCCTGCACCAATCCATAGTTTCAAGAACTGAGTTCGCTGTGCGGAGATTCCCCTTTTAGCGTTCCATCAGAAGAACAAACACAATTTATTATCTATAATCAACAAAACCTATTAACATGAAGAAAATCTGTTTCTTTTTAACGATGCTGCTTGCCGTCTCAGTGGCTCAGGCGCAGCGCAAGACCAGTCTGGACCAAGATTGGAAGTTCCATCGTGGCGATGTGGTCAATGGCGAAGCCATAGACTTCGACGACACCCGTTGGCGCACCCTCACTGTGCCTCATGACTTTAGCATGGAGCCAGCCTTTACCCCTTCTAACGGTCGTCAGCACATTCCCAGCTGGTCAGATGTACAAATTGGTCCTTTCGCTCGTCTCAACTTTGGCGATAGAGACACGGGACAGACCGTGGGTGGCACAGGTTGGTATCGCAAGACCTTTATCCTTCCCGTGCAGTACAACACCCAGCTCGACACTTACCTCTCCCAGCATCAGGTGAACATCCGTTTCGATGGTGTCTATAATCAAGCCGAAGTGTGGGTGAATGGTGTGAAGGCCGCTGTCAATGTCTATGGCTATATGCCTTTTGTCGTGAACCTCAACAAGATACTTTCCGACCCTGCCCATCGTCGTGCTGACAATGAGCATGCGGTGACGGTGGTTGTGAAGGCGGTCAACGAAGGAGAGAACTCCCGTTGGTATGCAGGCAGCGGTATCTTCCGCCATGTCTGGCTTGAGACCACCGAGAAGATTCATCTTGACGAATGGGATGCCTATGTGGATGCTTCTGAACTCATCAACAAAGGAAAGGATGCCAATGTGAAGGTCTTTGCCAAGGTCTTCAATGAAAGCAATCTGACGACTGTCACCCAATTCTGCGTTGACATCCTCGATGCGAAGGGAACCCGTGTGGCTCATCAGGAGGTAGATGTGAACACTGGTGCTAACACCACCGAGGGCACTGATGTGTCAACCGAGTTGACGGTCAAGTCGCCTCGCCTTTGGTCGGTCGAAGATCCTTACCGCTACACCGCCAAGCTCTACGTCAGCAAGGCGGGCGAAGAGAAGGATGCCCTTTACATTCCTTTCGGCATCCGCACCATCCGTTTCTCTGCCGAAGAAGGATTCCTGCTCAACGGCAAGTCTGTCAAGCTCCATGGTGGCTGTGTACACCACGACAACGGACTTTTGGGCGGTGCTGGCATTGACCGTGCCGAAGTACACAAGGTGGAACTGATGAAGTCTGCTGGCTACAACGCTGTGCGATGCAGCCACAACTTGCCCACCGAAGCCTTCCTTCATGCCTGCGACAGCCTCGGAATGCTCGTCATTGACGAGGTGTTTGACCAGTGGGAAGAGCCTAAGCGTCCTAACGATTATAGCCAATACTTCAAGCGTGACCATCTGAAAGACATGGCACTCATGGTGCGCCGCGACCGCAACCATCCCTCCATCATCATGTGGAGTATCGGCAATGAGGTTGCTCAGCGTGCCGACCTTCCTCGTGGCAAAGAGATTGCTCTCGAACTCAATCTTGTGATAAATCAGTATGATGGCACTCGTCCCACCACCATGGGTGTGAACTCTTTCTGGGATCGTCAGGGCTACACTTGGGAGAAGAACTCTCCAGATGCTTTTGCAAATATAGAGGTTGCTGGTTACAACTATGAGTGGAGACACTATGAGTCAGACCACGAGTCCTTCCCCGAGCGCATCATGTATGGCTCAGAGTCTTATCCCGGCGAGATGGCACGGAACTGGAACCTCGTCGAGAAGCATCCTTATATCCTTGGCGACTTCGTGTGGACCGCCATCGACTATGTGGGTGAGGCGGGTCTTGGCCACGTTTTTGAGCGTTCTGACAACCGCTGGATTCAGTTCCTGTCATGGCCTTGGTTCAACGCATGGTGTGGCGACCTCGACCTGATTGGCGACAAGAAGACTCCAAGCTACTACCGCGATGTGGTTTGGCGTCGTAGCCCTATTGCGATGGCAGTGCGCCCATCTCTTCCCGATGGCGAATATGAGCAGGTGGAAGGTTGGGGATGGACAGCCGAAGAACCCCATTGGAACTGGCTGACCTATGCGTCGGGCGATTCTAAGCCTTCGCTTTATCTTCCGATAGAACTCCGTCCCGAGAACTATCAGACCGCTAATGTGGTGGGGATTCTGAAACACGACATCAATGCTCGTCGCAGCGACTCCCTCCGTGTCCATGTCTATAGCCGCGCACCCCGTGTGCGCCTGCTTATCAACGACTCCATCGTTGGCGAGCAAGACACTGACCCCGAAAATTATACCGCCACTTTCTATGTGGCCTACAAGCCAGGCTCGCTGAAAGCGCAGACCGTTCCTCAGACGAAGAAAGAGAAGGCGCAGAGCGTGGAGTTCGTTACAGCTGGCAAGCCTGCACGCATCGTGTTGAAGGCTGACCGCTCCACTATTTCCTCTTCTCACAACGACCTCTCTTATGTTCAGATTAGCATCGAAGACGAGGAGGGACGTTTGTGTCCTACCGCAGAGATTCCTGTCGAGATTGCGGTGGAAGGTGCTGCCAACGTCGTTGCTGGCACGGGACACCCCTACGACATGCACTCTTTCCGTTCTATGCGCCCCACCACGTTCCGAGGCAAAGCACTTGCCATTGTGCAGCCGCAGGACAAGCAGGGAGAAGTAACCCTGACGGTCAAGGCAGCAGGACTGCCCGAGGCAAAGATGGTTATTGAGATGAAGTAGGCACTGGTTCAGAACCGTTTGGATACATGACGATGGCAGAAAGCGAGCAAGTCTTGCTTTCTGCCATCGTTTGTTTTGTCTCGGTTCGGGCTGAGACGAGGGCTTCTGTCATCGGACGGGAAGGTGTAATATGTGTCGCAGGACGCTTCTGTGTGTGACGTGCTTTCACAGCCTCTAAATCGGAGTCCCCGACTCCGACCGACCGATGTCCCCGACTCCGACCAATCGGAGTCGGGGACATCGATTTTGTAGGGGTATTTGAGGGTGTGGCTCTGTTGCTTTGTCCCCAACGGAGGTCTGTTCTGTCATTTGCGAAATTACTGACGCTTCTGATAGGTGGTGTCCTGAAAAAGTGCTAACTTTGTGGCAGGTTAAAAACAATGAACGGAAACATGAGAAAGAACGTACTGCGGAAAGTTGTTGCCACGGCAGCAGCAACGCTTTGTATGGGTAGCCTGTATGCCCAAGACCGCCCCACGATGGGATGGAGTTCTTGGAACACGTTTGCCCTCAACATCAGCGAGGAGACTATCAAGAATCAGGCTGCGGCTATGCGTCAGTCGGGACTGCTGAAAGTGGGGTACGACCACATCAACATTGACGATGGCTACTTCGGTGGTCGCGACAAGGAAACGGGGAAGCTGTTGATTCATCCCACGCGTTTCCCTAACGGACTCAAGCCCGTGGTGGACTATATTCATCGCTTGGGCATGAAGGCTGGCATCTACTCTGATGGGGGCAAGAATACTTGTGGCAATTATCATGGCGGCGACAAGATTGCCGAGGGCGTGGGGCTGTATGGTCACGACCAGCAGGACTGTGACTTCTTCTTTAAGGAACTCGGTTTCGATTTCATCAAGGTGGATTTCTGTGGCGGTGTGGGGTATCACAACAGCGAGAACCTCTATCTCGACGAGGAAGAGCGTTATATGGCGATAGCGAAGGCGATTGCCAACACAGGGCGTACAGACGTGCGTCTGAACGTGTGTCGGTGGGACTATCCGGGCAACTGGGTGCATGATATTGCTACGTCGTGGCGCACTACGGGCGACATCAATGCCTCGTGGGGTTCGGTGAAGGACATCCTGAAACAGAACCTCTATCTCTCTGCCTATTGCTACGATGGGCACTACAACGACATGGACATGCTGGAGGTGGGAAGAGGTCTCTCGCAGGAGGAGGACCAGACGCACTTCGGCATGTGGTGCATCATGGACAGCCCGCTTTTGATAGGCTGCGACCTCAAGGACTTGTGGACCAATGGTGCCAAGAAGAACACGCTGGCACTGCTGAAGAACACGGAGCTGATTGCGCTGAACCAAGATTCGCTGTGCTTGCAGGCGTATGTGGTGCAGCATGTGGGCGACACATACGTGCTGGTAAAGGATGTGGAGCAGCTCTATGGGACGGTGCGTGCGGTGGCATTCTATAACCCTTCGGACAAGCAGGCGGCTATGAGCATCAACCTTGCCGACCTTGACCTTGGGGGCACAGCGAAGGTGCGTGACCTTTTTGCCAAGAAGGACTTGGACCCCGTGGAGGGCAAACTGACTGCCACCGTGCCAGCGCATGGCACTCGCATCTATCGTGTGGAGGCCGAGCAGCGTCTGGAACGTGCGCTCTACGAGGCGGAAACCGCCTACTTGGGTAAGTATCAGGAAATCAAGAACAACCAGCAGTATAAATCGGGTCTCTACGAGACGAACTCGGATTGTTCGGGCGGTGCATACGCCACATGGCTGGGTGCTGACCCGAAGAACGACTTGCAGTGGCGGCATGTATATAGTGCGGATGGTGGTGACTACACAATGACCATCCGCTATGTATCGGGCGAGAGCCGCAACATGACTGTGAACGTGAATGGCAAGGATGTGAAGACCCTTGCGTTCAACTCTGGCAGTTGGGGAACGGTGGCATCCAAAGTCCTCACTGTGACGCTCGAACCGGGCGAGAACATCATCCGTCTCTATGGCAAGTCTTCTTCATCGTGGATGCCCAATGTGGATTGTATGCAGTTGAAGAAGGTCGGCTCTACTGACCGCGTGGTGGTGGGCATTGATGCTCCTGCCGTCCAGTCGGCGGCTCGGAAGGGTAACGGCAAGTATTACACGCTTGACGGACGGGAGACAACGCCTGAAACCAAGGGCTATTATGTACATGACGGCAAGACGTGGTTGCGTCGATAGAACGCCTCTATACACAGCAAGCCCCGCACTGATGAATCAGTGCGGGGCTTGCTGTGTATAGAGGGTATAAGTGTCTTATAGCGATACCTTTACACCGCCCATGAAGGTGGCTTTGGGCATGGGGAAGCCGGCATAAGTTTGGTATTGCTCTGCCAGCAGGTTCTCGCCCTTCATGAAGAGGGTGGCGATGGGGGCGACCTGATAGCTGATGGTGGCGTTGAGCAGAGTGTAGTTCTCCTTCTCGGACACGTCGCCTGTGGTGAGGTATAGACCGCTGATGCTCTGCAAGCCTGCTGTCACCGCCCATTTTGCTTGGTGGAAGTGCATGCCCACATAGAGTTTGCCCTCGGGCGCACCTTCCAACGGGGTGTCCATGCGCAGATGTGAGTAGTTGGCGTTGAGGCTCCAATGGTCATTGATGCGGCAAGTTCCCTCCAGTTCTAACCCCCAGTTCTTGAACTCGCCCGTGTTCACGTTGCGCGGCTTCCCGTCAATGCGGACGGTGCTGATGAGGTTGTCGCCCTTGATGTAGAAGAGGTTAGCACCAAAGTGACCTTTCTTGCCGAAACTTTGGGTGAACGAGAGTTCGTAGTTCATCATACGTTCGGGCTTGAGGTCGGTGGTGGCTGGTGGAAACATGTACATCTCTTTCATGATGGGGTTGCGGAAGCCCTTGCTCACCAATGCCTTCACGTCAGCGTTCCTGTTGAGGTGGAACGCAAGACCGCCCTGTGGCACAAGTTCTGTGCCGATGACGGAGTGGTGGTCAACTCGCAGTCCTGCGTCTAATGTGAGCCAAAGGGTGATGTCCTGACGGAAATCTACATAGCCCGCCACTTCGTCAGCATGTTGCTTCTCCACCACTGTGCCGTTTTCGTCCTTCGTCAGGTAGGTTTTCTCGCCCGTCTGCTTGTTCTCGTTCCATGCCGAGCCGCCAAAGTGCTGCCAATCCACCCCCACGGTGGTGCGGTTGCCAGCGAAGAGGGTTGCGCTCTGATACCACGTCAAGCCACCAATGTAGTCGTTGTGCTTGTAGAGGGTTGGTCGAGGGTTGCCACCTGCGTTGTAGCCGTCATCAATGTTGTGGTGTCCCCAGTCGAGATAGGCGCGCAATGTGCCATTGGTGCGGTCATAGCTGTTGGTGACGCTCACGCTGGCAAGTCCACGCGTAATCTTCATGTCGTTGTCGATGATGGGTGCATCTACACGCCCAGGATTGCTGCTGTTGAAGTGTGTGACGTTCAGGTCGCCCGTCGCCTTCCAGTTGCTGGTGAAGTCGTAACCTAACTTCACATAGCCAGCCAACTGCTCAAATTCGCTGTTCGTGCGGTGTCCGTCGGTGCGCTGGTACTGTGCGCCTACGATGCTGGTGAACTTGCCCTGCTTCATGCGGTTGGTGGCATCCGCCTGCATTGTGCCATAGCTGCCGCCTTGCACTTGGATGTCTGTCTTCATGCCGTTGGTAGGCATTTGTCGAGTTACGATGTTCATCACACCTGCCATTGCGTTGCTGCCATAGAGTAGGGAGGCAGGTCCGCGCACCACTTCCACCTTCTCTGCTATCATCGTCTGATAGGCATCGGGGATGGGGTGTCCCATCAGCCCTGCGTACTGCGGCTGACCGTCAATCAGCACCAGCAGTTCTGCACCGCTGCCGATGCCGCGAATCTTCATTGAGCCTGCTGCATCTGTGCTTACACCATATCCCAACACGCCACGGCTCGTGGTGAACAGGCCTGGAGTCTGCTCCATCACGGTGGGCAGCACCGAGGTGCGATACTGCTCGTTCAGTTTCTCGTTATCCACCACGGTCACAGTCAATGGCAGGTAGCGCACATCGGTGGCATTGCGAGTGCCCGTTACTACTACGTTCTGCAAAGTGTCTATGCGCTGTTGTGCATATACACAGACAGCTGTTGCCAAGGCAACGGCTGTCAAAAGAGTGTGTTTGTAAGTCATTTCTTATGGAATGAAGTTCCTGAAGTTGAGGAAGAGGGTGAAGAGGAGCTGTGTTACAGCTTCACCAGCTTGTAGTTCGTTGTGCCTAAGCCAATCTTCTCGCCCCATTCTACAATGTGGATGCCATGCTGTTTCTCAATGCGGCGTTTCAGTGGGTCAGGGTTGTTCTTGTCGTCCTTCTTCACCTGATAGATAAGGTCGTAGGCGGCGCGGTCGCACGCAACAGGGTCGGTCGATGCCACGATGCCGATGTCCTGAATCTCAGGTGCATGGGGGTGTGCGTCGCAGTCGCAGTCGATGGAGATGTTGTTCAGCACGTTGATATAGACGATGTTGTCCTTGCCGAACCAGTTTGCTACAGCCTGTGCAGCCGATGCCATGCTTTCGAGGAAAGCGTCCTGTGGCTGCGTGTGCTTCCACGCATCCGTAGGGTTGTCCGTCACGCCGTGGGAGTGGATGTAAGCCTTGCCAGCCGTGGAGGCGAAACCGATGGATTGGTTTTTCAGCACGCCGCCAAAGCCGCCCATCAGGTGTCCCTTGAAGTGAGCGAGGTTGATGCAGAAGTCGTAGTTACCGAGGTGCTCGCCCACGATGTCGTACTTAATCCACGTCTTGTCCTGCACGGGGATACGCAGGTCGCCGTACTCGTCCATAATATCGACGGCAAAGAGGCTGTCGAAGCCGTGTTCATGGATGGTTGCCCAGTGCTTCGCCTTGTCCTGACGGCTGCCGCCGTAGGCTGTGCAACACTCCACGATAGTGCCGTTCACCTTATCTACGAGGTTGCGGATAAGGGTGGGTTTCAGATAGTTGTTGCCACCGCTTTCTCCCGTGCTTATCTTCACTGCCACACGTCCGTGTGCCTTGATGCCGAGTGCTTCGTAAATCTTCACCAGCGACTCGGGCGTTATGTCCTTGGTGAAATACACCTTGGATTGTTGTGCTTGTGCGCCGCCAAACATGGCAGCGCACAGCAGAATGGAAAGAAAAAACTTCTTCATTGCGTTTGCGTGTTGTGTGTGATTGTTTGATATAACGATTCGACACACAAAATCTGAAAAGGTTTAATGATGATTACTTCTTAATCTTATAGATATAGAATGTACGCGCGGGCACAGTGATGTCCTGCAGAGGTGCAGTCACCGTCAGTTCTGATGTCTTCGGCACAATCTTCTCAGGCTCTTCCAGCGTGTTCTCCGCTGTCAGGTCGTCGCTGTGGAAGGTGATGAGTTGTGCTGTGTGGTTGCCCTTCATGCCCTTCAAGTTCAGTGTTATAGGCTGTGGCTTGTCGCCCGTGTTCACCACCTTGACGATGACCTCGTTTGTGTTCTTGTCCAGCACGGCAGAAGCGAAGAGACCGTCTTGGTCAGGGTTGCCAGCCACAGGCTTGCCCTGCATGGTGAGTGGCAGCACGTTCGTGCCTTTGTTCACCGAATAGAGCTGTTGCACATAGTAAGCACAAGAGTTGAACTTGCGGAGGTTGTCGAACCAAATGGCATCAGGACGCCACTGCCAACCCTCCACATGGGCGAAGAGAGGCGCATAGGTAGCCATCTCCACGATGTCGGCATTGCGCTCCAGGCCTGTCATGAAGGCGGCCTCCATCAGTGCGGCGTTGAAGTGGTTCCACTTCTTGCCATCGCCGTGGCAAGCATATTCGCCTGCGAACACCTTTGGCTCACCCTTGCCACGCTTGTAGCTGTCATAGCGGTTTGCGCCGCAGTTGCCCCAACGCTTCTTCGCATCGGGTGTGCCGAGGAACCATGCTTCGTTTCTGTAGTAGTGCTCATCCACCAGGTCGGCACCAATCTTGCGCATCTCGGGCCAGAGGTACTCAAAGTCCTTGCCTTCCGAGTTAGGTCCGCTCGTGCCCACAATCTTGATGTTGGGGTACTTCTTGCGCACCTGCTCCACAAAGGGCTTCAGGTTCTCGGGATAGATAGCCCCCCACTGCTCATTGCCGATGCCCACATATTTCAGGTTGAACGGAGCGGGGTGTCCCATGTCGGCACGCAATTTTGCCCACATGTTCTTGTCGGGGTCGCCATTGGCAAACTCAATGAGGTCGAGCACATCGTCGATGTAAGGTTGCAGCTGATCCACAGGCACATGCGCATCACTGCGTTCAGCACCATTTTGGAACTCGCATGAGAGTCCTACGCTCACAACGGGCAGTGGCTCAGCACCAATCTCCTCCGACAGCAAGAAATACTCGAAGAAGCCCAAGCCATAACTCTGATAGTAGTCGGGGAAGTAACGGTGCGTAAACGTGTAGTGCCAGCGGTTCTCGTTCAGTGGACGGTCCTCCACAGGACCGACCGAGTTCTTCCATTGATATCGGGTAGCCAAGTCCGTGCCCTCCACGATGCAGCCGCCGGGGAAGCGGAACACGCCTGGATGCAGCTGCTCAAGGCTCTCAGCCAAGTCCTTGCGCATGCCGTTCTCGTGTCCCTTGTAAGTATCTACAGGGAAGAGGCTCACGTGCTCCACATCGGTGGTCACCTTCGCGTCGCCCCACACACGCAGATGTGCCTTGGCAAACGTGCGGTTAGGCTTCACGATGGCAGTGTACTTCTTCCACTCCTTGCCTTTCACCTCCACGCCGACATTGCCTATCTTTTGGTCGTCCCCCATAGTGGCGTTATCGACAATATCTACCCACAGCTTGGCAGTGCCGCCATCAGGCACACGTGCCCACACCGAGAAGCGATACTCCTGACCGCCCTTTACGCCCATGCCGAAGAAGCCGTGGTTCTCAATCATGGTGTACTTGTCTCGGTGTCCCGACGGAGCCAGGCGCACATAGTGTGGATTTTTCTTGAAAGGGCCGTCATCCTTCAGCGTCACCTGTCCTGAGATATCCCACCCTGCAAAGTGGTTGGGGAACTCAAACGAACGGTTCTTCACCAATTCGGCATACAGACCGCCGTCAGCCGCATAGTTGATATCCTCAAAGAAGATACCATACATCGTCGAAGCGATGGGTGCACCCACTTTCGTCGTGTTCACGTCCAGCGTGTGTGTCTGCGCAGTCATGCCGCCTGCCATTGCCAGTGCGGCACAAAGAGAAATGATTTTCTTCATAAGTTAAGTTAGTAATGTATAAATGGTTTGCAAAGGTAACATTCTTTCTTGAATGTGCCAAGAATGCAGGCAAAAAAGTGTGAGGTGGCACTTCGGGCAGATTGGAAGAGTTCTCTGTCTATTCTTTATTTGAATAGGGGGGCGCATGAGTCTTGTATAAAGCCTGTACTACACTTTCCACAAAGGTTCATCTTCCCATCCACGAGGGAAGCCCATTTGCCTACGGTTTGCTTGTGGATATGCTTTGAGTAGGTGCAGCAACTTGTCTTTTATGCAACTATTTGGAGTGATGTGTTGTTCAATATATAGCAATGTACACAGCTGGGCATATAGCTTCATAGGGCGTATATGTTGCGTGTCCACCCAAGCTTGAGGCAGTCTTCTTGGCAGTAGTGGCATGGCAGGATAACGCCGATTCCATGCACGTCCATGATGGGCACAACAGTTGCGTAACACGGTAAGGCTGCGCATCCAACTTTCCAGATAAGTGTATTGGGGTAGTCCCATGCTTTTAGCCACTTGTTTCTTCACTTCCACGTCCTTCATATTAGCATACAATTTCGACAGATTGCCGAAAGAAACAACTTCCAGTGTTTTCCATACAGGTGGCATGGATGGTGAGTCATACTTGGCAAAGTGTTCCAGAAGAAAATCCTCTTTTGAGCGGCTGAGTTCCACTTGTATGCTGTCAAGACATTTCTGGAATATGTCATGGTTGTTGAACTTGCTTGCGTCCATAAACCAAAAGGCACCGTGGGACAATGAAAAGAAATGTATGATGCGTGTGCGCAAAGCGACCTCAATGTCTTGTATGGCAGTAAAGATGATGGAGCGCAGTTCTTTATCGAAAGTGTAAAGAGAAACCACTTCCTCGAGGCGTGTATCACTGGCGAACATGTACGCATTATCGCCTGTTTCAAAAGGTTTCCAATAACTTGCCAGGCGAAAGTAACTGATAGAAGCGAGTTGTCTCAATGCCATGTCCTCATCGTTGACAATGAGACCACGTTGCCTCAAGATGGAAAGTTGCGTCGTGATATCGGTAGGTTGCTTGTCGTATTTCATACATATAAAAAATGACGAAGTCCCGCCGTGGTACGCATTGTTAGGAGGCGTGGCGGGAACTGTTGTTGCAAAGATACGTCTTTTCTTTGAAACAGCCCAATTATTTCTTCGGAAAATCATGTTTGAGACCAGTATTCCACTTTGGGTGACCAAGAAGCATTCGTGAGGTTCTGCGTTTGTAAGTACATTTACAGACAGGCGGTCACCATCAAACGTCTCTTTGTTTTTCACCCCAATGCACGGACAGGGCATGAATGACTGCACCCCGAAATGCGTGTTATCGGTCTGTTCCAGCAGGCTTTCCAAAATAAGCAAATACACCATCCACAAACAGCCTCTAAATCGATGTCCCCGACTCCGACTGACCGACGTCGGGGACATTGACCAATCGGAGTCGGGGACACCGATTTTGGAGGGCTTTTTAGGGTTGAGAACCGCGGGGCGAATGGCGAGGTCGTGACCTGCCTTTGTGTATCTGATTCTGCGGATGGCGGAATCTTGTAGGGATGTACCAAGAGGGGGAACAAAAAAAGTGTGGGGCGGTGGCCCCACACTCTTAATAAATGTATGTCAAGTAAATTGGCTTACTTGATTTCAACACCAGAAACAGAGTATGTCTTGCCGTTCTTGACAATGACAATCTTGCCATTCTGGAGGTACTTGCCGTTAGCCTTAGCCTTGGCAGCGTCGATGCCGTCAATGCTAACATTGTTATCGTAAGTGAGTGTCACCTTGAGCACCACTGCGTCGTGAGTTCCCTTCTTCACGAATGCGAAGGTAGCGGTGTATTCAGCAGGCTCAGTGTTCTGACCGTCCATGCCACCTACCTCATAAATCTGATTTTCAGCAGCAGAGAAGTTAACCTTCACATAGAAGCGAGCGTCTGCGCCCCAGTTCTGCCAATCGCCGTCAGCATTGCGCCAGCCGTCGGTAGTGCCGAGCTTGTAGTTGTTGTCGAGCGAACCGTCTGACTGAACAGCGTAGATATCTACCTCGTAGATGAAATCTGCACCGAGAGTTTCGAGGATATCTGTCATGTCAACATTGCCAGAGAGTCCTTCGTAGCTCTTGCCGCATTCAGAAGTGAATGAAACAACCACGTCGTCGCCCAGCTTGTTGAGTTCGTCGAATGTGGGACCGACAACAGGCTTCTTAATGAACTTAACGTTGATGTTGATATATACGGTCTTTTCGCCATTAACAACAGCCCACTTGGCAGTAACTTCGTCATCTACCTGTGGATTGTTCATGTCGCAAATTTCGTACTTGCCATCTTCAATAGCTTGGAAGAGCTTCACGCACACGAATGAGTTGTCACCCCATGTCTGAGCGTAGCCATCCTTGTTGAACCAACCATCGTACTTGGCAATGTCGCTGTTCAAAGTGCCGTCAGCTTCAACCACACGGAGCATGTCTTCTGTGATAGCGTCCACACCAAGGAGTTCTGCAACCTCTGTGAAGTCGATAGACTCAGTTTGTGCTGCGTATCCTTGATTAACGATGCGCTCAACGCTGATAGCGATTTCAGGAACTTCTTCTTCTGCTACCTTACCCAGCTGGATAGAAGTGATGGTAGCAGCACCGCCCCAAGAAACCTTGATAACATTGAGATTTGCAAGACCGTCCTTCTCTGCCTTAATCTTGTCGAGGTCGATAATCCAAGTGAGACCATCGTCCTCAGTTGCCTTGATGTAAGGGCTCTGAACATCTGCGATTTCAATGAAGTCTTGTGAGTTGTCTTCTGAACGTCCGAAGAGGAGACGTGGCACGCCACCTGTTTCGTTAGAGCGAGTCACTTTCAGTGCCTTGTAGTCAGCCAGTGCTGCGTATGTCTTTGCAGCCACGCTACCGTTACCATAGACGGTTGTACCGCCACCAACTTCATTGCCGATGTTCTTCTCGAAGGCTGGTGCGTTGCTTGTGATTTCAGCATTGGCATCAACACCAGTCCACTCATGGTACATATCGTCAGTCAGGTCAACCCAAGCGAGTTCAGGCTCTGGCTCGAATGAAGCCTTGTAAGCGTCGATGGCATCTTGGTCAGCGCCGAAGTAAACCTCGTCTGTTGTAGCGTTTGAGATAACAAGCTTGAAGAGAGGAGTAGCCTCAGCAGAAGCCTGAACACCTTCAAGTGTGCCATTGTAGTATGCACTCATCATGCCCGATGGAACTTCTACCTGGAAGTTGCCAGCTGCGTAAGTGATAGAGCCGTCATCGGCAGTTTCCGCAGCTACGTTAGAGATGGTGAACTCAGGTACTGTGAAAGGAAGCACAGGGAACTTGAAGCCTGAGAACGTGATATCTACAAGACTTTCACCAGCCTCAGCAATCTTCACGGTCTGCTCAGAAGTCTCCGTACCCATAACACCTTGTGCTGGATGAGAAAGTGTCTGCTCAATGATACCAGCGAATGTTGGAACATTGGCAACATACTCTTCGATAATCCAAACCACGTTGCCGTTGCTTGGAAGCTTGTCAGCGTAGCAAGGAGAACCAGCAGTCTTTTCGGCTGCGTTCGTGCCCACGAAGCGACCTGCTGTCACAAGGTTGTTGATGTTGTATTCGCCATTGCCAAGAGCAGTGAAAGCCCAAGCGGCCTTTTGCTCGGCAGCGGTTGACATTGTCCATGCGTTGCCACCAGCCAAACCTACATAGAGTTCATCTTCTGCAACGAGGTTGTACTGACCAGCAGTTGCAGCAGCAACGAATGACAGAGGAGTAGCCTCTTCCTGAATCTTGATACCATCAGAGAGGTTCATGTAGAGCGGAGTCTCATCGTCCAGCTTCAACTGGAAGGTGTACTGCTTCTCTGGGTCAGGAGTGTTTACAGGAGTGCTGTGGTATGCTTCGGTAGCAGCAGCAAGAGCATCAATAGCTGCATTGATGTCTTCTGCGGTAGCCTCTGCATTGTCGTTCACACCCTTAGCATCGTTTACGGCTGCTTCGAATGTTTCAAATGCTTCAGCAGGAATCATGAAGAGACCTTCGCCTACGCCAGCCTTGGCTTCAACAATAGCCTGAGCAATTTCAATGTCGGCAGCCAGTATCTGCTTGGCGATAGCTGCATTGTCAGCAGTTGTCAGGAGGACAGGAGTCGTGATGCTCATCCACTGGTGGTTAGCTGTAGCTTCACCGCCAATTTCCAATGCGATGTCTTCACCTTCGTCGGCAGTCACCTCGAATGCAATGTAGCGGTACTCCCAGCCACGACCATTGTTGCCATTTGCAAAGGTTGCAGTAGCAGGGTCGAATGCAGCAGCACCATCGGTTGCTACACCGAAGCCAACATCACCCTTTGAGGGGAACTCGCGTACTTCGTCGTTCACCTTGATGTAAGCAGTACAAGCAGTGCCTGCGGATGCACGACCTGCTGCATACAGCACATACTTGCCCTTTGGCAGGTTCACAGTTGTTTTCTTGTTGTTGGTCCAGTTGTCCTGACCCCATTGAGCACCTGTCTGCTCATAGTAAGTAGATGTGCCAGTGCCATCCCAGTGCTGACCCTTGTTGGATACCATATCACCTTCCCACTGAGCGAAATCAGGAATAAGAGATGCGGCATTCTGTGTGTAGTCGGCATGTACCTGAGCGTATTCTGCCACCTTGAGAGCATTCACAACGCTTTCAACAGATGCGGCTGCGATAGGCTGGTTTCCATAAGCGGAAACGTCAACACCCAATGCTTCTGCGATTGCTTTCTCTGCCACGATTGGAGCCATGTCATCTTCTGTTGCAGGAGCACCTTCAAATGTGAGCTTGAAGTTGTCAATGTTAGCCCAGTTGCCTTGTGCCTCGCTGATTTCAGCACCGATAACAAGAACACCGTCTGTTACTTCTACAGTAGCCTTGATAACGCCAGTAGCTTCTACAGCCACTTTCTCGTCATTTGCCAAGAGGAAGAGACCAGCCTTGTCGGCATCCCCTTCGCTCTGTGCGATAAGGCGCATAGCTGCAGATACTTCATAGATACCATTGGGAAGACCTGTAATTTCCTGAGTAATCTTAGCGTTTCCGACTGAACCAGGAGACTGTGTCCATTTCTCTGCGTATTTTCCGCCAGCGATGAGAGGGAAGCTTGCGTTAGGAGCAATGGCGAAGCCGTTGTTTACCCAACCGTTGGTGTTGCCTGTCTCAAAAGAGGGATTCACGATGACACGGGTCATATCGGAGCCAGCTGCATTTTGATGCTTTGCCAATGCGGTGATAGCAGCATCGATTGCTTGTGCCTCTGCGAGACCATCGCCTGTAATGGCATCTGGGTCAATGTCGGCAATAGCGGCATTGTATGCTTCCTTGGCTGCTTCGTCAGTGACATTTGTCTTCATGGCTTCGCCTTCAGCAAGCAGGTCCTTAACGGCAGAAATGTATGTGAAGCCCACCTCTTCTACAAAGTCGAAGTAAGTAGGTTCTTCTGCCTTGGCAGGAAGCGTGTTTGCTCCCTGATAAAAGCCGGTGCCAATGTTCTTCAAAGAGAAGCCTTGACCCTCTGCGTACTGAACATCGTACACTGCACCATTCTTGATATCTTGACCGTTTTTGTCGCTAATACCCAAAATGAACGATACATCTTGACCAGCAGGTTGAGAGTTTAATACCCCCCCCATACCCCAGCAGTTGTAATCCTTGCCGTCTGGAGTAACGAGTTGGATACGATAATAACTGCGGACAGACTCATCAGCGTCGTCTGCGAGGCTGACAAGCTTCCATTTGTAACCCGAATTGGTGCTTACGAATGCGTTTGCATACACATCATAAGCCAAATTCTGGGCATTGGAGCCATAAAGTGCCTTGCCTTCTGCCTTGTTGATGATGGCAAACGTCTTACCTTCCAAAGCGGCAATGCTTGTGGCTCCCTCACCAATGACAGCGGTGGGTTTGATGTCGGCTGCATTTGCTGCCACCATCGCAATCACCATTGTCATGAGAAACGTGAATAGTTTCTTCATAATGAAAGAATTTTGAGTTAATAAATAAAGTTGATTAAAAAAGTTGTATTGTTTGTTATGTTTCGTTGTAGAAGAGGGGAGGCAAAAAGCTTTTAGTTGTTTGTCTGTTTGCTGTTTAATAGCAGGACGGTCTCAATGAAGTTTTGTATGACATCCACCATGGTGAGAGGGAATTATAACGTTCAAGGTCTATCATCACATGACGAAGAATTTGTTGGCTTTTTTGCCTGTTTCACGTTCGTACTTCTCTTTCATGTGCTGCTCCAATTTCTCCACTGTTATGCGCTTCCTCTCTTTTGCCTGTTTGAATCTTTGTAGTGCTTCTTCTCTTGTCATTGTCGTTATCGGAGTTTTAGTTGATAGAATTTGTTGTTATCGTTTTAGTTTTCCGAACAAGTCGGAGTGTGTTCCTGTCTCGAGCATGAGTAGTGTGAACTCCTTGTCGTGTTTTGTAGGTGTATGCCATTCGGTTGCCCTTTAAGTCCTATGTTTAGTAGTTTGTTGTTTGGGGCTTAGTAATGGAATCTCATGGAGAGGATGTAAACATGTATCATTCCGTCGGACACTCTGTAAATCATGCGGTGTTCATCGGTGATGCGTCTTGACCATGCTCCTTTTAAACTGTGTTTGAGCGGCTCTGGTTTCCCGATTCCCGTGAAGGGATGGAGTTTGATGTCTTCGAGCAGCTTGGTGATGCGCTTTTGTATCGCAACGTTTCCTGTTGCCTTCCAGTAGGCTTGGTCTTTCTTTGCCTGTTCGTGAAGGATTACCTCCATAGGTCTTCCACTTTGACTGGTGTCAACGTCCCTTGTTTCATCTCCTCGTCTGCTTCTTGGAGTACCTTTTTCAGGTCTTTCACGTTGCGGATGTCTGCCCAGTAGGGGTCTCCGCTGGGGCTGACTTTGTAGGGGTCTGTTCTGTATCGCTTAGGAATCTTGACAATTTCGTTTGAAAGTGCCTGTTCCTGCTTGGACTCATGGAGTTTCTCCATCAGCCAGTCCTTGTTTCTCGCTGTGAGCTGGAGGCCTTGGAGGTAGTTCCATAGGTTGTTGAGTGCTACAGATGTCATTGTTTATTGTATGTTGGTTATATCGTTGGTTTAGAATTGATGGTGTGTGAGGAACTCGGTAGGTGTGAAGACTGGAATGTCAGAATGTACGAAGTCCTTCTTGTTGCGGGTGATGATGCAGTCACATGAAACTTGCGTGGCTGTGTAATACTGCATGGCATCTTCTATGTCTGTGAAACGGCAGTCTTCCGCTATCGCTTTCTGTACTGCTTTCTCATCTACAGCTGCAACTTCAACCATTGATGAGAAAAGGCGCAGGGTTTCTGCTACACTTTTGTAGGGCATGACCTTTCCCAGTATGTAGGCTGTTGTTGCGTATGACAAGGACGCTACGACTGCCTCAACGTATCCATTATCCGCCAAGGAGAATATGGCGACTGCATTTTCGTAGAACGACTCTCTGTGTGCCAGAAGGTCTATCATCACGTTCGTGTCAACAAACAGCTTCACTCCGTTATTTATACTTCTCTTCCAAATACTTCCTGTAAGCTACTCTTTCGTCTGGTATGTCGGAGAAATCGACTGGACGACCAAGACTCCGAACGAATGCTGACTCGTAAGGGCTGTCTTGTTGCGTTGCCTTTTTTTGTCCATCTGTATGAAGTAGAGTGAGGGCAAATTCAGTCAGTTGGGCTTTCATTTTCTCCATGTCAATCGCCGCTCCTGCAGGAATGGTTACAGGTATGTTGATTGTTGCCGTACTCATAGACATCTTGATGGATTGTTTGTAGAGGTTGGTTTGGTTTCTTTTGACTATTTCAATTTGCAAATAAACGGAAAAAACGTGGTATTGGCAAAAAAAATGTGAAAAAAGTGTAAAAAGATGGCGTTTTTGTGAAGAATGGGGTGGAAATAGGGTGAGGATGGGGG
>CAMWJL010000010.1 GCA_947174565.1 uncultured Prevotellaceae bacterium | reverse complement strand
AAGAGTCAGTTGTGCTCCTGCGGGGGTTTGGTCACATCTCTCTCTTCCTGTCCCTTCTCCTTGTCCAGCACGATGGGGTCGTAGTCAAACACGGAAAACACAATTTTTCCTTTCGTGCCCACGATTGAGATTCGGTCGCGACGTGCTGACTGATGCGCCACAAAGCACCACGACCCACTGCCCGAAAGCCCGTTTGAGAAGCGGAAGCAGGCATTGAACGTGTCCTCCACCTTGTAAAGCCCCAACATATTTTGGCAGTATCCTTCCGCCTCGATGATTGGTCCAAACCAATATTGCAGCAAATCAAGCTGGTGGGAAGCCAAATCGTAAAAGTAACCACCTCCGCCAGCCACTTCTGGTTGCAACCGCCAAGGCAGTTCCTGCCCGCTCTTGTAGTCCAATTCGCGTGGAGGCACAGCCAAACGAATCTGCACCGTCAGAATTTTTCCTATCTCACCTCCCATCACAATCTGCTTTACACGCTCAAAATAAGGGAGGTAGCGGCGATAGAACGCCACAAAACAGGAAATGCCCGTCAGTTCGCTGATGCGGTTCACGCGCAGACAATCCTCATAGCTTGCCGCCAACGGCTTCTCGATGTAGGCAGGTTTGCCTGCTCGCATAGCCATAATGGCGAAAGTGGCATGAGAGGATGGGGGAGTGGCGATATATATCGCATTGACATTCGGGTCATCCACCAGCGATTGAGCATCCGTGTAGTATTTCTTGATGCCGTGTCGTTCGGCATAGGATTTAGCCTTCCCTTTGTCGCGGCTCATCACGGCAACCACCTCGCTGCCCTCCACTTTTCCGAAGGCAGGTCCACTCTTCTTTTCGGTCACCTCTCCGCAACCGATAAAGCCCCATTTGACAACATTGAGTCTCTCCATCAGATTAGGAAATAGAACTGTAAATAGCCTAATTAAATCGCAAATATACAAAAAAACAACGAGAACGACTAAAACTTTGGCGATTATTGTCTAACTTTGTGCCAAAATTAACAATAATACACACAAGATGGCTCGTAACAAGAAGAAAAATATGCCTTTGCTGGAGCATATTGCCATCACTGCATGCGCAGCCGAAGGCAAGGCCTTGGCACGCGTGGACGACAAGGTGGTGTTCGTCCCCTATGTGGTGCCTGGCGACGTGGTTGATTTGCAGGTGAAGAGGAAGAAGAACGCCTATATGGAGGCAGTGGCAGTGAAGTTTCATGAATACTCTCCGCTGCGCACCGAACCCGTGTGTCGCCACTATGGCGTGTGCGGAGGGTGCAAGTGGCAGTGCCTTCAATACTCCGAGCAGCTGAAAGCCAAGCAGCAGCAGGTTTATGACAACCTGACCCGTATCGGCAAGGTGGAATTGCCCGAGTTCATGCCCATCTTAGGCAGCCGAAACATTTACCATTATCGCAACAAACTGGAGTTCGGTTTCTCTAACAAGCGTTGGCTCACCGACGAAGAGGTGAAGCAAGATGTAAAATATGACGTGATGGATGCGGTGGGATTTCACATCACGGGGGCTTTCGACAAGATACTCGACATTACCGAGTGCCATTTGATGGATGACATCAACAATCAGATTCGCAACGACATCCGACAATATGCTTTGGCGCATGGGCTTGAATTTTACGACCTTCGTCAGAATAAGGGCTTGTTGCGCTCGTTCATGATTCGTACCTCTAACACCGACGAACTCATGCTCCTCGTCCAGTTCCGCATCGACACACCCGAAGAGCAGCAGCAAGCCGATGCCCTCATGGCGCATTTAAGTGAAACCTTCCCTCAAATTACATCGCTCCTTTATGTTGATAATCATAAAGCTAACGACACGTTTGGCGACCAAGAGGTACACGTCGTAAAGGGTAAGGATTATATCTATGAGCAGATGGAGGACTTGCGGTTTAAGGTAGGGCCGAAGTCCTTCTATCAGACCAACACCGAACAGGCATACGAACTCTACAAAGTGGCTCGCACCTTCGCTGGTTTGACGGGCGAAGAACTGGTGTATGACCTCTATACGGGCACGGGCACCATTGCCAATTTCGTTGCCAAGCAAGCGCGTCAGGTCATTGGTATTGAATATGTTCCAGAGGCGATTGAAGATGCCAAGGTCAACTCGCAAATCAATGGCATTGGCAACACTCTTTTCTTCGCTGGCGACATGAAAGATATTCTCAACAAGGACTTCATCGAAGAACACGGTCGTCCTGATGTCATCATCACAGACCCTCCACGGGCAGGCATGCACCAGGATGTCATCGACACCATCCTTTTTGCCGCCCCTCATCGTATTGTCTATGTGAGTTGCAATCCTGCCACACAGGCACGCGACCTCCAATTGCTTGATACTGATTATCAGGTCGCTCGTGTGCAGCCCGTCGATATGTTCCCCCACACGCAGCACGTTGAAAACGTCGTCCTGCTCGAAAGGCGTTCATAGATTCCCACGTCCCGTTTCTAATTTCTAACTCACTCTTAATCATTCATTTTTCACTCCCAACGATGAGCAAATATTCCGATTATAAAGCAGCCAACCACTACACAAATTATCCCGTCACTGAACCTGCTGAATTGATGCAGTTCCTCATGACCCGCATAGCAGGAATCTCACGCACCCGTGCCAAAGAACTGCTGAGCCAGCGCATGGTGTATGTCGATAAGGAGATTATCACCCAATACAACCATCCTTTGAAGTCTGGGCAGCTGGTGCAGGTGTCCAAAAGCCGCCATGTACACGCCCTCACTAACAGATGGGTGCGTCTGGTGTACGAAGATGCCTTCATCATCATTGTGGAGAAGAAAGAGGGCATCTTGACCAACGCCTTGCCGGGAGACCGCCGCGAAAACGTCAAGTCCATTTTGGATGAGTACGTCAAGCGTCAAAACAAACGGTTCTCTGTCCACACCGTCCATCGTCTTGACAAAGGTACTTCTGGTTTGATTCTGTTTGCCAAGCGGCGCGATATCCAACAGACCTTCACCGATAACTGGAAAGACATCGTTACCGACCGCCGCTACATCGCCGTCGTGCAGGGCAGCATGGAGAAAGACAGCGGCATGGTCACTTCATGGCTCACTGACAACAAGATGTTTGTCACTTATTCCAGTGCCATCGACAATGGTGGAAAGTATGCCGTCACCAACTACCGCACCATTAAGCGCAAGAACGGCTATTCGTTGGTGGAACTCAAACTGGAGACTGGTCGAAAGAATCAGATACGTGTCCACATGCAGGACCTTCATCATCCCGTTGTGGGCGATAACAAGTATGGCAGCACCGTTGAGGCTTATGAAAACCATTCTAATCCTGTCGGTCGCATCTGTCTCCATGCCTTCCGTCTTGCCTTCCGCCATCCTATCACAGGTGAGTTCCTCAAATTCGAGACGCCTTATCCTGCGGCATTCACGTCGCTCATTAAATGACATCATGACGGAGGCATCCTCTGTCAATCTCTATACATAAGCCCTTTGTCGGCTTCTGACAACTATCCCCAACCTGTGGGCAACCGCCTCGGGTTGGGGATTGTTTTGTTGTGTGCTCCACTGCCTGTGATGTTATTTGCCAAAGATGCTTGTTTGATGTTTCGTTTATTTACCTCAGAAAGTCCCCCAAAATCGATGTCCCCGACTCCGATTGGTCGGAGTCGGGGACATCGGTCTGTCGGAGTCGGGGACTCCGATTTAGAGGCTGTGGAAGCACACCGCACACAGCAGTGTCTGATGGCGCATGGTTGGCTTTCCTTTCAGGGGATGACAGAGGCTTGTCTCGTCCCGAACAGGGATAATTTTTGTGGATTGGGTATCAAAAAGCTTGCAGAATCCATTCGATATACAGAAAATTCACTACCTTTGTTCTTGCTAAACGTAAAGATTCTTGTTGGCGATATGGACAGTAGTAAGGTTTATCCACGGACAGGTGATAGGCAGACTGTATATCTCAAATCGGTTGTCACTCGTCCTACAATAGAGGTTGGGGCGTTCACTATCTATAATGATTTCGTGAATGACCCGTGTGATTTCGAGAAGAACAATGTGCTCTATCATTATCCCATCAATCACGATAGGCTGATTATCGGGAAGTTCTGTTCCATTGCCTGTGGCACAAAGTTCATATTCAACTGTGCCAACCATTCGTTAAAGTCGCTTTCTACCTATACTTTCCCGTTATTCTTCGAGGAATGGGATTTGCCTATCTCGGAAGTGGCAACGGCGTGGGACAACAAGGGTGATATTGTCATTGGCAACGATGTGTGGATAGGCTATGATGCTGTCATTATGGCTGGCGTAACGATTGGCGACGGTGCAATCATAGGCGCAAGGGCTGTTGTGACCAAAGATGTTGAGCCGTATTCTATTGTCGGTGGCGTGCCTGCAAGGGAAATACGCAAACGATTTGAGCCTGAGGTGATTGAACGGCTGCGAGAGTTGCAATGGTGGAACTGGTCGGTTGATAGAATCCAAAAGTCAATCCCCGATATTCAGTCGGGAAACATAGACGAGTTGTTAAACAATCAGGGCTGTGAACAGGAATAACTCCGTTCACAGCCCTGATTGGTGTATGGTGTAGGTTGGTTTACTTCACCAGCACTTTTTTGCCTTTCACAACATAGATTCCCTTTTGGAGGTTGTTCACTTTGGCGGCTTTGATTTGGCTGGCGACTTTCACGCCTGAGACGTTATAGACATCAATGGTCTCGTCGGGTTTGGCAATGGCATTGATGCTGGTTACACCATCTGAAATGTGGTTGGTAGATAACAAGGTGGAGTTGCCGTTGGAGAGCTGAATGTAGCAACGGGTGGCATAGAAGCCGCTGCTGATGTCGTTGACGTTGACGAAGGCGGCTTCGGCATTGTCTTTTGCCAAGATGCCGTAAAGTCCTTCTGCGCTCTTGTGCTGCTTGGCGCATGCCATAGTCACGGTCTCTCCAGTTCCTTCGGCTGTGAAGGTGAGGGTTGCTGCGTCGTCTGCCACAGCCACATTCTCTGTCACAATCTTTTTTGTGCCAGTTTCGCCTGTGTAGTACAGGATGTAGGGCACATTGGCTTTGAGACCTTCTGACTTGCAGTTTTGGAAGTTCAGTTTAATGTTTTGTCCGTCATTTTCAACACCTGCTAATCTTTCCAGCTTGCAGTCCTTGCCAAATGCTTCGTTCACAGCCGCTTCCGTCATGGAGAAGGGGAGTGAGATTGTGTTCCATCCATTGAAGATGTAGCGGCTGACCGATACGTTCATGGTCTTTCCTGCGTACTTTGAAATGTCAGTGCCTTTGTAGGTGTTCAGCGTAAGTGTTCCTTGTGCTGATGCGCTGATGCAACCGAGTGCAACGGCGGTCATGAGTAGTAATTTCTTCATATACTGTTGTTTTTGAGGGTGTTGTTTTTGTTCGTAAATTGGGTTTCTTAGCTCCGCACTTCCTTGATGAATCCATTGCGGTAGGCATAGAGGAGTCGTTTCAGGTTTTCCACTTTGGTGCGGAGCACTTTGCCTTTGTCAGTGTCTTTCACATACATACGTTGTGAACTCAGTTCCACAATCTGTGTGGAGCTTTTGATGTCGTCGCCGTTTTGGAT
Source organism: uncultured Prevotellaceae bacterium (assembly GCA_947174565.1). Classification (GTDB taxonomy): domain Bacteria; phylum Bacteroidota; class Bacteroidia; order Bacteroidales; family Bacteroidaceae; genus Minthosoma. The sequence goes on along the minus strand of CAMWJL010000010.1, from coordinate 35,618 downwards.
GGCATCTTCGGCTGAGCGGAACGGCTGGTGTTGCACGAGGTCAAGCCCACGGCTGTGGAAGGTGAGGGTGTATCCTGCGATGCCGGTTTCAGGCTGGTAGGCTCGTGAGAAACCTCCGTCAATGACGAGGAGCTTGCCGTTGGCCTTGATGGGAGTTTCACCTTTGAGCACCTTCACGGGAGTGTGTCCGTTGATGATGTGGCGGTGTTTTCCCTTCACGCCAAAGTTGTCAAGAATCATATCGACAGTCTTCTCGTCGTTGTTATATTGGTAGTAGTAACCTTTTGTTTCCTTGTGTGTTGCCTTCTCTTTGATGAAGTATCGTTCAAAGGTGGTCATCTTGTCTTTGTCGAAGAGTGGGGAGTCTTTGCCACACCACAGATACCAGATGTAGTCCTTGGCGTAGTTCTTCCGTTCCTTGGGGGTGTCGGCATTGAAAGCTTCTCGCACCAGATGTCCCGTCTTCTTCATCAGTGCCATGCCCCTGTATTTCTTGCCGTTGATTTCGACTTCCTTCAATGAACCGTCGGCATTGAGCGGCACTGTGGCATGATACATCAGATTGCTGTTGGAGATGGAGTACATGCCGCCATGTGCCAACAGGCACTGGATGTGGCGTTGCAGCTTGTCGCTGGTGCGGAAGGAGTGTTCCAGTTTTGCCATCAGCAACTCTTCCTCCTCGCTCAATGCGTTTGGCTTTTCCTTATCGACGGTAGGCAGGAACGTGTCCAGCATGTCGTATTCATTGCCGTCGATGAAGCAAGTGCCGTTCTGAAAGTAGATGTGTTCAAGCATCTTACGCCCATCCATGTCAAACTCAGGATGGCGGTCTATGATGCGTGCCTCTTCCTTAAACTGGATGATGGTGATGGCTTTGTGCATCTGTGCAATCAGGCGATTCGTTTTCTTATCGTGCTGGCTCTCTTTGTTCAATTCGGTTGCGGCAAACTGTTTGCAGGGGTCGTCCTTGTAGGTCTCCATCGCAAATGTTGCCAGTGGCAGGAGATTGATGCCGTAGCCATCTTCGAGAGTGGTGAGGTTGCCATATCGGAGTGAGAGTCGCAACACATTGGCGATGCAGGCTCTGTTGCCAGCCGCTGCTCCGAACCACTCAATGTCGTGATTGCCCCACACGATGTCGAAATGGTGGTAGTTCATCAGTGTCTCCATGATGAGGTGTGCTCCAGGACCTCTGTCGAAGATGTCGCCCAATAGGTGTAGGCGGTCGATGGCAAGCCGCTGGATGAGGTTGCAGATGGACACGATGAAATGGTCGGCTCGTTGTGTCTCGATGATGGTCTGTACAATGACATTATAGTATTGGTGTCGCTTCTCGCCCACACCGCTGTGACTCTCGTGCAGCAGCTCCTCTATGATGTAGCCGAACTCATTAGGCAGCTCCTTGCGGATTTTGCTGCGTGTATATTTGGAACTCACTTCTCTCAGCACTTTAATGAGCTGATTGAGAGTGATGATGTAGAAGTCCTCCATATTGCTCTCTGCTGCCTTGATGCGCTGGAGTTTTGCTTCGGGGTAGTAGATGAGGGTACAGAGTTCCTGCTTTTCTGAAAGACGGAGTGTGGGACCGAAAATCTCTTCCACCTTGCGTTTTACATAGCCCGACGCATTGCGCAGCACATGGTTGAATGCGTCACTTTCGCCATGAGGGTCACTGATGAAATGCTCTGTCGGCTTGGGCAGGTTAAGAATGGCCTCAAGATTGATAATCTCGCAGCTGGCTTCGGCTACATTGGGGTAGCTCTGCGCAAGCAGTTGCAGATAGCGGAGATCGTCCTTTATCTCCTTTTCGGTGATGGTTGCGTCCTTCTTATTTTCCATGAATAAGGCTTTGATGACACAAAATTAGGGATTTGTTTTGGTATCAGCAATGTTTTCTGAGGGAAATATGATATCGTTGTGCTTAAATTTGTAATAAACAAACATTAGATGATGGCTGCAAGCCTTAGATTGGGGTTTATTCGTTAGGATTAACAGCCGCCCGAAACCAACGAAAACGAACACCCTGCGCTAACTGTTATGCTCACTGTAAGGGAAATAACAGGCGCAGGGTGTTCGTGTTATTATGTGCAGGGTGTGTGAAAAAGGATGCGCACCGTGTGCGCATAGGGAGATTATTCTTGATGAATAAATCGGGCTTCGTCTGCCGACCAACGATAGGTATTCGTCAGGGGGTGAGGCTTTTGTGGTTGGTCGCTGTTGTTGAAGCTGAGGGACAGGGGATAGTGGGTTGTGATAGTCAATTCGTTAGTGTCAGGGTTGATGCTGATGCGACGGAAATCTTTAGAGGTTGGGGTATTGACAAAGCAATTCGCGTCAAGTGGTTGCCATTCAGTCGTATAGAACGAGACAGAGGCATCAGTAATGCTGTCGGCAAAGACAGTGCTGATGACCATGACGATGGGACTCTCTTCGTTGCGGTTGAGCAGCTTGATGGTCTTTTCTGAGTTCTTGGACACGACAAGATGGGCATAGTCATCGGTGAGCGTTTCCATTTTGGAGAAGGTTTTGAAGACGTTGCGTGTCTGCATCGGCTTGTTATTCTTCTGATTGTCGATGAGTTCCAATCGGTTGTATTCCGACAGGGCAGGGCAGAGTTCTTGTGGCATCTTGAAGAAGATGTCTTTAAGCGACTGTGCGTGAAGGAAGTCTCCATGCCCCCATAGGGATATGGCTAACACACTGATATATAGGATGGTTTTCATGTGAATGTTTGGGTTTTACTACTCGTGTCTGATGGCTTCGATAGGATCCATGTTGGCAGCCTTGCGTGCAGGGATGTAGCCGAAGATGACACCGATGAAGGTGCAGACGGCGAAAGATACATAGATGGACCACGCTGGGATGCTGGAAGGCATACCTATGAGTGGAACGACGAAATTGCTGATTAGGCTACCGAGCAAGATGCCCAAGAGTCCGCCTGTGAGTGAGATAAGTACGGATTCGATAAGGAACTGGAGCGAGATGACCATGCCTGTGGCTCCTACAGCCATGCGCAGACCAATTTCCTTGGTGCGTTCAGTGACGGACACGAGCATGATATTCATGATGCCGATACCTGCCACGAGAAGGGAGAAGGCGGCAGCCACAACGAGAATGATGGTTACTGTGTCCATGGTGGAGGACATTGTTTCCATCATCTCTGCTTGTGAGCGGATGGTGAAGTCGTCAACAGCATCTGCCTTCAGTTTGTGGTTGCTGCGCAGTATCTGAGTGAGTTCCTCAATGGCAGCATCGGAGAGTTCTTCGGTGAGTGCAGAGCAGACGATGGAGGAGAAGAATGTCTGTGCGGCAATGCGCTTCATCACGCAGGTGTAAGGGGCAATGATTACATTGTCTTGGTCCATGCCCCATGAGTTGTAGCCTTTGCTTTTGAGCACACCGACAATGCGCAATGGGATGGATTTGAAACGGATGTGCTTGCCAATAGCCTCAGCCTCTTTGCCTTCGCCGAAGAGTTCTTTGATAATAGTCGTGCCGACTACGCAGACTTTGGCTGCTTTCTGAATGTCCTCTTCGTTGAAGTTGACACCCTCTTCGATGACCCACTGCTTGATGGTGAGGTAATCGGTCGATTCTCCATAAATGGTACTGGTCGTGTTGTTGTTGCCATAGATGACTTGACCAGAAGAAGTTACCTCAGGCGATACATAACTGACGAATTTCTTTTCAGCCAAAATGCGCTGGTAGTCAGCCATCTTCAAGGTCTGCATGGCAGAGGGGTCTTGGCGCACACCACCACGCATATCTGCTCCTGGACGTATGGTGAGCAGGTTAGTACCCATGGTGGAGAGTTCCTTGCGGATGCTCTCTTTGGAGCCTTGACCGATGGACATCATGATGATGACGGCTGCCACCCCAATAATGATGCCAAGCATGGAGAGGAACGAACGCATTTTGTTGTTCGCCACAGCGTTAATGCTGACTTTGAACAAATTTAGTATGTTCATATTATGAGTATAGTTTTGGGAAGTTCTTAAAACCTTCGCCCCATGCACGGCTGGTTAGTCGTCTTGTGGCTTGGGCAGGGCTGCCAAAGCTTCGGCAGCCGATTTGATGTTGGTGTTAATGGTATCTTCACGAATTTTTCCGTCTCGCAAGTTGATGTTGCGTGAAGCGTATTCGGCAATCTCGGGATTGTGGGTCACGAAGATGATTGTGTGCCCTTCCTTATGGAGCTTTTGGAAAAGCACGAGCATCTCGAAGGATGTGCGGGTGTCGAGGTTGCCTGTTGCTTCGTCAGCCAAAAGCACAGCGGGGTTGTTGACCAATGCACGGGCTATGGCTACGCGCTGCATTTGTCCGCCTGACATCTGGTTGCTCTTGTGGTCGAGGCGGTCGCCGAGTCCCACTTCTTGCAATGCTTTGATGGCAGCGGCACGGCGTTGGCTGGCACTGTACTTGTTGTTGTACATGAGTGGCAGCTCCACGTTCTCTACGGCTGTGGTTTTTGCCAAGAGATTATAGTTCTGGAATACGAAGCCAATCTTCCTGTTACGCAGTTTTGCGCGCTGATTCTTGCTCATCTTGCGGACGGGTGTACCGTCAAGATAGTATTCGCCAGAAGTAGGTGTGTCAAGGCATCCTAACTGGTTGAGTAGGGTCGATTTGCCCGAACCTGACGTTCCTTGGATGGTCACGAACTCGCCTTCATATATCTTGAAGCTCACGCCTCGCAGGGCTTTGACGGTTTCAGAGCCAACTTGGAAGTAACGCTTCACGTTGTCAAGTTCAATGACTACTTTACGATTTTCTTTCTGTTCGTTCATCTTTTGGGAGCATTACCGTTAGCATTTGGAGTTTTGTTGCCACCTGCACCATTGGCGTTGCGGTTGTTGCGTGGACGTGGCATGAAGGGGTTAGATGCAGTCTCTTCGACTTCTTCCTCACCACCAATAATCTCGAAGTCGGTGAGCACCTCTGTGCCAGCTGTCACACCCGACACTATCTCAGTGAGCATGCCGTTGCTGGTGCCGATTTCCACCTTGTGTGCCTTGAAGGTGTTGCCTTCTTTTGTCCATACCTTGTTGGGGCTATCTACGTCTTCAACGATTTCGCCCTCTTGTAGCAGAGTTTCGTTGGGGGTGAAGCGGAGTGCCTTGGATGGAACTGCCAATACACCATTCTTTTCCAGCGTGTAGATGGTCACGTTTGCTGTGAGTCCAGGTTTCAGTTTCAGTTGGTCGTTGGGGGCAGAGATGACCACCTCGTAAGTGACCACATTACTTTCGGTCGTTGCCTGTTGGCGCACTTGAGTCACTGCACCTTCAAATACATCATCGGGGAAAGCATCGACCGTGAAGGTGACGCGCTGTCCTTCTTTCACACCGCCGATGTCGGCCTCGTCAATATCTGCAATCACACGCATGTCTGTCAGGTCTTGAGCAATAATGAAGAGGGTTGGTGTGGTCATGGCAGATGCCACCGTCTGTCCTTCTTCAACTTCCTTTGAGAGCACCACTCCGTCAATGGGCGAAGTGATGGTGGCATAGCCAAGGTTGGTTTGTGCCTCTTGTACATTTTGCTGCTGTACCTTCACTTGCTGTACGGCTTGCTCATAGCTCAATTTTGTATTCTCGTAGTCGTTTGCTGATACGAGTCCTTTCTCGAAGAGCGTCTTGTAACGCTTATAGTTGGCTGATTGATAGTTGAGTGATGATTGTGCGTTAGAGAGATTACTCTGTGCAGATGCCAGTTTAGAAAGGAGGTTTGTCTTGTCCAGTTCGGCTATAATCTGACCACGATGCACTTCAGAGTTGTAATCTACATAGATGCGGTCGATGATGCCGGATACCTGCGTACCTACCTCCACTTCTGTCACAGGCTCAATGGTGCCCGTGGCCGTGATGCTGGTACTGATGTTTTGTTTCTCTACAGGGGTGGTGGAGTAGTTCACCTTGGTTCCTTCGCTGCATGCGGCGAAGGTGATTGCAATGATGAGCGTTGAGAATATGTTGTTTGTCTTCATGTCCAAAGATGTATTATGACTCTTTCAGAGGAGCGAATTGGTAAATTATTGGTTGTGAATTATTATAACTTGATGGCTTCGCCAGCATAGAATTGTAGCATGGCATAATTGAGCAAAGCCGTATATTTTGTTTGTAAGAGTTGTTGCTCGGCTTGCAGGAGGTTGTTTTTGCCAGTGGTCAGCTCAACAATGTTCTTGAGTCCGAGGTTAAATTGTTCACTCACAAGGTTGTAACTTTCCTGCATACTCTCCACGTTCGCTTTGGCATAGGCATATTGCTGTTGCGACGTGGTGGTATTGAGCCAATAGTTTTCGATGGCGGAATAGAGTTTTTTCTGCTGTTCTTGCAAAGAAAGTTCGCTGGATTGTAAAGCATACTTGGCTTTGCGAATGTTTGTGCGAGTTTGTAGATTGTCGAACAAGGGGACAGAAACCGTTAATCCCAGCGAGTTGCTAAGGTTCATTTTCGCCTGTTCTGCAAAAGACTTGTGCTGTCCTGACGAGTTGTTGGTGCCCATGCCTGCTGTGACTGATACAGTGGGCATGTAGCCAGACCGAGCGGATACGATGGCTATTTTCGACGATTGGATGTTGAGCATGCCTGACTGAATTTCAGGACGCTGTTCCAAGGCTGCCTCATAGACGGATAGTTCAGAAGGAATGGTGGCAAGCACCATTGGGTCAGACACTGCTGGCACTGCTATATTGAACGATTCCGTGTCATGAATCTCCAGCAATTGTTTCAGTTGTAGCTTGTAGTTAGCCAGTTGTGCGTGCGCTTGTGCCAATGAATATTTGTCTTGGCTCACCTGTGCTTCAAGCTGTACGAGGTCCACCCGTGCCAAACTGCCCACTTCAACCATCGTCTTGGCACGGTCACGCTGTAACTCACTGGCTTTGATGATTTCCTCACACACTTTCACTGCTTCCGTCTCATACAGAATCTGTACATATAGCTGGGCAATCTGCTCCTGAATCGAGTTTGCTTGTTGTTGTACATCCAGTTCCGCCATTTGCTCCGTGAGCTTGTTCTGTTTGATGGTGTTGATGTTGCGATTGCCGTTCCACACCGTCCAGTTGGCATTGATGCCATATGTGCCATTGTACGATACGGTGTTGCGGTTGGTGGTCATGGAACCATTTGTCAGGTTGATGGTCGATTCTGCAAAAGGTCTCCATGACGCATTCTGATTGGTGCTGAATGACACCGAAGGGAGTAGGGCGTACTTGCTCTGTGTTACGTCCTCGTGGTTGGAGGCTACAGTTATCCTTTTCTGTTGTAGCTGGATGTTGTTGGTCATAGCGTAGTCAATGCATTCCTGCAATGTCCACGTCTGCTGTGCCACAGCCATACCGCTGGTCAGCATCAAAGATAGCATCACTCCATAATGTTTTTTATTCATTACCATTTTGCTTTTGTCTGAATCTTGGAACGCATTAAGCCCTAAATGTTTAATGTGTACACAAAGACTTTAACATATTTTATACAAAGAAGAAAGCAGTCGGACTATAAGCCGGGTTTTGTACGCACCATTAAAAAGAATGTCAATGTAATGTGTAATCCACATGATAAATTTGCACCCATTCTAATGGTGGTGTCTGTCATTTATCTACTCCATGAGTCACCTCATGGCTCAAGCGTTCTACCCTCCACCGAACTATCGGGCGGGCTACCCTTGTGGCGGTGGTTTACATGAACTTGCAGCTCCCAAGATGCACAGCCGACATGTCACCATGCCGCTGGTGGGCTTTTACTCCACCTTCTCACCATTTCAGTTGCGATTCCGTAAAGATGTTAAATAATGTGTATTTACATCCTTCCCAAATCGTGTCTGTTGTTATTTTCTTCTGCATTACTCAACCCTCGCGGATTGCTTCTACATTAGGAAGTGGGATGCCCTGTGCTGCCCGGACTTTCCTCTTGTCGGCTCTTGCGAGCCGTCAGCGACAGACCGTCCGACTGCTTTCTTGGCGACAAAATTACGGATTTTAAGCGAAAAGTGAAAAACTAAAAGTAAAAAATTGCTACCGCAGGTGCTGGTTTGATGTCAGCATCCCATTGCGGTAGCAATTTCTTTACTTTTAGTTTTTCACTTTTCACTCTTCCCAACGGAATACGCTGCCGTTCTTTCGGGCAGGGTCAGGACCTACAAAGTCCATCGAATAGGGGCTTCCCGTCGTAGGACTCTTGCCTATGTAGCGGTGGTTTTTCAGAGAATAGAGCATGAACTCCTGGTTCAGATAGTCTTGCCAAAGGAACACTTCGGCTTCGTTAGCATCGGTCGTGAAACGAACGTCACCTGCCAAACCTTCACCATATACTTTTATGTATCTGCCATCCACGCACTGCAAGGATACCATGCCGCAGCCTTTGTCAATCAGGCGGAACATTGTTCGTTCGTTCTTGTCATTTGGGTGCGTGTCGTAGAGGATACCATGTGGGTCACAGATGGCGGGGCGATTAGTGGTAAGGTTAATAATACGGAAGGTTTTACCATAGGGGATGTTTTTAGAACGGTCAGCCATAGGCTCTTCCACCGTAAAGTTATCAAACTCGGCAACACCACCATTCTTGCCTGTTGTGTTGAAAGCAAACAGTGCATGGCGAGAGCCTTGGAAAGTGATGAGTTGATAGGAGAGGGGCATCATGCGACCCAAAGTCTTGAACTCCTGTCCATCTACGCTGTAGGCATATTGTGCTTGGTTATCATCGTATTCTCCAATGCAGCGGAGCCAGATTTTGCCCTTCGGTAAAGCTACCTGCACATCAATGGTGTCGTTCGTTAGTTGCTCAAAGCAACGGAGTGTGTAGGTCTTTGATTTCTGACCCATTACGATGCCAATCCACGAGCAGGGTACGTTGATGTTGCCCAGTCCTGCTACATCGCCAGCCTTCAGACCCTTTACCGAGAGTTCAACCGTCGTGATTGACTTTGGTCCAATCACACGTTGCGTGAGTGTGTTGCGTGCCCACATCAGCTGTTCTGCAGGCATGGCATTAAGGCGAAGCTTCCCGCCTTTCAGACTCCACATCTTGTCTTCTGGATTATGATTCCATTGCCAAATGCGACCGAGTTGCTTGCCGTCGAAGTTGTCGCTGCGGACATAAGGAGCATGAGGAATTTGTTCTTTGATGGAATTTTGCTCCGTTTGAGTACCAGGCTTAAACCAAGTGCGTGGCGCACGACCGAGGTTACCTTTGAAACCTACCATGGGCCAGCCATCAACCCACGTCATTGGCATCAAACACACAGTGCGACCGATGGAGTGGAAGTCTTGCATCAATAGTGCCCACCATTGACCGTTTGTGTCTTCTACAATGCCGCCTTGATGGGCGTTGGTACAAGCTGTCGCATCCTTATCTACTGGGGGTAAAACAAACTTTGTTCCGTCATGCCCAATGCGGTACTGCTCTCCATGGGGTACTTGAGTGAGGGGAGCTTGATGGTAGCCATAGGTCTCGTCGGCAGAGATGACGCGTGTCTCATAAGGTCCCCAAATACTCTTCGAGCGTGAACACAATGTGCGACCATTGGGTCTGTAATCTGTTGAGATGAGGTAATACATACCATTGAACTTGTACATGTGATGCCCTTCGCCTACACCATTGCCTTCTGGGATGATGACACGTTCTGTCCCTTCAACAGGACCGCTCATGTCTGGTTTTAATTCTGTGCAACGTACCTCTCCGTAATTATGGATTGCATATATCTTACCGTCGTCGTCGAAGAGGACCGAGAGGTCGTAAATGCGCCCCTGCATATTGTGGTGTTTCCAAGGACCACGGATGTCTTTGCTTGTGTAGCACTGAAGCCCTTTCCCGTTCACATTCGAGAAGATGTAGAATTGTCCGTTTGCATATCGAATTGCTGGAGCCCAGATGCCCTGACCATACACTTCCTTATGGTTCTTCAGTGCGAACGCATCATCGTCAAAATCGAAACGGTCAAAGCAATAACTGATGTTTTCCCAGTTGACCAAATCTTTTGAATGTAGAATCACCAGTCCAGGTACGGTGTGCATCGTTGTGCCTGCCAAATAGTAATCCTCTCCCACACGGATGATGTCGGGATCGCTGAACTCGTCGTAAAACAGTGGATTCGTGAATGTTCCGTTGCCATTGTCGGCTGTCCACGATAATGATTGAGCGTTCATGCCGAGGCATGCGGTCAGTACCGTTAAGAAAAATAGGATTTTCATGTTGCAAATGTAGTTTTTGTTGTAATTATCATTTATTTCTCATGAAGGAAGTCACAAAAAATCATTTATACCCAACCGTATGGACAACGCCACAATCCCGTCAGTACTTCTTCGGAAGTACTCCTGTACTTGCGCGGCAGTACTCCAGTACTTCCGAAGAAGTACTGAAGCAACATAAAGGCTCGCCAAAGAGAGGGGATATATGCGTAATCTTCGCCTCATAGGGGAGAAGCGTGTTTCGCCCATGCGGTTTAGTATAAATCAATTTCTACGCCTTCCTTAAATGAACTTATCTCGATAAGATTTCCCTCAGGGTCAGCGACATAGCAAGTGCGCTGCCCCCATGGTTCTGTCGTGGGAGGAAGAACCGAAACTGCACCATTGTCAAGTGCATTCTGATATTCTGTGTCAACTTCGGTAAAAGTTGGTACATCGAAAGATAGCTCTATCGTGCCATTGAAACCTTGGGGATATTGGAACTTCTGTGAGACCATCTGCTCGAAGTATGGGCGTGGGAACATGATGAGGCGGTTGTCGCCCAAGTGCATCTCTACATTCGGATCTTCACCGTTCCAATCGGTTTGGAATCCAAACACGTCGCGATAGAAAGCTACCATTTTTGTGTTGTTTGTGGTGAAAAGCCCAATGGTGTTGAATGTGAAGCGTGGTTGTGGTGAGAAGAGTTTTACAAATCCAAGTTTGTTGAACTGATAATAGCGTTCTATCATCTCGGGTGTGTCGTTCTCCAGCAGTTTCAGCAATTCGTAGGCAAATTCCAGTTGGCCCGAGCCGTTTGCTGTCACAATGTTGCCATCGCTTACAGCCTGCTCGTTCACATAGTTTGCCTCGTTAGTATAGTTTTCACAGCCCCAGAGTTTCAGTTGCTCAAGACCATTGCCCGTATGCTTCACGTTGTTGAGTAGTCCCCACTTTGCCATCCACGAGGCTGCATTACAGATAGCACCTACGATTTTGCCTTGGGTGATAGCGTCCTTAACCAAGGGAAGAACTTTGTCGGCAACAGGGGTAAGCCAGCCATATCCGCCTATCAACACCAGTGCTGCATAATCCTTCGGCATTGTGTCAAAACAATAATCAGGTAACACTCGTACCCCACCAATCGATTTTACTGGTTCCATTGTCGGTACCACCATCTTGTTTGTGTATTTAGGGTTCTTACGGAAGCCTTGCTCATCGGCATTTATAGCTTCTGACAAGAAAACTGTTTCGTGTTCTGCATAGTTGTCGAGCAAGATGTAAAGTATTTCTTTCATATTTTCAGTTTTATAGAGTAATTCTTTTTTATCTTAGGGTTGATTCCCTTTTCATTCCTTCTTCAAATTATTCCGAGTTTCAGGATTATTGGCTGTTACTGCTTCGAGGGTGGAGCATTGTTCCATTTGGGGGCAGTTGCCACAGGTTTCTACCCCTTTTCCCAACGCACATTGACGAATGGCACAAAGGTTTTCGCAGTAAACGGTTTTCATTCCGTCCATGCGACAGCCTTCACAGTTGATATACTCGGGCAGAATGGGAGCATTGTTCAACTTTGACCACAACTCTGCTGTTGTTTTGCGCAGTATTTGGTCATTGTTCTTGGTGGCAATGTAGGCATCACATTTCTTGCAATCCAACCCACAAAAAGCAATCATGTTTCTTATTTCTTCCAGCATTTCAGCATTGGGAAGTATTGTTCCATCATCCTCTCTTATGATTTTTTACTATTTTGACATCGGGGATATGGACTTGTCGATAATCCCCGATGTCGAAATGCTTATTTGAAGAGATGTGGGATGAATTCATTTAGACCACGACGCCAAGTGAGCCACTCGTGACCAGTGCCTTTCGATTCGTTGGCTTCTACTTTGATGCCAAGGTCTCTCAAATTTTGTACGAGGTCAGCACTTTTAATGAAGTCGTCGCTGCCCCAGTTCATATAGAAATAGTGAATCTTTTTGTTGAAATCCAGTGGGTTGGCAAACTTGCCGTCGTAGGCAGTCTTCACGTCGAGACCGAAGATAGCTCCGCTGAAAGTACCCATCCAAGCGAACTTGTCCATGTTGTTCATCACGATGTCGAGCGTCTGGTGTCCGCCCCATGAAAGACCCGCCATAGCGCGGTGGTCACGGTCTGTAAGAGTACGGAAGGTGGCATCAATGTAAGGGATGAGGTCGTCTATGATGACCTTGTAGAATGATGCGCCGTAGTCGCTCATGCCCTGACGGCGGTCTCCTCCACCAAAAGGTGCTTTGATGTCACCGCTCTCCATTACTACAATCATTGGAACGGCTTCACCCTTGGCAATGGCGTTGTCCATGATGTGCTGCATGTGACCTTGCTTGCTCCAGCCAGTTTCATCCTCACCCATGCCATGCTGGAGGTAGAGTACAGGGTAACGCTTCTTGGCATTGGCTTTCAGTTCGTATTCGGCAGGGGTGTAAACCATCACGTGACGCCACTCCTTTGTTGCTTGAGCATAGTAGTAGATGCTACGCACCTGTCCGGCAGGTACACCTTGCTGCGGACGGTAGTAGTCACCTTCTGAGCCTTCAGGAATCTCGATGCCTCCAGCCTCGCGGTTACAACCGAAGAATGTTTCGGTTGCAGGATCGATGAAGTTCACGCCACCGATGTTCATGAAGTAATAGTGGAAACCTACGGGAAGGGGGTCTGTGACAGCCATGTAGCCTCCCTTGCCGTCAGGCTGCATGTCGTACTTCTTACTGCATATATCGACAACAACTTTGCCGCGTGCCTCAGGGGCGTTCAGGCGGAAGTAGGCACGTCCTTGCTTATCTACCTTGGGAAACTGGTTGCCAGGAACTGTGGCCTCTGCAATGAAAGCATCAGCAGGTACTTCAATTTTCTTTGGCATGTCGATGTGAGGACGCTTGGGTTCGTAGCCAAGGAAACGGGCAACAGCCTCTCCATAACGGCATCCCAGTTCGCGATAGCCTGCTGCGTCAAAATGGAGACGGTCAGGTCCATTGGTACAATCGTCGGAAGAAATGACCTGAGCGGTGTGGAGCGTCTGGGGCAGTTCGTCAATCTGTTTCTTGCAACCGATACATACACCCTTACCCTCTGCTTGCACGATGTTGCCAGCATAGAGGTTCACCTCTTCGGGTTTCAGCTGGAGGTCGCCACAGAGATTGTCATACACCTGTTGCACCATACCAGCCCATTGTGGATCTCCTGTGTTTGTCTCGCCTTGGTGCATCAGGATACCTTTGATGACACCATCTTTTTGGGCTTTCTTTGCCAGTGTGACCAGACGCTCGTAAGGATTGTTGTTGTAAGCTTCGAGCATACCCTTCATCCAGCTCGGAGCTTTCGTCTTCACATAGTTGTCGATGCTGTCGGGGAGGAATCCTTTGATGTCGATACCGCCGATAGCAACGTGGATGACACCGATTTTGATGTTCTCGGGCAATGAGGCAACGAGGGTACGACCGAACCAGTCAGCAGGTGTCAGTCCTGTGTTAGGACGGCAGAGTGGTGGTATAGCTTCATACCATTCGCCCATCTTGCGCTCTGGAAGTTTGTCGGTGGCAGGGTAGTCAACAGCTGGCATCCACAGGAAGCGTGGACCAGGGCTGACGAGATCCTGAGCTTCGGGACGGGCAGCACCCTCCATGTTCGACTGCCCGAAGCAGAGGAAGATGTAGAAGTTTGGGTCAGGGGCAGCCGCTTTGGTTGACTGCTGTTTCTGTACCTTTGTAGCACGTACTTGAGTCTTGGTCGATGTCTGTGCAGACACCGTAGCAAACAGCGGCATTGTGGCTAATGCTGCTGCCAGCAAGGTCTTCATCATTTGTTTCATTTTTGTTAAGTATTTGGTAAAGTTTAGCGTTATGTGTGTATAGACTTATGCGTTTCGGTTATTAGAACGTTGATTTCGTGAAAAGTTTAATTTCACTTCACCATTGCATGAGTTGGCGCAGATAGGTCGTGAGTTCGTTTGCCATTTTCTCGTGCTGACGCATGGAGGGATGGAAAGATGCTCCATAGCCGAGGCTGCCGTCGTGGGGCGGAAAGTCGAAACGATAGACCTCTGTATCGCCTTGCTGGTGGGCATAGTCAGCGGTTGTGTCCATTGCCTGACAGGTAGAGAAGAGTGCCTTTCCTGTCATCATACAACCTGAGACCAATACAATTTTAGCGTGGGGATAGTGGCTGCGCACCTGATGATAGAGCTGCTTGAAGCCGTTGAGGAGCAGGAGCGAGTCAGCACCTTGTGTGGAGGTGTCGTTTGTACCAAGGTTGATGCACACCACGTCGGGGGTGTAACGTGTGAAGTCCCATGTGTAAGTATCATTATATAATAATGTGTAGGGGTACTCTGTGTTCATGTTCACCTTGTCACCTGTCTGCGGACCGTTGTAGTTGCGGTAAACTCCGATGCCGCTGCGTGCCACCACAAGGGCTTGTGCGTGAAGGTTGCGTGCTGTGCGTGCGGCATAGGTGTAGTAATAGTTGGCGGTCTCTTCGAGGTAGGGGGCTTGGGCAGAATCTGCCTCAATGCCGTAGCCGCAGGTGATGCTGTTGCCGATGAACTCCATCTTGCGTGTGGGTACGTCTGTGGCAGGGGCAAGTGTATGCCCCTCATCTACTAAGAATCCCCGAAACTCGGGCAGACGCTCGTACCCCTCTGTGATGTAGGTGACGATGGCTTGATGGATGCCATCATTGAGTCCCGAGGCGAGGGTGACAACGCTATCGGCAAGGAATGCAACTTTGTGTGCTTTGTTACCATCAATCTCAACCATGAAGTAGCCGCTTTGTGGTTTCGTCATCATGGCGAGCGATGTGCCTGTGAATCCCGTGCGCAACTGCACACCGGGATAGGTGAATACAGGACGCTCGGGGTTGGAGTCCTCGATGCGTCCTGTATATAAAATATGTGTATCAGTTGGCTTGAAGAGCGTACTGCTGGCAGTAGATTCTTGCGCATGAAGTCCCAAGCTGGCTAATGACAGCAGAAGCATTCCCAAACGTATGTTCATTTCTTCTTTGCTGGTTTGATGCGGATGACAGACACCGAGTATTGTGGCACGTCAAGGGTGAACTCGCTGCCGACACGGATGGGGAGTGTGGTGTTCCTGTCCCATTCTCGCTGGCGGTCAGGCTCGTTTTCCTTAGACAGAACGGACAGAGTTGCGAGGGTGTCGTATCCTTTCAATGCCTCGTCGCCGAGCTGGATATTTATGGTGGATGCCTTTGGCAAGAGGCTGATTACCTTAATGATGAGGTCTCCCGTCTCGCTGTCCTTCACCACTGAATAGTCAATCCGCTCCCTGATGTCATTGCCACCGTTGACCTGCAGGTCAGCATAGATGTACTCGTCGCCATAGTTCTGGCCGAAAGCGCGCTGAACGTGATAGTTGGCAGTGGGCTTCACCTCCCTGTTATTGAAATAGATGAGGTCAGGATTCCAGCTGGTGTGCCCCTCCTTTGCCAGCAGCGGCGCGTATGAGGACATGACCACCACGTCCGCGTTGCGTTCCAAATTGGCGAGATAGGCAGCTTCGATGAGAGCGTTTGCCACGTTGTTGCCCCTGGAAGCCCATTCGCCGAGATAGACCTTCGTTCCGTTTCGGTCGTAGTTGTCGTAGAAGTCGCGGTGGTGGAAGTACCATCCGATGCTGTTGTAGTAGTGCTCATCCACTATGGGAATGTTGTTCGCCTTTGCCTCGCGCCATCCGTATTCATAGTCGCTTCCCTCCCAGAAAGGCCCGACAGTGCCGATGACGGTAATCTCGGGATGCGCCTTCCTGATGCCGTCGATGAGGAAGCGGTATCGTTTGAGGAACGTCTCGCCGATGAGGTCCTCGTTACCGATGCCGAGGTACTTGAGGTTGAAGGGCTTGGGGTGTCCAGCCTTGGCGCGCATCTTGGCGAGCTCGGAAGTCTTTGCATCGCCGTTCGCCCATTCGATGAGGTCGAGCAGCTCTTGCAGGTAGCTTTCCATGGTGAGCGGCTTGCCCATGTAGGTGTAGGGCGATGGTTTGCCGTTCAGGTCCGCCTCAAACGGGATGCCTCCTTGCTGACCGGCTCCTCCCTTCCATGAGTTTTGACAGGGCACGCCAGCGGCAAGCACAGGGAGCGGCTCAGCACCGATGTCCTCGCAGAACAGGAAATACTCGTAGAAGCCCAACCCTCGTGTCTGGTGGTAGTTCCAAATGTTCATGGCCGGCTCACGCTCCCAAAGGTCGCCAATGGTAGCCTGCCAGTGGTAGATGTTGTCGATGCCCTGACCGTGGGTGGCGCATCCGCCAGGGAAGCGGACGAAGCGTGGATTGAGGTCAGCAATCACCTCCGCGAGGTCTTTGCGAAGTCCGTTGGCATGCCCCTTGAAAGTCTCCTGCGGGAAGAGCGAGATGAAATCGAGAGAGAGGTCGCCTGCTTCAAGCGGCTCTATCACCAGCGTCGCCTTGTCGGCTGATGCAGAAGCCGTTAATGTCGCCTTCTGCTGCTTCCATTCCTTAGTCGCCTTCATCGTGGTGGATGCGATGGTCTTGCCATCGTCCACGAGGCTCACACGCAGTGCGCCAGCCCCCTTGGTGAAGAGGGAGAGGTTGTACTTCTTGCCTTTCTCAAGAGTGATGCCGTCCCATCCCTCGTTGATGAGCCGGGCACCAGGTTTTGTGGTCTTGAGGCTTGTGTAATGGGCGTTGTTCTCGTGGATGGGCGCATCGGTCTCGATGCTCCATGCCGTGCCCTCACCTTCGAGTTTCCATGCTGTCTGCGCGTTCCATCCGCCACGGTCTTCAGCGGAGTATTCAAAGTCTCTGTTTTGTATGAGTTCGGCATAGAGGCCTCCGTCGGCGGCATAGCTGATGTCCTCGAAGAAGATGCCCATGAGATTGGGCGAGATGGTCTTGCGGTCATCCCAATTCACTTTGAGCGTGGCTTCGATAGGGGTCTCGTTCGTGGCGATGTGGGCACCCGACGTGATGAAGTTGTCGCGTTCCCACGCACTGTTTTGGTCGGCACGCATCTTTTTCTTCAACAGATGTTCCAAACCGCTGTAAGGGATGCGGATGATGTTGCTCTCGGACGCTTTCCGTTGTGTCTCCAGCACTTTCTTGAACTCGTTTTCAGGCACATAGGGGTAGTCTTGTGGCTTCCAAAGGGAGAAGTTCTCTGACTCGGTGACAGCTATTTGTGCGTTTTTGGGGTTGGGAATGAAAGTTGCGTGATAGGTCTGTCCATCGAAGGAGAGGACAGGATAGTGGAGCTTCTTCTCGCTGCCCCATGTGCCGTAGTCGCTCTCGAAGAGGTTGCAGTAGATGTGTGTCCAGTGCTTTTTGTCGATGGAATAGGCAATTTGCATGTCGCGTGTGCCATTCTTCACATCAGGGCGCACCCACACAGAATCAGGGTGGTTGGCGGTCGCAGCGAGAGCCGTCAAGGCACATGCTGCCGAAAAAATAAATTTTCTCATAAATAGGTTTTAGGTGTTAGTGTTTGTTAATCTTCTTCATTATCCTCATCAGATGGGGATGGGGTCGATGCGCTCACCACCAACTGAGCTGTGATGGTGACGGCAGCAGGATAAAGGGTGTTGCCGACGGTGCTGGAGGGCTGACATGTGAACTCGACCGTGTGGACACCTGCGGCAGGAGCTTTGAATTTGCCTGTGGGAGGGTCAGGCAAAAATGGTTTGGTATCGGTCTTGGATGTCTCCGATACCTTTGCGCCATCGAGGGTGAAGGTCTGCTTGAAGTAGTACCAATTCTCGCCCTTGCTGGAATAGGAGACGGTGGCAGTTATAGTGTCGCCAGGGTAGCAGGGGTTGGGGGAGAAAGTAATGTCCTTATACACAGGAGCATGGTACTCGGCTTTGTCGTCTTCGCAACTGCTGAATGCAAGCATTCCGATGATGGCGAGGGTTGCCATTGTGAGAAAGTGTTTAGGTGTCATGTTTCTGTCTGTTTTAATGTTTAAGTGTGATAATTTGATGCAAAGATATGGAATTTCATGGGATTATGAGTATCTTTGCACGTTTTTAACACTTAAATGGAGATTCTATGTTTAGTGGTATTGTAGAAGAATTTGCTACGGTTGTAGCGATTGAGAAAGAACAGGAGAACGTACACTTCACGCTGACGTGCTCGTTTGTCGATGAACTCAAGATTGACCAGAGTGTGGCTCATAATGGTGTTTGCCTGACTGTGGTGAAGATTTTTGACGGGAAATATGTGGTGACTTCCATGAAGGAGACGCTCCTGAGAAGCAATTTGGGGTTGCTGAAGGTGGGCGACAAGGTGAATGTGGAACGCTCGATGATGATGAACGGTCGTTTGGACGGACACATCGTGCAGGGACATGTTGACCAGACGGCAACGTGTGTGGCGAAGGTTGACCAACAGGGCAGTTACACGTTCCGCTTCCAGTATGACTCCAATCACGAGATGGCGAGGAAAGGCTACATGACGGTTGATAAGGGGAGTGTGACGGTGAATGGCGTGAGCCTGACGGTGTGTAACTCGCAGGATGACTCGTTCGAGGTGAACATCATCCCCTACACTTACGACAACACCAATTTCCATCAAATCGAGGTGGGCACGCAGGTGAACCTTGAGTTCGACATCATCGGCAAGTACATCGCGCGTCTGCAGTCATTCAATCAGTAAGGGGAGTTGTTCCTTTTCCGCCAAAAGGGGAGGGACAAGACACCGTGTGTAGGAGTCGTTCATAAGTTATGAATAATTGTTCATAAGTTTGGAACAATTATTCATAAGTTTGGAACAATTATTCATAAGTTTGGAATAATTGTTCGTAAGTTATGAATAACTGAACGGGACATGGATGGATTGTCAGGCAAAAGGGACGTTGAAACACGCTAAAAAGGAATAACGACATGAAAAAGAAGTTGAGCCAGTGTCTGCTGGTGATGGGTTTGATGATGGCTGTGCCAGCGCAAGCACAGCAAGTGCTGAATGTGTTTGGCGACAGCTATGTGGCGAATCATCGCAGACCTGCTGAAGAGTCTTGGCACGCCAAGATGGCGGCAGAATTAGGATATATATACAACAACTACGGGCGCAATGGCTCGTGTGTGGCTTTTGACCGCTCGCACGACGGCAGGTGGAATTTCGGACCTGCTATGTGGCAGCGTTATGTAGCCATGTCGCCCGATGCCGATTATGTGCTTATCATTGCTGGTCACAACGATGCCGACAAGGTGAAGTTGAATGCCGATTCGCTGAAGATGTTTGCCGACTCGCTGGAGGTGATGCTGACGAACATTGAACGGCACTGTCCGAAAGCGCGTATCGGGTATGTCACGCCTTGGTATGTGGAGCGTCCAGGATTTGCGCCCGTGTGCAAAGTCATCAAGAAGGTGTGCAAGCGTCACCATGTGCCTGTGCTGATGAACTACGACAAGACGTGTATCATCAAGGTGCGCGACGCACAGTTCAGAAAGCAGTATTTTCAGGGGGCGGATGACACGGCGCATCTGAATGCGGCAGGGCACGACCTGTTCCTCCCTGTGGGCAAAGCGTGGTTCTTGAAGCATTTAGCAAAGCCTGAATAAACGGATATAACAAATTGATTAACAAACTAACTAACATGAAGAAACTTTTACTAACGATTATTGCCTTGGCAACAGGTTGCTTGGCGTTTGGGCAAAGCATTACCGCCCGATGGGAACTGAGCGACAAGGACAATCTGTCGGCTGTGACACTGAGCGGTGACGAGACCGTCACGAGTTTGGTGACCGCTCATTTTGAAGAGGGGGAAAATATCGGTGCTACGGCTACCCGTGTGGCAAGCGATGCAGATACAGGAAATGGGTATCAGGCAGTGGCATACGACCCTTATTTCACGGAGTTCAAGCCGAAAACCCGTGTGACGGGCAAGACAGCAGGGCATTGCATACGCTTCACAATCACCCCGACCTCTGGCTATGTGTTCCGACCAACGGGGCTTTCGTTCGATGGCGTGAAATGCGGCACCGATGGCGGCAACATCGGTTTGTATTCTCAAATCGCTTCGGGAGGAGAAACGACGATAGCTGCTTCGCTTACCCCCTTGCGCAACAAAGTGGCAGCGGGCAATCCGAACGCATACAGCCATTATGACTACCAGCTCAGTGGGGTGAGCGTACACTCGAAGGCTTATCACATATATTTATATATATGGAACTTGAACGGCATCGACAATCAGAATCCGAAGTCCATCGCCTTTCGCAATGTGACACTGACGGGCGAAGTGGAGAAGTTCTATACGGCGGCAGATTTCGTGAACTCCATCACCTGTAAAGGAACTACCGCGTATGGTGAGGAAGGGAAGGACATCGACCTGACCGATTTGACCAAGGGCTTGACGAATGGAGGGTTGGCTAAGTACGCCACCAAGCTGTATGGCGACCCGACAGACTTCGTGCTGTCGTTGAAAGATGGCTACACTTCCACAGTCGAAGTGAGTGGGCATGTGGCTTTCATCAAGATTCTGAAAGACGGGCAAAAGGTGTTCGACTTTGAAGTGCTGTTTGTGGTGAGCAATCGCGCTCCGAAGCCAGCAGCCAAGCCGTTGAACCGCGCTCTGATGTCGCTGAGCCTCAGCGGAGCGGGCATGGGCACTGGTAACTTGGTGAGTTGGCGCGCAAGAGAGGCGGATGGCAAGAACGTGAAATTCAAGCTCTATCGTGGCACCAATGCAACCACACAGAACACCAAGGTGAACAGCGGAAAGTTCATCATGGGCAAGACGAACTTCAACGATGCGAATGGCACGGCTTCGTCGTACTATCGGTTGGAAGTGTATGATGCTGACGGGAACTTGCTGGAGTCGGAAGTGAGCCGTAAGACGTGGAGCAATCAGAATTGGCAGATACCATTGTCTGCCGCTCCTGTGGATTTGCGCAACAACGCCACTTACACACCGAACGATGCCTCCATCTGTGACATGGATGGTGATGGCGAATATGACATTATTTTGAAATGGAGTCCGTCGAACGAGAAGGACGCTGCAAGCAATGGCACGACATCGCAAGCGGTGTATGACTGCTACAAGATGGATGGCACGCAGTTGTGGCGCATTCAGACGGGTTATAACATGTTCAATAGTGCTCACTCCACGCAGTTCATTGCATGGGACTTTGATGGTGACGGTTATGGCGAGTTCATGGTGAAGACGGCTCCTGGGGCGATTGATGGCGAGGGCAATTATGTGCTTCTTGGCGACGACGACCCGAACGAGAACTTGTTGAGCAGTCGTGGCAAGCAAGACCATGGTTCTGAGTACATCACCGTGTTTGATGGCACGACGGGTGCAGAGCTGGCAACGATCCCTTATCATACGGATTATGCCGCAGGATTGAGTTATTGGGGGGATGAGAAGCAGAATAGGTCGGAGCGTTATTTGGCGGCTATCGGATGGCTGGATGGACCTGACAAGAATCCGAGTCCGATTTTTGCGCGAGGCTATTATCGTGGTGCTTTTGTGGCGGCGTATGATTGGGATGGCGTGACGCTCAAGGAACGGTGGGTGAGCCGTCATACAACCTCAGGCAAAGGATTGTGGGGCGAGGGTGCGCACTGGATTTCGGTGGGTGACTGCAATGGCGATGGTAGGCAAGACATCGTTTATGGTTCTGCCGCGCTCAAACACGACGGTTCGCTGCTTTATCGCACAGGCTTGCATCATGGTGACGCGCTGCATCTTGGCGACTTCGACACGGAGCATCCGGGTTTGGAGGTGTTCATGGTGCATGAGGAAAGCCCATACGGCTATGACTTGCGCGATGCTGCAACAGGCGAGTTTATTCTGCATGAGACTGCTGGCGGCGATACGGGACGTGGTCTTATCGGTCACTTCGACCCCGAGGCGACCAGTGCCTATTTTCAGCATAGT
Organism: uncultured Prevotellaceae bacterium; assembly: GCA_947174565.1. Lineage (GTDB taxonomy): Bacteria > Bacteroidota > Bacteroidia > Bacteroidales > Bacteroidaceae > Minthosoma. The sequence goes on along the minus strand of CAMWJL010000010.1, from coordinate 13,567 downwards.
GCCGCCATGTCTAACCTCTACGATATCAAGGGTAATGTGATTGCCAACAACATCAGCCATGGTGGTGGCGGCTCGCTCAATAACCGTATCTATTGGAATGGTGATTTGGCTGATGACTACTACGATAAGTCTGTGCTGGAGTATTGGAACTCAGATGCGAAGAGTTTCTGGCGTATGTCTGTGAATGGCGGCAATTACACGATTGGAAATCTAAACAATTCCTCGAAGTATAATCCATGTGTTCTCGGTGATGTCTTGGGCGACTGGCGCGAGGAAATCATCAACTGGCAGGAGAATGGCGGCAAATACTATTTGGTCATCAATGCCACCAGTTATCCGACAGATTACACCTTGCCTCACCTGATGGACGACCTGAACTATCGTGCGCAAGTCATCAATCAGAATTGTGCCTACAATCAGCCTCCTCATCTTTCGTATGACCCTATTGTGCATTGTACCATCGAACGTGAAATGAAGGCTTACGATGTGGTGGAAGACGGCAAGGTTGTGTCGAAATACTGGGATAGTTTCTATACCACATATCCTGTGCGCATTCCAGAGAATGTGACAGCATGGGCGGTGTCGAACTACTCGACGGACGGAACTGATGTCGTGAAGCTGACGAAACTGACAGGTAAGGCTATCCCTGCTAACAGGGGCGTGATTGTGAAATCGGATGACAGCAAGGCTGTATGGAGACCGACAACTATCTCTACCACAGCAGTATCGGCTACTTACCTGAACGGCTGTTCCTGTGATTCTACCTTGGTTTGTGACGGAGCAACTAACGAGATGTTCTATGAATTTAAAGACGGTGAACGAGGTCTTGGATTCTATTTGGCTGATGGCAAGACAGTGGAGGGTGGAACGGCTTTCCTGCGCATCAAGGCATCGGCATCGGTGACTTTGGCTGACTCCTACATCTTGGGCAATATCGCACCATCGCCAGTGACTGTCAATGAAGTGACTGCTGATGACGGAGAGGACCAAGATGCTGTTATCCATACGCTGCAAGGTGTGAGGACGAAAGCTGCTACTACTCCTGGCGTCTATATCAAGGGAGGAAAGAAGGTATATGTGAAATAGGGCGGTGTCATACATTTGATTTGTACACTGGCTGTGACAAAAAGAGTGGAATCCCTGATAAATGTGGGACTTCCACTCTTTTTTGTTGCGAAATATGTGTCAGATGTCAACAAAAAGTTGTACTTTTGCATCGTTTTACACCTTTTCCATACAATGGGAGAGGCATTGTCCTATCATAGAGAATGGGTAAAAGGTTTTTCTTGTAAGTGTAAAAAGATTAAAAAGACTCTACATTAGATATGAAACATCAGTTACGTAGTGCTGTCTGCACAGAAGGTCGTCGTATGGCTGGAGCGCGTGCTCTTTGGGTTGCCAACGGCATGAAGCGTGAGCAGTTTGGCAAGCCAATCATTGCCATCGTCAATTCGTTCACTCAGTTTGTTCCTGGTCACACGCATCTGCATGAGGCAGGACAGATTGTGAAGGCAGAGATAGAGAAGATGGGGTGCTATGCGGCTGAGTTCAACACTATTGCCATTGATGATGGTATTGCGATGGGGCATGATGGAATGCTCTATTCTTTGCCTTCACGCGACATCATCGCTGATTCTGTGGAGTATATGTGCAACGCTCATAAGGCGGATGCCATGATTTGTATCTCCAACTGCGATAAGATTACGCCTGGTATGCTGATGGCTGCCATGCGTCTGAATATACCTGCTGTGTTTGTCAGCGGTGGTCCTATGGAGGCTGGTAAATATAAGGGCGAGAACCTTGATTTGATTGCTGCGATGATTAAAGGTGCTGACCCAACGGTGAACGATAAGGAACTGGCGGAGGTGGAGAACCGTGCTTGTCCAGGTTGTGGTTGCTGCTCAGGCATGTTTACTGCCAACTCGATGAACAATCTGACGGAGGCAATAGGTCTTTCGTTACCAGGTAATGGAACGATTCTTGCCACCCATGTGAATCGTAAGGCACTGATGAAAGCGGCTGCTCGTCAGATTGTGAAGAACGCTTTCGCATACTATGAAGATGGCGACGAGTCTGTGCTTCCACGTTCGATAGCCACTCGTAAGGCTTTCCTCAATGCCATGACACTCGACATTGCGATGGGTGCATCCACTAATACGGTGTTGCACCTTTTGGCTGTGGCACAAGAGGCTGGTGTGGATTTCACGATGGCTGACATTGACGCACTCTCTCGCAAGACTCCTTTCCTTTGCAAGCTTGCTCCTAATTCACAGAAGTATTCAGTGCAGGAGTGTGGTCGTGCTGGTGGTATGTTGAACCTGCTTGGCGAACTGGCAAAGGGTGGTTTGATTGACACTTCTGTGAAGCGTGTGAATGGTGCTACGCTGGCAGAAGATATTGAGAAGTATTCAATTCTGAAAGATACGATAGATTCAGAGGCAAAGCGCATTTACAGCAGTGCTCCTGCTGGTGTGTTCTGCAATGAGTTGGGTGTACAGAACACCAATTACGAGACTTTGGACACCGACCGTGTGAATGGTTGTATCCGCGACATAGAGCATGCTTACACCAAGGATGGTGGTATGGCGATTCTCTTTGGCAACATCGCACAGGATGGCTGTGTTGTAAAGACTGCTGGTGTAGATGAGAGCATCTGGAAATTCAGCGGTCCTGCTGTGGTATTCGATTCACAGGAAGATGCTTGTGAAGGCATTCTTGGCGGTAAGGTGAAGAAAGGCGACGTGGTGGTTATCACACACGAAGGTCCGAAGGGTGGTCCTGGTATGCAGGAAATGCTCTATCCGACTTCCTATATCAAGAGTATGCACATGGGTAAGGAGTGTGCCCTCATCACCGACGGACGTTTCTCTGGTGGCACATCGGGTCTTTCCATCGGACACATCTCTCCAGAAGCTGCATCAGGTGGCAACATCGGCAAAATCGTGGATGGTGACATCATCGACATTGATATTCCAAGCCGCAGCATCAACGTGCGTTTGTCGGATGAAGAATTGGCAGCACGTCCACAACAGCCACTCAAACGTAATCGTGTGGTATCAAAGGCTCTCCGTGCATACGCCCAAAGTGTGGCAAGTGCTGATAAGGGAGGCGTAAGAATGATTGATTGACACAATTTTTGTAAAGTAGAACGAAAGATATGGCAGAAAAGATAACAGGTGCAGAAGCGATGATGCGTGCCTTGGAGCACGAAGGGGTAGATACGCTCTTCGGCTATCCGGGAGGTTCTATCATGCCTACTTACGATGCACTTTATGATCATAAGAAGACACTGAATCACATTCTTGTTCGTCACGAACAGGGTGCTGTTCATGCTGCTCAGGGATATGCGCGTGTGAGTGGCAAGGTTGGTTGTGCTATCGTGACCTCAGGACCTGGTGCAACTAACACGGTGACTGGTATTGCTGATGCGATGATTGACTCCACTCCGATGGTGGTCATCTGTGGTCAGGTGGGTGTTGCCATGCTGGGTACGGATGCCTTTCAGGAAGTCGATGTCGTAGGTGTAACTTCGCCTATCAGCAAGTGGAGCTATCAGATTCGTCGTGCCGAAGACATTGCATGGGCGGTGTCTCGTGCATTCTACATAGCTCGCAGTGGTCGCCCGGGGCCTGTGGTGCTCGACTTTGCCAAGAATGCACAGACGGGCATGGTGGAGTTTGAACCTGTCAAGGTGGACTTTATCCGTAGTTATGACCCTGAGCCTGATGTGAATATGACGGACATTGAACGTGCCGCCAAGATGATTAACAACAGCGTGAAACCTTTCGTGCTTGTTGGTCAAGGGGTTGAATTGGGTAATGCGCGTGAAGAACTCCGTGTGCTTATAGAGAAGGCTGACATTCCATGCGGAACCACATTCATGGGACTTTCGGCCATTCCTTCTGACCATCCGCTCAATATGGGCATCTTGGGTATGCACGGCAATCTCGGTCCCAATGTGATGACCAACCAGTGTGACTTGCTCATCGCTGTCGGTATGCGTTTCGACGACCGTGTAACAGGTAATCTTGCTACATACGCCAAGCAGGCAAAGATTATCCATTTTGATATTGACCAAGCCGAGTTCAACAAGAATGTACCCGTTGACTTAGCGGTTTGGGGTAATTGCAAGGAAACACTTGCCGCTGTGACGAAGTTGGTGGATGAAGCTAAGCATACCTCGTGGATTGATGGATTCAAGCCTTATGCGGAGAAAGAATATAACAAAGTGATTGATAAGGCACTCCATCCAACGGAAGGACCGCTGTTGATGGGTGAGGTGATTCGCAAGGTCAGTGAGGCGGCTAATAACGAGGGCATTATGGTGACAGATGTTGGTCAGAACCAACTCATGGCTTGCCGCTACTTTAAGTTCACTCAGCCACGTTCTGTGGTCACTTCGGGTGGTCTTGGCACAATGGGTTTCGGTCTTCCTGCTGCTATTGGAGCTACTTTCGGTGCTCCTGACCGTATTGTTTGCCTTTTTGTTGGCGATGGTGGTTTGCAGATGACCATTCAGGAACTCGGTACGATTATGGAACAAGGAGCTCCCGTGAAGATAATCTTGCTTAACAACAACTTCCTTGGCAATGTGCGTCAGTGGCAAGAGATGTTCTTCGCTCATCGTTACTCTTTCACGCCTATGCTCAATCCTAACTATGAACTTATCGCTCAAGGATATGGTATTACAGCCAAGACGGTGATTGAAAGAAAAGACCTTGATGCTGCCATCGCAGAGATGCTGGCAACTCCAGGTCCGTACCTCTTGCAGTGCGCCATCAAAGAAGAAGACAATGTGCTTCCGATGACACCTCCAGGGGCAAACATCGATGAGATGCTATTGGAGATATCGTAATGCGAACTCCGAAGAAAACTTTTGGTGGTCAATGTGGCGATTGTACCACTTGTGGCAAGTGTGATAAGCTTTTGGGAAATCGCGTACAGGAAATGAAACAAGACATAAAAGAACAAACTCCAACAATGGAACAAGATACAACAAAACTCTATACATTCTTGGTTTACTCAGAGAACGTGCCTGGTTTGCTGTCACAAATCACGGCCGTATTTATGCGTCGTCAGGTGAATATTGAGTCGTTGAGTGTGTGCGCTTCCAGCACACCAGGCGCACACAAATATACGGTGACGGCCTATTGCGATGAACGCATGGCACGTATCCTTACTGCACAGATAGAGAAGCGTATAGAAGTGCTTCAGGCGAATTTCTACACAGACGACGAACTCTTCATTAACGAGACCGCGCTCTTTAAGTTGAGTATGCCCGTGATGCTGAAAAATCGTGAGATTAGTAGTTTGGTGCGCTCCTATGATGCCCGTATTATTGAAGTGAACAGCACCTATGTAGTTGTAGAAATCACAGGCAATACAAACGACATCATCACATTGTTCAACGAATTGAAGAACTTTGATTGTGTCTTGCAGTTTGTACGTTCAGGACGTATTTGTATTACCAAGAGCCGCACGGAACACTTGGATGAATATCTGGCAGTGCGCGAAGCAAAGCGAATAGCCCAACAAAAAGGATAATTATTTCATTTTATAAACCCGCAAGGATATCCTTGCACAATTAAAGAAAATCACAAAATGGCAAAAATGAATTTTGGTGGCGTTATCGAAGAGGTAATGACACGTGAGGAATTCCCACTCGAGAAAGCTCGTGAGATTCTCAAAGACGAGACAATCGCAGTGATTGGTTATGGTGTTCAGGGTCCTGGTCAGGCTTGCAACCTCCGCGACAATGGCTTCAACGTCATCGTTGGTCAGCGTCAGGGCAAGACTTACGAGAAGGCCATCAAGGATGGTTGGGTTCCGGGTGAGACTCTCTTCTCTATCGAAGAGGCTGCCGAGAAGGGCACTATCGTGATGTGTCTGCTCTCTGATGCAGCCGTGATGTCTGTATGGCCAACATTGAAGCAGTACCTCACAGCTGGTAAGGCATTGTATTTCTCTCATGGTTTCGCTATCACTTGGAACGACCGCACTGGTTGTGTTCCTGCCAAGGATATTGACGTGATTATGGTGGCTCCTAAGGGTTCTGGTACATCACTCCGTACTATGTTCCTCGAAGGTCGTGGCTTGAACTCTTCTTATGCTGTATATCAGGACGCTACGGGTAAGGCTCTTGACCGTACACTCGCTCTTGGTATCGGTATCGGTTCTGGCTACCTGTTTGAAACCACTTTCCAACGTGAGGCTACTTCTGACCTCACTGGTGAGCGCGGCTCACTCATGGGTGCAATTCAAGGTCTTCTCCTTGCTCAGTACGAAGTACTCCGCGAGAATGGTCACACACCATCAGAGGCATTCAATGAGACGGTCGAAGAGCTTACTCAGTCGCTCATGCCACTCTTCGCTCAGAAGGGTATGGATTGGATGTATGCCAACTGCTCTACCACAGCACAGCGTGGTGCTCTTGACTGGATGACTCCTTTCCACGATGCCATCAAGCCTGTTGTCGAGAAGCTCTATGCTTCTGTAAAGTCTGGTAACGAAGCACAGATTTCTATCGACGCAAACTCTAAGCCCGACTACCGTGTAGGTTTGGAGAAAGAGCTTGTAGCTCTCCGCGACTCAGAAATGTGGCGTACAGCAGAGGTGGTTCGTCAACTTCGTCCAGAGAACAACTAATTTACCGTATCAATAAGAAAGGGGCAATGTCCGTGTGAGTGCCCCAAGTTGAACGGTTGGATATTAACCAGTAATAGAAAGAGTTCGATACAACATCGAACTCTTTTTGTTTGGAATCTTCCTCTGTGGAATGCAGCATTGTTATGCCTTTCTATTCGTTTGTGAATCGATGATGACCAATCATGTATATTTCCATGTAGTTTTGTACTTCGATATTGAACTATGTATATCTACGTTTGAATATTTCTCCTATTTTGTTAGCATAATATGTGATATCCTTATATTCGGTTGGCAGTTTTATCGATTTCATTGTACCATTTTCAAATGAATCATCCCGAAAATCAAATTGTGTACTATCCATTGCGTATAAAATATTGTAGGGAACTTTTAGTAGAAAACTTGCGCCGCTCCAATTTATTTTCGTAAGTAGTTCCAAATCATATACTTTATTTAGTTGATTAAGTAAATCGCAATGTGTAGGATTGTGAACCCTAATCCAAATACAGCCATAACTATATTCAATTCCAATTGGGAATTTTAGTGAATTTACTACATCTTGAATAGATTTATCATACTTTAGATTGTGAGGATATTTGATACCATGCTCAATGTAGAATGATTTGCGTGTTATATGAGGACTTATAGATGATAAAATGGCTTGGTTATGTTTCTTTTTGGTTTTAAATGCTTGATTGGCTTCATATAAAAAACAAAAATCAGACAAATTTTTGTGTTCTTCTTCCTCAATGCTTTCTATGGGATAACATAATAAAGACCTGTCTTCTTTGTTTAGAAATTTGTCATGTTTGTAAACTTCTTTCACAAACAGGCCTCTGTCAAAAAGAAGCTTCCCTAACAACCTGTTTGATGTATGATAATATCCTGAATCGATTCTTCCATATTGTAATTCCCAATGGTTATTTGTAGAATCAAGTTCTTTCCTTTTTAATAATTGTTCTAATTCGTCCAATAAAAGCGCACTCTCTCGTTGTCTTCTGATGAAATCATATTCCGACTTCCAGTTCTCAAGTTTCAGGCTTATATAGTCAGTTGTAATTCCTGCAGCATCAAGAAAATGCCCATTTCCTCCTACCTCAAAGCGGAGTGTACCCGCCTTTTCTGCTAACCAATACTTCTGAAAAGCTTGTATATAATCTTTGTCGTATTTTGACTCAAAAGGCTGTAATGCTTGAATGAACAACTGCTTTCTCTCATCAATAGAAAGTTTTTGGGAATGATACGAATTTTGTAAATCGTTTCTTGTTGCTGTCTTTGGACTCATGGTGATTTCCACTCCTATCTTCTCAAAGACATTCAGAATCTTTGCCAAAAGAATGCCTTGTTTCATCAATGATTCAAAGGAACGGACAATATCCGAATCCAAAGAAGGTCTTATTTTCTTAAATCCGCGTACTAAATCAGTTTCTTTAGAATGGCAATCTTTGCACAACGTAATTAGTTGTTCATTGGGAGATTCCCAATAATGCAGATTCTGATTGTACCATGTATGATGTACTTGAACTTGTTTGTTCTGTGTACCACATAATTGGCAAGTGTAATTATCCCGTTGACGAATCTCATCAACTTTACGCTGCCATTCGACCGAGGTTCTTTCTTTGTTATAATCGTACTTAAATGCCATATTGACGTGTTCTTGTTGTTTTATAGTTGCAAATATAATCCAAAGTTTGGACTTTTACATACAACAATGTCATTATATGGTACTTTTTATATTTTAGTTGTTTTAATGCCATAGTGAGAAGTAGTTCCAGCGGAATTATAAGTATTGCTTTTTCCCCAAAAAAATAATTTATTGTCGTTGAGAGGGTTTGGGAGAGACCATCATCTCTTTTCTAAATGTATAGGATTCATGCTAATTACGATACAAGGTGTACCATAATTACAATATAGGGTTTATCGTAATCACGGTGCTGAGTGTATCGCTGTTGCGCTTGTGGGTGCGCCGTCTGCTTGGTAAACGGCAGTGTGCCGCATACTTTTAGGGATTCCGTGTTGCTGCGCTACAGTGCTACAACGCTACAGTTCTAAAATGATTGAATGAAAATGTGTAAAGACTATTATTTATTATATTATATATTTATATATATTATAATATATAGTTAATAATTAGTAAGTTATGGTTCGGTCTGTGATAACGATTGATAAGAGAATGCGCTGATGGTGGGGCGTGTGATAACCTTTTAGAGAACTGTAGCACTGTAGCGGTGTAGCGTTGAGTGTTTTTATGAGTTCGTCGAACTTGGGCTGTTATTAAATCTTGGGATACTGCATCGTTGAGCAATGCAGAGAGCCGTGCTGCAAGATGAGTACGCTGCAATCGATGTCGATAATGCGGTGGTAGGGGAATGCTTGTTCCAGTTGGGTCAAAGCTCGTGTGTCCTTCTCAGGCTGTTGATAGGTAGGCACTAACACTGCATCGTTGGCAATGAGGAAGTTGGCATGTGTGGCTGGAAGACGTTTGCCATCAGCGTCGTAGCATGGGTCAGGAAGCGGGAGAGGGAAGAGCTGGTATGGTTGTCCGTCTGCGGTTCGTAAGGCTTGCAGTTCTTGTTCCATTGCTTGCAGTTCCTCGTAATGCTCATCGTCGGGATTCTCACACTTCACATAGGCGATGGATGTAGGGGAACAGAAACGAGCCACGGTATCGATGTGTCCGTCTGTGTCGTCACCTGCCAACCATGAATGTTCTATCCACAGCACTCTCTGCGCATGGAAGGTCTCTTTCAGGTATTGTTCTATGTCTGTTTTTGACAGTGTGTTATTGCGGTTGGGGGCAAGCAGACAACTGCTGGTTACCATGAGCGTGCCTTGTCCGTCGCTTTCTATGCTTCCGCCTTCAAAAACGAAATCCAAATGATTGTTGTATTCCACACTTACATCATAAGCCTTGTATAAGTCGGCAATGTCAGGCAAAATGGCTTGGTTGATTTGGTTGTCATGGTACGCAGAGAATTTGAGTCCCCAGCCATTAAATTGGAAGTCATTCAGCACGACGGCATGCCGCTGCTCATCAATACAGGTGATGAAAGCATGGTCTCGTGCCCATGTGTCGTTGGTGGGGCAGGATACAAAATGGATGTTGCAGAGACAGATGTTGTGTCGGCGCAAATCTTGTTGAGCCTGTTCTGTGTCTTGTGTCACGATAAGCACCTGCCCACATGTGGATAACTGACGGGCAATCTCGCAAAAACAATCAATGGCATCAGCAAGTACTGGTGCCCAATCGGTGTCCTTATGCGGCCACGTCAGTTGCACGAATGCTTGCTGATGCCATTCTGCTGGTAGATATGTCATGGTTTATTTCTTTGTCATTTTCAAAGGTTCAGGACCATTCAGTGTGGGCTTCACTGGCACGATGTTGCCTTTCTTGTCGAAAGTCAGTTTGTCGATGCACACTTCACGATGTGTGCCAGGAACACCGCCTCCATACTTTCTGTCCGCAAAGTTCTTGTTGATGCGGTGGTAAACAATGTACCACTCATCCTTACCAGGAATCTGCAAGATGGAGTTATGGGCTGTGCCATAAATCTTGTCTTCTGGCACTTGCTCAATCACACGGTAGTTGGCTTCGTCAATGTTGATGTCGCCCAATGGTGAGTCGCTTGTGCCGTAGCATACATGGTAGTTAGGTGAGCCTGTATCATCCACTGACCAAAGGAAGTAGTACTTGTCTTTGCGGTAGAACACATAGGGGGCTTCGCGATATGCCCATGTTTGCAACGAACCACCCTTTGGAGTCATGTGTTTCACCGTCTCCTTCTTGATGCTCGTCATGTCGTCGTTCAGTTCTGCACCAGCCATGAAGCCGTTGCCCCAATACAGATAGTACTTGCCCGACTTGGGGTCTTGGAACACATCCACGTCAATGGCTTGTCCGCCATGTGCCTCAGCTGGACGGTCGGCATCGGTCACGATGGGGCGACCGAAATCTGTGAACGGTCCTTTCGGGTCGTCACTCACGGCTACACCGATTTCCTTGCGGTTGCTCTTCGGGTTGTGGGCAGAGTAGTAGAAATAGTACTTATAACTACCGTCTTCCTGCTTGCGTTCGATGATACATGGTGCCCATGCGTTGCCTGTTGCCCATTTCACCTGGTCTCCCTTCACGTCGAGCATCTTTCCCTCATCTGTCCAATTCACGAGGTCGGTGGAGGAGAACACACTGAAGTCATGACCGCCCCATCCTGGCGTTCCATCAGTGGTGCTGTAGATGTAGTACTGCTTGGTTTTGTTGGAGTACAACACCTCGGGGTCGGCATGGAAACCTGGTAGGATGGGCTGATTAAAATTTCCGAAATTCTTCAAGAGACGGTCCTTTTCCGCCTGTGTGATGGGCATGATAGTGCCGTGGCGAGGGGTGAACTTGCCTTTAGTTTCAGTGTCTTGAACAAACTCGAAGGTCTTTAGGTCGTAAGATCGGCAGAACTGGTAGTGTCCGTTGGCGTAGCAGTCATACATGATAATCCATGACTTTCCGTCGAGGCTCTTACACACGCCTACGCCTTCCACTGCCTGATTGGTTTGTTCTACATGACCGTCAATGTTTGTCCATCGACCTGTGAGTGTGGGTGATACGGCTTGATAGATACCACGTCCCGATTCTTGTTTATAGAAAAGGTGATAGAGTTTGTCTTCCTCGTTATAGACGATGTCGCCGTCAATGGTGGCGTTGCCTGCATCGAAGAGCCACTTTGGTTCACCTTCGAGGTCGGTGAAGTCCTCGTTGGCATATTGGTAATAAATCTTGTCGAACGAGCCAGGGTCGCTGGTACGCAGTGAGTAGAAAACCATGTACTTACCTGCCTGACGGTCGTAGATGGTTTCGGGTGCCCACACGCGAATCACGTTTTTCCACTCTTTTGTGTAGCGGGTGGGGAAGTTGATGACTGAGTGCTGCCAATGGATAAGGTCTGTTGATTTGAGCAGGACAATGCCACGGTTGCTCGACCATCCGAGGCTCGATTTCATGTCAGTCGCCACCATGTAGAAGGTTTTGCCATCCTCGCCACGCAAAATGTGAGGGTCTCGCACGCATTGTGTGAAAGCAATAGTGTCGGACGAGATAACAGGGTTGCCATGATTGAGTGGGGTGTAATTGTATCCGTCCTCACTGATGGCATAGCAAATCTGCTCATCCTCAGGGGCATTGCTGTTGAAATAGGTGAACAGATACGCCACCATCTTGTTGGAGTTGTCGGATGTTGTCTTGTCCTTTCCCATTGTTGGGATGGCAAGAGAGGCACAGAGGGCTGTTGCTAAAAAGAACTTGTTCATAAAGATTTAGGTTTAGTGTTTGTTTAATCAGTCTTGTTGGTTGAGAAAGGCTTCAGCCTTTTCTATGTCGCAGGCATGGTCCACATCGAGAATCTTGCTGAATGGGTATGCCTTTAGCGTGAGTTTGTCCTTAACCAACTGGCGTTGGAAGTTGCGCATGCGCGATTGTCCTTCGGCAATGCACTTGTCGATGATAGGGTAAGAGGTCTCACACAAACCATAGATGCCGCCCGATATGAAACGCTGTGGCTCATGGTCGAGAAATCCTGTAATGGTCAAGTTAGAGTCAGTTGCGATGTAAAGCGGCTTCTCGTCATCGATGTAGTCGGTCACAGCCATCAAGCCGTCTTCGCTTGACTGTTTCCATGCACGGATATATTCCCTGAACTCCTCTTCGCGGAAGATGGTGTCAACCGTCGTGAGACAGAATTTCCCGTTGCCCATCTGTTTCCGCAGTTCATAAAAGCTGTGCATGGACGAGGGTGTCGTCTTAACAACAAGATGAATCCGTTTGTCCATCGCTTGCAGCTGGAGAAGGTGCTCTTGTGTGAGGGGAGTAAGGTTGTTGGTGATGATGTAGATGGCTTCCGCTCCGTTTTGACCGAAGATGCGGATGAGCCTGTCAATCATTGCCTCACCGTTCACACGAACCAGCGGCTTGGGTAGTTCCACACCCTCCTGTGCCAGTCGTGAACCTTCTCCTGCTGCAAGTATGGCAAACTTCATCAGAAATTAAATTCTTCGCTGACACTCTTCTGCTCAGACACGGCGCGGATGGCGCGTGCAAACATCTCTGCGATAGAGAGTTGCACCACCTTCGGACACTTATGGGCATAAGGAATGGAGTCGGTGAATACGATTTCTTCCAGTGCCGACTGCTGCACGCGGTCGCTGGCAGGGTCGCTCATCACACAGTGGCTTGCCACCGCACGCACACTGTTCGCACCAGCTTTCATCATCTCGTCGGCAGCACGGGTGATGGTGCCAGCGGTATCTACCATGTCATCTACAATCACAACATCCTTGCCCTTCACATCGCCAATAATTTGGATGGAATCGACCACATTGGCTTGTACACGCACTTTGTTGCAGAGCACGAGTGGAGTGTTCAGTTTCTTGGCAAACAGGCGTGCGCGCTTAGCACCGCCCACATCGGGTGTAGCGATGACGAGGTTAGGAAGGTTCAGTTTTGCCACATAAGGAACCTCGACGAGCGAACCATACAGGTGGTCAACTGGAACATTGAAGAAGCCCTGAATTTGGTCGGCATGCAGGTCCATCGTGATGAGACGGTCTATGCCTGCCACGCTGAGGAGGTCGGCCACCAACTTGGCACCAATGCTCACACGTGGTTTGTCCTTGCGGTCCTGACGTGCCCAGCCGAAATAGGGAATGACAGCCACAATGCTGCGTGCGCTGGCGCGCTTTGCCGCATCAATCATCAGCAACAGCTCCATCAAATTGTCGCTGTTGGGGAACGTCGATTGAACAAGGAACACATCGTCGCCACGAATTGACTCTTCAAACGATACGGCGAACTCGCCGTCGGCAAAATGTGAAATCACCATGTTACCAAGCGGACAACCCAAACTTTGGCAGATGCGTTCTGCCAAGTACGGTGTGTTTG
>CAMWJL010000009.1 GCA_947174565.1 uncultured Prevotellaceae bacterium | reverse complement strand
CAGGCGAGTGACCAACGAAATCCTAAAGAACATCTTCAAGTAAGTACACGCTTAATCTCAATCCTCATCAACCGGGGGGGCAGCCCATTGTGCTGCCCCCCCCTGTTCTTTTTCTGTTTGTGGTACTCGATGAAGTGGTTATAATTCACCACGTTCGCTTAGAATGGCTGTGTATTCCCTGTACTCTCTTTCTGCCTTGCGGAGACTGCTGCTTGAACTCCAGTGGTTCAAATTCAAATCGATTATTAGCAAAAGAGGCGGTTTTTGTTTCTGGTAGGGGATTGGGCTTTCAGCGCACACCTTATGCTGTGTCCTGTTTCTGAGCGTATTGCCCCCAAGTGCGCACCCTGCGCATGTCTTATCGCTCACCCTGCACGAAATAATACGCTCACCCTGCGCATGTTTAATCGTGCAGGGTGCGTGTATAGAGTAATATGCGGTGAGGCGAAAGATGTTGTGGTGATGATGAAAAATCGTAGCCTTTCTCATGTGTATTATAATAATGTGTCACTCAATGGAGTGAGCAGGTCTGTATAACATTTAGTTCCATTTTCTTTTCCGTTTTTTGTTTATTCCTTATCTTTGCATTCCAATAGTTGAATGATGTATGATGAATCTGTACCCATTGCTTTTTGAACCGAATCTGCATCCAGTGGTGTGGGGTGGCAAGCGGTTGCGTCCTTATAAAGGATTGTCACTGACCGATGAGCCGATTGGCGAAAGTTGGGAGGTGAGCGTTGTGCCTTCGGGTATGAGTGTGGTGAGCAATGGGGCGTTTGCAGGCAAAGACCTTGCCAGTGTCATCGGCACTTCGCCAACGCGCATCTTGGGCGAGACGGTGGTCAGAAAATACGGGGGAAAGCTCCCATTGCTGGTGAAGTTCATTGATGCAGAGAAGGATTTGAGCATTCAGGTACACCCTAATGATGAGATGGCGAAACGAGAGCATGGGAAGATGGGGAAGAGCGAGATTTGGTATGTCATCGACGCAAAGCCGGGGAGTTTCCTCTATGCAGGTTTCAAGGAAAACATCACGCCAGAAGAGTATAAGCGTCGCATCAGCGAGGGGACGATTGTGGAGACTTTGGCCAAGCATGAGGTGAAGAAGGGCGATGTGTTCTATCTGCCAGCAGGACGGGTGCATGCCATCTGTGGCGGCATCTTGTTGGCAGAGGTGCAGCAGTCGTCGGATGTGACGTACAGGATTTATGACTATGACCGACCGGGAATGGATGGATGTCCGCGCGAACTGCATACGGAACTGGCTGCACAGGCACTGGACTTCCGTGTGGAGGACGACTACAGGACGCTCTATGCTGACCCCAATAATCGGGCGACCTGCATCATTGACTCGCCTTATTTTACGGTAAGGGTGACGGAACTGACCGAGACGTTTCACAGGAATCTGATGAAGTATGACAGCTTTATCATCAGCATGTGTATTCAGGGGGACTGCATCATTCGGGTGCGCTCAACGGGCGAGGAGGTGCTGCTGCACGAGGGGTGGAGCACGCTGATTCCTGCCGCTATTGCCGACTATGATGTCGTTCCGATATATGGCAAGACGCGTGTGTTGGACACGTTTATCAATAACAAGGATGAGAGTTTAGGACGGCGTATCACTCGATTCTTGCATGTGACGAATAAATAAAGTGACACAAGGTTATCATTGTATGAAGCATTTTGTGAAGAAAATAGGATTGTTGGCAGGGCTATGCCTGTTGGCATCGGGAGTGTCGGCTCAGAAGGAGGTGCGCCAACTGGCTGACTCGATTGTGAAGTATCAGATGAAATCGGGCGGCTGGCCTAAGAATCAGGATTGGCTGAAAGGCGCAAACCAAAAGGAAGCTGCTGTGTGGCGAAAGACGGGCATTGGCTCGACTATCGACAATGGAGCAACCGTGAAAGAAATGGAGAATCTTGCCAAGGCAGTGGATCAAATCGTACAGATGCAGGCGGAGAACTTGGTGTGGTTGGATAAGGATTTGGTGAAGCGTGAGAAAGCGCGCTATTGCCAGTCGTTCAGACGAGGGTTGGAGTATCTGTTGGCAATGCAATATGACACGGGCGGTTTCCCGCAGTTCTATCCAGCCAAGCGAAATGAGGATTATTCGTCGCAGATTACTTTCAACGATCAGGCGATGGTGAATGCCTTGAAAGTGTTGCGCGATGTGGCGAACGATTCCGTTCGGTTCATCAATATGGAGGTGGATAAGGGTCTGAAGAAGAAGTGTCAGACGGCATTTCAGCAGGGGATTCAGTGCATTTTGTTCTGTCAGATTCGTGTCGATGATACGGGGAAGGTGATTCCTTTTGATACGGCGGATTGGCGGTTTGGCAAGCTGACGGTGTGGTGTCAGCAGCATGACAAGGAGACATTTGTACCCGTGAAGGCGAGGGCGTATGAACTGCCGTCATTCTCGGGACATGGCGAGACGTGTGGCATTCTGAATCTGTTGATGGACATGGAGAATCCGACGGAAGAGGTGAAGACCGCTGTGAAGGCTGGTGTGGAGTGGTTGGAAGCACATGCGATGCGTGATGTGGTGCTGGAGCACTATACGAACGAGGAAGGACAGAACGATGTGCGGTTGGTGGAACAGCAGGGCGCACCGCTCCTGTGGGCACGATTCTACGACCTTGAAAAGGCTGAACCGATGTTTTGCGACCGTGATGGCGTGCCTCGTCAGCATTTGGAAGAGGTGGGCTATGAGCGCAGAAACGGCTACCAATGGGTGGGCGATGGTCCTCAGCGCGTGATTGAACGATTCAAGGAATGGAATCAATGAATATGACAGAGAAACGAATATAATCATTATAAAATAGCAAAAAGATGGAAGACAACAACAACCAGCAGCTTCAGATTGAGCTGAAGCCAGAAGTAGCCGAGGGTGTGTATTCTAACCTCGCCCTCATCACACACTCGAGTAGCGAGGTGGTGACCGACTTTATTCAGATGATGCCTGGTATGCCGAAGGCGCAGGTGAAGAGCCGTGTCATCATGGCTCCCGAGCATGCCAAGCGTCTGCTGCTTGCCTTGCAAGACAACATCAGAAAGTATGAGGCGCAGTTTGGCACGATTCGACTGACGCAGCCGCAGCAATCGAACGAGGGTCGCACCATTGCGCCTTTCAACCTCAAGAAAGGAGAGGCGTAAGGACTCTTTCTTCGCGCGTACATTATAATATATATACTCAACTTTCACAAGTTGGGTCTTTGAGGCTTAAAGAGAAGCCAAAGGAGGAGTCGATGTCACAGAAAGGTGGCATCATTCCCTTGTTTAGGCTTTATACGAAGTCTGTGAGACGTTGCGCAGTGTTAAATAATGCTAAATATTAAGTTTTTCGTGTCGGCACATGAAAAAATGTGGCTCATGAAATGTGCTATATAGCAGAAAAGTCGTAACTTTGCACCACTTTTTGGAGTAGTGCGTGCCTTTGTTAGGCACATTGAGTGTAGCGCAAGGTGATTCCCTATGGGGGAAAGGACGGGATGAATGGATTGAAAGGCTTGTAGCGCATGATATTAGCACGAAGCAAAGCGAGTAGCTGACCATAAAGGATGGTTTCCCCTTTTGGCGGAAGGAATATGGTAGGCACTCGGACAAACGAAGAATATCATTAACAATAACAATAAAAAAATTAAACAAAATGCCTACTATTCAACAATTGGTAAGAAAAGGCCGTAAGGTGTTGGTAGATAAGAGCAAGTCTCCTGCTTTGGATTCTTGCCCACAGCGTCGCGGTGTATGCGTGCGCGTCTATACTACCACTCCTAAGAAGCCTAATTCAGCGATGAGAAAGGTCGCTCGTGTTCGTTTGACAAACAAGAAGGAAGTGAACTCCTACATTCCAGGAGAGGGTCACAACCTTCAGGAGCACTCAATCGTGCTGGTGCGCGGTGGTCGTGTGAAGGACCTTCCAGGTGTACGTTACCACATCATTCGTGGTGCGCTTGATACAGCTGGTGTAGCAAGCCGCACACAGCGTCGCTCAAAGTATGGTGCAAAGCGTCCAAAGGCTAAAAAGTAATCCTTTTTCTTACGAAACAACAAGAAACTGAAGTTTTTTCACATCGTTTGGTTTGACGGAAATGCTTGAAGGGTTGAGTAAATGCCCCTCAAAGTGGGCGTTGAAGACACACACAATATGCAGCCTCAGACTAAAGAAAGATTAAATCAAACAAAAAAATGAGAAAAGCTAAACCAAAGAAGCGTGTGGTACTTCCAGATCCAGTGTATGGGGATGTGAAGGTGACTAAGTTCGTTAACAACCTCATGTACGACGGAAAGAAGAGCGTGGCATACACCATCTTCTACACTGCGCTCAAGAATGTAGAGAACAAGATGAAGAACGAGGAGAAGTCTCCATTGGAAATCTGGAAGAAGGCCCTCGACAACATCACTCCACAGGTGGAGGTGAAGAGCCGTCGTATCGGTGGTGCCACTTTCCAAGTGCCAACTGAAATCCGTGCGGACCGTAAGGAGGCCATCTCTATGAAGAACATGATTGCTTTCGCTCGCAAGCGTTCGGGCAAGAGCATGGCAGACAAACTCTCTGCTGAAATCATGGATGCCTTCAACGAGCAGGGTGGTGCTTTCAAGCGTAAGGAGGACATGCACCGCATGGCTGAGGCTAACCGTGCATTCGCACACTTCCGCTTCTAATCAACTTATTCATTCACACAAATAGGTAAAAAGAAAACTGAATATGGCTAAGCAAGATTTGCATCTTACGCGTAACTTCGGTATCATGGCTCACATTGATGCTGGTAAGACTACCACATCAGAGCGTATCCTGTTCTACACAGGTAAGACGCACAAGCTGGGTGAGGTACACGATGGTGCTGCTACCATGGACTGGATGGCTCAGGAGCAGGAGCGTGGTATCACTATCACATCTGCTGCAACGACAGCATACTGGACTTGGAACGGCAACAAATATAAGTTCAATCTGATTGATACTCCGGGACACGTGGACTTCACTGCCGAGGTGGAGCGTTCACTCCGTGTTCTTGACGGTGCTGTGGCTACTTACTGCGCTGTAGGTGGCGTGGAGCCTCAGTCTGAGACTGTTTGGCGTCAGGCTGATAAGTACAATGTGCCACGTATCGGCTATGTGAACAAGATGGACCGTTCGGGTGCTGACTTCTTTGAGGTGGTTCGCCAGATGAAGGAAGTGCTGGGCGCAAAGGCTGTTCCCGTGGTGATTCCAATTGGTGCAGAGGAAAACTTCAAGGGTGTGGTTGACCTCATCAAGATGAAGGCTATCCTGTGGCACGACGAGTCGCTGGGTGCTGACTATGACGTTGAGGACATTCCTGCCGACCTCCTTTCTGAGGCTGAGGAATGGCGTGGCAAGATGCTTGAGGCTGTGGCTGAGTTCGATGACGAACTCATGGAGAAGTTCTTCGACGATCCTTCTACCATCACGGAAGAGGAGTGTATCCGTGCGCTCCGTAAGGCAACCCTCGCATTGGAGTGTACTCCTATGCTGTGTGGGTCTTCGTTCAAGAATAAGGGTGTACAGACATTGCTTGACTATGTGTGCGCATTCCTGCCTGCTCCAATCGATACTCCCAACATTGTGGGTACAAACCCATCGACGAAGGAAGAAGAGGACCGCAAGCCATCAGAGGATGATAAGACTTCGGCACTTGCATTTAAGATTGCCACTGACCCATATGTAGGTCGTTTGACTTTCATCCGTGTATATTCTGGTAAGGTTGAAGCTGGTTCTTACATCTTCAATACCCGTTCGGGCAAGAAGGAGCGTGTTTCACGTCTGTTCCAGATGCACTCTAACCACCAGAACCCTGTAGAGGAAATCGCAGCAGGTGACATTGGTGCAGTGGTAGGTTTGAAGGATATTCACACTGGTGATACGCTCTGTGATGAGGATGCTCCAATCATTCTCGAGTCAATGGACTTCCCTGATCCAGTGATTGGTATCGCTGTGGAGCCAAAGACTCAGAAGGATCTTGATAAGCTTTCTGTTGGTTTGCAGAAGTTGGCAGAAGAAGACCCAACCTTCACTGTGAAGACTGACGAACAGTCTGGTCAGACCGTGATTTCAGGTATGGGTGAGCTTCACCTCGATATCATCATTGACCGCTTGAAGCGTGAGTTCAAGGTGGAATGTAACCAGGGTAAGCCTCAGGTGAACTACAAGGAGTCTATTACCAAGACTGTGAACCTCCGCGAGGTGTACAAGAAGCAGTCAGGTGGTCGTGGTAAGTTCGCTGATATCATCGTGAACGTTGGTCCTGTGGATGACGATTTTGAAGGAACTGGTCTGCAGTTCGTTGACGAGGTGAAGGGCGGTAACGTGCCTAAGGAATTCATTCCTGCTGTGCAGAAGGGCTTTGCTGAGTCAATGAAGAATGGTGTGCTTGGTGGCTTCCCAATGGACAGCCTGAAGGTGACCCTCGTGGATGGTAGCTTCCACCCTGTTGACTCTGACCAATTGTCATTCGAGATTGCAGCTCGTCAGGCCTACAAGAACGCTTGTGCGCAGGCTAAACCTGTGCTGATGGAGCCTATCATGAAACTTGAGGTTGTTACTCCTGAGGAGAACATGGGTGACGTGATTGGTGACTTGAACAAGCGTCGTGGACAGGTTGAGGGTATGGATAATGCCCGTTCTGGCGCACGCATTGTGAAAGCCATGGTTCCACTGGGTGAGATGTTCGGCTATGTAACAGCACTCCGTACTATCACTTCGGGTCGTGCAACTTCTTCTATGCAGTATGACCACCATGCTCCAGTGTCAAGCTCTATCGCTAAGAATGTGCTGCAGGAGTGCAATGGTCGCGTAGATCTTGTATAATAGAGAAAAGGTTAAGGGATGCAGACGAGCAAACGACTCTTTGTCTGCATACCCTCTTCCTTGTATATATTCATTACTTAAAAAGTTAAACAAATGAGTCAGCAAAAAATTCGTATCAAGCTTAAGTCTTACGACCACAATCTCGTTGACAAGTCAGCAGAGAAGATTGTGAAAGCAGTGAAGGCAACCGATGCTATTGTGAGCGGTCCTATTCCACTCCCAACACACAAGCGCATCTTTACTGTGAACCGTTCTACGTTCGTGAACAAGAAGTCTCGTGAACAGTTTGAACTCAGCACTTACAAGAGACTGATTGACATCTACAGTTCTACAACCAAGACTGTTGATGCACTCATGAAGCTCGAACTTCCCAGCGGTGTTGAAGTTGAGATTAAGGTTTGATAAGTATTAGAGAACAATTTAAAGTTATATTGAAATGCCAGGATTAATTGGAAGAAAAATCGGAATGACATCCGTTTTCAGTGCCGAGGGCAAGAATATGCCATGCACTGTTATCGAAGTAGGTCCTTGTGTTGTAACTCAGGTTAAAACAGTAGAGAAGGATGGCTATGCTGCTGTTCAGGTAGGTTTCCAAGACAAAAAGGAAAAGCATACTACCAAGCAGATGATGGGTCACTTCAAGAAAGCTGGTACAACACCAAAGAGACACTTGGCCGAGTTCATTTATGACGAGGAGTACAACCTCGGTGACGTAATCACAGTCGAACTTTTCAACGATACTGCTTACGTTGATGTGACAGGCACCTCTAAGGGTAAGGGATTTCAGGGCGTTGTAAAGCGTCATGGTTTCGGTGGTGTAGGTCAGGCTACTCATGGTCAGGATGACCGTTTGCGCAAGCCTGGTTCTATTGGTGCTTGTGCCACTCCTTCTCGTGTGTTCAAGAACGTGCCAATGGCAGGTCAGATGGGTAACGAGCAGGTGACTACACACAACCTTCAGGTAATTAAGGTGGTTCCTGAGCACAATCTCCTTCTTTTGAAGGGTAGTGTTCCAGGCTGCAAAGGTTCAATCGTTTTAATCAAGAAGTAAGCACATGGAAGTTTCTGTATTAAATATTAAGGGCGAGGACACCGGTAAGAAGGTGGTTCTGAATGATGCCATTTTCGGAATTGAACCAAACGACCACTGCATTTACCTCGCAGTTAATCAGTATCTTGCTGCTCAGCGTCAGGGTACTCACAAGTCAAAGGAAAGAAGCGAAATCTCAGGCTCTACTCGTAAACTGATTCGTCAGAAAGGTGGTGGCGGTGCTCGTCGTGGCGACATCAAGTCTCCTTTGCTTCGTGGTGGTGGTCGCGTTTTCGGTCCACGTCCTCGTGACTATTGGTTCAAACTGAACAAGAAAGTGAAGGATCTTGCTCGTAAGAGTGCTCTCTCATACAAGGCACAGCAGAATGCCATTATTGTCGTTGAGGATTTCGATTTTGAGGTTCCAAAGACGAAAGATGGCGTGGCTATGTTAAATAATCTTAAAGCAGAGGGGAAGAAGACGCTCATTGTTTTGTCAGAAGTTAAAAAGAATGTAAATTTGTCAGTCCGTAATATCCAGCGTGTGGAAGTTATGACGGCAAGTGCACTCAATACCTATAAGGTGATGAATGCAAATGTGCTTGTCATGACGGAAAGTGCGCTTAAATTGGTTGACGAAACTTTTAACAAGTAAGGAGGTACTGGTATGGCATATATCGTAAAACCGTTGGTTACAGAAAAGATGACAGCGATTACAGAGAAGCAGAACAATGTGTTCGGCTTCATCGTGCTTCCGTCTGCCAATAAGATTGAGATTAAGAAAGAAATAGAAGCTAAGTATAACGTTAATGTAGTTTCGGTTAACACCATGAACTACGCTGGTAAGCGTAAGAGCCGCTACACCAAGGCTGGTGTTATCAAGGGTAAGACAAAGGCTTTCAAGAAGGCTATTGTTACCTTGCAAGATGGCGAAACTATCGATTTCTATAGTAACATTTAATAAAAATGGGTATTCGTAAATTTAGACCAGTAACTCCTGGTCAGAGACACAAGGCTATTGGTACGTTTGATGATGTTACTACATCAGTACCAGAAAAAACTCTTGTTTTCGGTAAGCGTAGTACTGGCGGACGTAATAACTCTGGTCAGATTACTGTCCGTTATAGAGGTGGCGGTCATAAGCGCTTGATTCGTATTGTCGATTTCAAGAGAGAGAAAGACGGAATTCCTGCAGTTGTGAAGACTATTGAGTATGATCCAAACCGCTCGGCGCGTATCGCTCTTGTTTTCTATGCTGATGGTGAAAAACGTTACATTGTTGCTCCTAATGGATTGCAGGTAGGCGCAACCATCATGTCAGGTCCAGAGGCGACTCCTGACCTTGGCAACACGCTTCCACTTGAGAACATCCCAGTCGGTACTGTGATTCACAATATCGAGTTGCGTCCAGGTCAGGGTGCGAAGATGGTTCGTTCTGCGGGCAATTTTGCTCAGTTAACTTCACGTGAGGGTCGCTATTGTGTTATCAAGCTCCCTTCAGGCGAAATTCGTAAGGTGCTTTCGGTTTGTCGCGCAACTATTGGTAGCGTAAGCAATTCAGACCACGCACTGGAGTCTTCTGGTAAGGCTGGTCGTAGCCGTTGGCTCGGTCGTCGTCCTCACAACCGTGGTGTTGTAATGAACCCAATTGATCACCCAATGGGTGGTGGTGAAGGACGTCATACTGGTGGACACCCACGTTCACGTAATGGTCTCTACGCTAAGGGTCTCAAGACTCGCGCACCAAAGAAGCAGTCAAACAAGTACATTATTGAAAGACGTAACAAATAAAGTTAACAGAATATGAGTCGTTCATTAAAAAAAGGTCCATACATCAATGTGAAGCTCGAAAAGAAGGTTCTCGCCATGAACGAGAGCGGTAAGAAGAGCGTTATCAAGTCGTGGGCTCGCGCTTCAATGATATCTCCTGATTTTGTAGGACATACCATTGCCGTGCATAATGGTAATAAATTTATTCCTGTTTACATTACTGAGAATATGGTAGGTCATAAGCTCGGTGAGTTTGCGCTTACTCGTACGTTCCGTGGTCACGCAGGTAACAAGAAGAAGTAATTGTAGAACAGGCTTCAACCAAGTAAAAAAGACAATTATATAATGGGAGCAAGAAAAAGATTAATGGCTGAGAAGATTAAGGAGGCCAAAAAGACTGTCTATTTCGCCAGTCGTCGCGATGTTCCTTCTTCACCACGTAAGATGCGCTATGTTGCGGATCTCGTGCGTGGTATGGAGGTGAGCAAGGCTCTTGCAACGCTCAAGTTCAACAGCAAGGATGCTGCAAAGGACATCGAGAAGGTGCTTCGCTCTGCAATCGCTAACTGGGAACAGAAGAATGCCCGCAAGGCTGAAAACGGGGAGCTTTACATCTCTAAGATTTTTGTTGATGAAGGTGTCACTCTCAAGCGTATGAGACCAGCCCCTCAGGGACGTGGCTACAGAATTCGTAAGCGTTCTAACCACATCACCGTTTTCGTGGACGCTAAAACTAATGAGGAAAAGTAATTATGGGACAAAAATGTAATCCAATAAGCAACCGCCTCGGTATTGTAAGAGGTTGGGATTCTAACTGGTTCGGCGGAAATGATTTTGGTGACAACCTCCTTGAGGACAGCAAAATCCGCAAGTACCTCAACGCACGCCTGGCAAAGGCAAGCGTTTCCAAGATTGTCATTGAACGTACTTTGAAACTTGTCACTATCACAATCTGCACGGCTCGCCCTGGTTTTATCATCGGTAAAGGTGGTGAACAGGTGGAGGCTCTGAAGAAGGAACTTAAGAAAGTGACTGACAAGGATGTTCAGATTAATATCTATGAGATTAAGCGTCCGGAACTTGATGCTGTGATTGTTGCAAATAACATTGCGCGTCAGATTGAAGGTAAGATTGCTTATCGTCGTGCTGTCAAGACCGCTATTGCTAACACAATGCGTTCTGGTGCAGAAGGTATTAAGGTGCAGATTTCTGGTCGTCTCAATGGTGCTGAAATTGCTCGTAGCGAAATGTTTAAGGAAGGACGTACACCTCTTCATACACTTCGTGCTGATATTGACTATTGTCTTGCGGAGGCACTCACAAAGGTAGGTCTCCTTGGTATCAAGGTGTGGATTTGTCGTGGTGAGAAGTTCGGCAAGCAGGATCTTACTCCTAATTTCTCTCAGCAGAAGGAATCTGCTCGTGGTGGCAACAACGCTGGCGGACGTCGCTTCAGAAACAGAAAGTCTAATAACCGCAATTGATTAACTTGGTTGCGGACCTAAGCATGAGAAATCATGTGAAGGCGCAGCTTATAGAAGACATTAACTATGTTACAGCCAAAAAGACAAAAATATAGAAGACCGCAAAAAGGTCGCGGTCGTTGGAAAGGTGTCTCTCACAGAGGTACTGAACTTGCTTTCGGGAGCTTTGGCATTAAGGCACTTGAGACAAAATGGATTACTGCTCGTCAGATTGAGGCTGCCCGTGTTGCTATTACGCGTTATATGCAACGTCAAGGTCAGGTTTGGATTCGTATCTTCCCTGATAAGCCAATCACTAAAAAGCCCGCTGATGTCCGAATGGGTAAAGGTAAGGGTGATCCATACCAGTATGTGTTCCCAGCAAAGCCTGGTCGTATTCTTTTCGAGATTGAAGGTGTTTCTTACGACATCGCTAAGGAGGCTCTCCGACTCGGTGCTCAGAAACTTCCTACTACCACTAAGTTTGTTGTACGTCGTGATTACGATAAAAACGCTTAATTATGAAAATTTCAGAGATTAGAGAACTGACAACAGAAGAGCTCGCTGAGCGTATCGAGGTGGAGGTCGCAAACTTGAACAACATGAAGTTCAACCACAGCATTTCTCCGCTTGCAGATAATTCTCAGATTAAGAAATTGCGTCACGACATCGCACGCATGAAGGGCGAGCTTAGCCAGCGTAATAAATAAAGTATTGAGATGGAAGCAAGAAATTTAAGAAAGCAAAGACAGGGTGTCGTGACCAGCGACAAGATGGATAAGACTATTGTCGTGTCTGCCAAGTTCAAGGAGAAGCACCCTATATATGGTAAGTTTGTCCAAAAGACAAAGAAATACCATGCTCACGACGAGAAGAATGAGGCCAACATTGGCGACACCGTTCTGATTATGGAAACTCGTCCATTGAGCAAAACAAAGAGATGGAGATTAGTACAAATTGTTGAAAGAGCTAAGTAAATATGATACAGGTAGAATCAAGATTGCAGGTCGCTGATAACAGCGGTGCTCGCGAAGTGCTTTGTATTCGTGTTTTGGGCGGTACAAGACGTCGCTATGCTACCGTAGGAGACGTGATTGTCGTAGCAGTTAAGAATGCTATTCCTACTAGTGAGATTAAGAAGGGTTCTGTGTCAAAGGCTCTTATCGTTCGTACGAAGAAAGAAGTACGTCGTGCAGATGGTTCCTATATTCGTTTTGATGACAATGCATGCGTGCTTTTGAACAATGCAGGCGAAATGAGAGGTAGCCGTATCTTTGGTCCCGTGGCTCGCGAACTCCGTGCTGCAAACATGAAGGTGGTTTCTTTGGCTACTGAAGTGCTTTAATCATTAAAAGTAAATACAGCAATGAGTAAGTTACATATAAAGAAAGGCGACATGGTGTACGTGAACGCTGGCGATGACAAGGGGAAGACTGGTAAGGTCACCAAGGTTCTTGTTGAGAAGAAGCGTGCAATTGTCGAGGGTGTAAATATCGTAAAGAAGAGCACTAAACCAAGTGCTGCACACCCACAGGGAGGTATCATTGAAAAGGAAGCTCCTGTCCATATCTCTAACCTGAATGTTCTTGATCCGAAGACAGGAAAAGCTACTCGTATCGGTCGCAAGATGGGGGAGAATGGAAAGTTGGTTCGTTACGCTAAAAAGTCAGGGGAGGAATTATAATGAGTACTACTGCACAATTGAAGAATGTTTATGCAGAGCAGATTGCTCCAGCATTGATGAAGCAGTTTAACTACTCTTCTCCTATGCAGATTCCTGTATTGAAGAAGATTGTGGTTAACCAAGGTCTTGGCATGGCAACTGCTGATAAGAAGGTTATTGAAGTTGCAATGAACGAAATTGCCCAAATTACTGGTCAGAAGCCTGTTGCAACGAAATCAAAGAAGGATATTTCTAACTTCCGTCTTCGTAAGCAGATGCCTATTGGTGTGATGGTGACTCTCCGTCGTGAGCGTATGTATGAGTTCCTTGAGAAACTGATTCGTGTCTCACTTCCTCGTATCCGTGACTTTAAGGGTATTGAGTCAAAGTTTGATGGTCGTGGCAATTACACGCTTGGTATTACAGAACAAATCATCTTCCCCGAAATTAACATCGACCAAGTCGATAAGATTACGGGTATGAATATCACGTTTGTAACTTCTGCTAAGACTGACGAAGAGGGTTATGCACTCCTCAAGGCTTTCGGTCTTCCATTTAAGGACGCTAAAAAGTAATAGAAATGGCAAAGGAATCAATGAAGGCACGCGAAGTGAAGCGTGCAAAACTCGTAGCAAAGTATGCTGCAAAGCGCGCTGCTTTGAAGAAGGTTATTGCTACTGCAGAGGATCCAATGGAGGCTTACGAGGCGGCTCGTTCGTTACAGGCGATTCCTGCAAATGCAAATCCAATCCGTCTTCACAATCGCTGCAAAATCACTGGACGTCCAAGAGGTTTCATGCGCCAGTTTGGTCTCTCTCGTATCCAGTTCCGCGAGATGGCATCTGCTGGTTTAATTCCAGGCGTGAAGAAGGCAAGCTGGTAAATTGCGGTTACCAGTTAATTTAGTAAACAAAAATCTGATGGTTACCAGTTCGGGGGTAACCAAAAGATACTTTGTTTCTAAGAAACGGCGGAGGAAAGCAGTCGATAGGATTAAGCTCCTTCGCTGGTAAAGCTAAGTAAAGAAAGTTTTAATTTAATGTTAAATATTGTCGGGATTTCCCAAACATTCTCGATTAATTTAATTCTATTATGACAGATCCAATAGCTGATTATCTTACGAGGCTGAGAAATGCAATCATGGCAAAGCACAAGGTTGTAGAAGTTCCAGCCTCAAACCTCAAGAAGGAAATCACGAAGATTCTCTTCGACAAAGGTTACATTTTGAACTACAAGTTCATTGAAGAGGGACCTCAGGGCAGCATAAAGATTGCTCTTAAGTATGACCCTCAGACCAAAGTTAGTGCTATTCAGTGCTTGAAGCGTGTTTCGCGTCCAGGTCTTCGTAAGTACACTGGTTACAAGGACATGCCACGTGTAATAAACGGATTGGGTATAGCCGTTGTATCCACATCCAAAGGTGTTATGACAGACAAAGAGGCTTCAGAACTCAAGGTGGGCGGTGAAGTGCTTTGCTATGTATATTAATTAAGGAGGATATATAATGTCTAGAATTGGTAAATTACCTATTATTATTCCTGCAGGAGTGACTATTACTCATAAGGATGACATTGTAACTGTAAAAGGTCCTAAAGGCGAACTTAGCCAGTATGTAAACCCTGCAATTAAGGTTACTATCGAGGACGGCAAGTTGACAATGGAGGAGAATGAAGAACTGATGCAGGATAATACTAAGCAGCGTCACGCATTCCACGGATTGTATCGCTCGCTTGTGAACAACATGGTTGTCGGCGTTTCTGAAGGTTACAAGAAGACTCTTCAGATTGTTGGTGTCGGTTATCGTGTCTCAAATCAGGGCAATGTTCTTGAGTTCGCACTTGGCTTTTCTCATGCAATTGTATTCGAGCTTCCTAAGGAAATCAAGGTCGAAACAAAGTCTGAGAGAAATCAGGATCCTCTTATCATGCTCGAGTCTTGTGACAAGCAGTTGCTTGGACTCGTTTGTGCTAAGATTCGTACTTTCCGTAAGCCTGAACCATACAAGGGTAAGGGCATTCGCTTCCAAGGTGAGGTGATTAGAAGAAA
The DNA here is from genome assembly GCA_947174565.1 of uncultured Prevotellaceae bacterium. Taxonomy (GTDB): domain Bacteria; phylum Bacteroidota; class Bacteroidia; order Bacteroidales; family Bacteroidaceae; genus Minthosoma. Next base: position 29,147 of record CAMWJL010000009.1, on the reverse strand, counting down.
GTCTGGTAAATCTGCAAGTGCTAAATAATTTAAATTGACAAGAGTATGATTACAAAGATTGAAAGACGTATCAAGATTAAATATAGAGTACGTAATAAGATATCTGGTACAGCTGAACGCCCACGCATGAGTGTGTTTAGAAGTAACAAGCAGATTTACGTTCAGATAATTGACGATGACGCACAAAAGACCCTCGTTGCTGCATCTTCACTTGGTTTCGAAAAGATGAATAAGTCAGAGCAGGCAGAGAAAGTTGGTGAAATGGTTGCCAAGAAGGCAATAGAAGCAGGAATTACTGCTGTTGTGTTTGACCGTAATGGTTACTTGTATCATGGTAGAGTTAAGAAAGTGGCAGATGCTGCCCGTAATGCTGGACTTAAATTTTAAATGCGATTATGGTAAACAAAGTTAAAGTACAAAACGATGCCGAGCTGAAAGACCGCTTGGTTGCTATTAATCGTGTTACTAAGGTTACCAAGGGTGGTCGTACATTCACATTCGCAGCCATCGTTGTTGTAGGTGATGGTAACGGTGTTATTGGCTATGGTCTTGGTAAGGCTGGTGAAGTTACAGCTGCTATTGCAAAGGGTGTTGAAGCTGCTAAGAAAAAATTGGTTAAGGTTCCTGTGCTGAAGGGTACTGTTCCCCATGAGGCTTATGCAAAGTTTGGTGGTGCTCGTGTACTTATTATGCCAGCTTCTGAAGGTACTGGAGTTGTGGCAGGCGGTGCAATGCGTGCAGTGCTGGAGAGTGTTGGTATCACTGACGTGTTGGCAAAGTCAAAGGGCTCATCTAACCCTCACAATCTGGTGAAGGCTACTATTGAAGCTCTTGCCAGCATGCGTGATGCAAAGACTGTGGCGCAGAACCGTGGTGTTAATTTGACAAAAGTATTCAAAGGATAAGGAGATAGAATCATGGCAACAATCAAGATTAAGCAAGTGAAAGGTCAGGCTGGTCGCCCAATGGACCAGAAGAGCACTCTTGAGTCTCTTGGTCTCGGTAAGATAAATAGGGTCGTTGAGCGTGAGGATTCTCCATCTTTGCGTGGTATGATTCGCAAGGTTGCACACCTTGTTGAAGTGATTGACTAACGTAATTAACACATTAAATTCAGATTAAAATGGAATTATATAATTTGCAACCCGCAGCAGGCGCTACTCACAATAGTAAGCGTGTTGGTCGTGGCTATGGCTCAGGCAAGGGGCGTACCTCTACTCGTGGTCACAAGGGTGCTAAGGCACGTTCTGGTTACAAGAAGAAGATTGGTTTCGAAGGTGGTCAGATGCCTCTCCAGCGCCGTGTACCTAAGTTCGGTTTCAAAAACATTAACCATGTTGAGTATAAGGCAATAAACCTTGAACTCATCCAGCAGCTTGCTGAGGAGAAGAATCTCACAAAAATTGGTATAGCAGAACTCATTGCTGCAGGTCGAGTGAACAAGAACCAGCTCGTGAAGGTGCTTGGTAAAGGTGAACTCACCGCCAAGGTTGATGTAGAGGCACATGCTTTCTCTGCATCCGCAGAAGCAGCAATCAAGGAAAAGGGTGGCAACGCTGTAAAACTCTAAACTGATGGGAAAAGCAATTGATAAACTACAGAATATCAAGCTTGTTAAGACATTGACAAACATTTGGCGTATTGAGGATTTGCGTTCGCGCATCCTCATCACGCTGTTGTTTGTTGCTGTCTATCGTTTGGGCTCCTATGTAGTGCTTCCTGGCATTGATACTGCAGCATTGCAGGGGTTGCACAACCAGACGGAAGGCGGTCTGATGTCTCTTCTTGATATGTTTTCTGGTGGTGCTTTCTCTAAGGCCTCTATCTTTGCGCTTGGAATCATGCCCTACATCTCGGCTTCTATCGTGATGCAGTTGTTGGGTATTGCTGTTCCATATTTCCAAAAGATGCAGCGTGAAGGAGAAAGTGGACGTCGCAAGATGAATCAGTACACTCGTTATTTGACAGTGGCAATTCTTCTTTTTCAGGGTCCTATGTATTTGCTTAACCTTAAGACACAGACTGGTGGAACGGCTCTATATTCATCTTTGGATTGGAATTGGTTTCTTTTCACTTCTGCCATTATTTTGGCAGCGGGCAGTATGTTCGTACTTTGGTTAGGTGAACGCATCACAGATAGAGGTATAGGAAATGGCGTGTCCATCATCATTATGATTGGTATCATAGCACGTTTTCCGACAGCCATCATTCAGGAATTTGGTTCACGACTCTCTGCAGGGCAGGGTGGTTTGGTGATGTTCCTGTTGGAGATTGTACTCTTCTTGGCGGTAATTGCTGCGGCTATCCTTCTTGTGCAGGGTGTACGTCAGGTTCCTGTCAACTATGCCAAGAAGATTGCTGGTGCTCGTCAGATTGGTGGCGCTCGTCAGTACATTCCTCTTAAACCCTATGCGGCAAATGTGATGCCTATCATCTTTGCTCAGGCCATCATGTTCATTCCTATCACGTTAGTTCAGTTCTCTGCTGACAAGTTAAATCCGCTTGTTACACAGTTGATAGACAACAATAGCTTTGTATATAACTTAATCTTTGCTATTCTGATTATTCTGTTTACATACTTGTACACAGCAATCACTATCAACCCTGTGCAGATGGCTGAAGATATGAAGCGCAACAATGGCTTCATTCCAGGCGTTAAGCCAGGTAAGGATACAGCCGACTATATTGATAAGATTATGTCTCGTATCACTTTCCCTGGTTCCTTGTTCTTGGCCATCATTGCGATTCTTCCTGCATTTGCAAGTCTCTTTGGCGTACAGCGTGAGTTCGCTGCCTTCTTCGGTGGCACTTCGCTCCTGATTCTTGTGGGTGTCGTGCTTGACACGCTCATGCAAATTGAGTCTCACTTGATGATGCGTCATTACGACGGACTGCTTGATACAGGTCGTGTTCGTGGTGAACATTAAGCATTTGCTTGAAACAAGATGGTATATCTAAAAACGGACGAGGAGGTAGAACTTCTTAGGGCGGCAAATTTGCTGGTCGGGCAGACGCTGGCCGAGTTGGCGAGGGTCATAAAGCCTGGAGTTACAACGAAACAGTTGGATGCCATAGCAGACACGTTTATTCGTGACCACGGAGCTATCCCAACATTCAAAGGGTATCCTAATTCAAACGGCAGTCCCTTTCCTGCAAGTATCTGTACCTCTGTCAACCATCAGGTCGTTCATGGCATTCCTAACGACATCCCATTGCAAGAGGGGGATATCGTCTCAATAGACTGTGGCACGCAACTGAATGGATATTGTGGGGATTCTTGTTACACCTTTGTGGTAGGCACGATTTCACCAGAAGTTCAGGCGTTGTTGACTACAACGAAAGAGGCTCTATATAAGGGAATCGAACAAGCAGTTGTTGGTCATCGGTTAGGAGATATTTCCTATGCTGTCCAGTCTCATTGCGAAGCTCAAGGATATGGTGTTGTCCGCGAGTTTGTAGGGCATGGTATTGGCAAGGATATGCACGAAGATCCTCAAGTGCCTAATTATGGGCGGCGTGGAAACGGCATGTTACTCAAGAACGGCTTGTGCATTGCCATCGAACCCATGATTACGATGGGGGCAAAAGAGGTCTATATGCAGCAAGACCATTGGGGTATCATCACCCGTGATAAGAAGCCCGCAGCACACTTCGAGCATACCGTATGTGTGCGTAAAGGTCAAGCTGACATTCTCTCGTCGTTTGAAGAAATAGAAAAAGTATTAAGCGCAAAGTATTAAGCGCAAAATCTTAATTAAGATATGGCTAAGCAGTCTGCTATCGAACAGGATGGAACAATCGTTGAAGCATTGTCGAATGCGATGTTTCGTGTCGAGTTGGAAAACGGGCATGAGATAATCGCTCATATTTCTGGCAAGATGAGGATGCACTACATCAAGATTCTTCCAGGCGACAAGATTCGTGTAGAGATGTCCCCTTATGACCTTTCCAAAGGTCGAATAGTATTCAGATATAAATAAAACTACAATATGAAAACAAGAGCATCATTGAAGAAACGTACACCTGATTGCGTAATCGTAAGACGTAAAGGTCGTCTATTTGTTATTAACAAGAAGAATCCTAAGTACAAGATGCGTCAAGGATAATTCTTAGTAAGAATTTGAAATAAACATAAGATATGGCAATAAGAATTGTAGGTGTCGACCTCCCACAGAACAAGCGAGGTGAAATTGCGCTCACATACATCTTTGGTATTGGACGCAGCAGTGCTGGCAAGATTCTTGAAAAAGCTGGCGTAGATAAAGATATTAAGGTAAAGGACTGGGATGATGAGCAGGCCGGTAAGATTCGTGCGGTGATTGCTGCCGAATACAAGGTAGAGGGTGACCTCCGTTCTGAAATCCAGCTCAACATCAAGCGCCTGATGGACATTGGTTGCTATCGTGGTATCCGTCACCGCCTTGGTCTTCCCGTGCGTGGTCAGAGCACCAAGAACAATGCTCGTACACGCAAGGGTAAGAAGAAAACTGTTGCAAACAAGAAAAAGGCTACTAAATAATCATTAGATATGGCAAAGAAAACAACAACGGCTAAGAAGAGAAACGTAAAGGTAACCGCAGAGGGTCAGCTTCATGTACACTCTTCTTTCAACAACATCATTGTTACTTTGGCTAACAGTGAAGGTAATGTTATCTCTTGGTCAGCAGCCGGCAAGATGGGCTTCCGTGGTTCTAAGAAGAACACTCCTTATGCAGCTCAGATGGCTGCTCAGGATTGTGCAAAGGTTGCCTACGACCTTGGTCTTCGTAAGGTGAAGGCCTACATCAAGGGTCCAGGTAACGGCCGTGAAGCAGCCGTGCGTGGTTGCCACGCTGCAGGCATTGAAGTGACCGAGATTATTGACGTTACTCCACTCCCACACAACGGTTGCCGTCCTCCAAAGAGAAGAAGAGTTTAATCATTACATTATGTCATTTGCCAACGAGTTCGTTTTTGTCGCATCTTTCCTTTCTGCGGCTGCTGCTGAGAACTGTATGGCATTAAACATTAAAGAATTATATGGCTAGATATATTGGACCAAAATCAAGAATTTCTCGTCGTTTCGGCGAGGCAATCTTTGGACCAGACAAAGTTTTGTCTAAGAAGAATTACGCTCCAGGTCAGCATGGCAACAATCGTCGCAAGAAGACTTCTGAGTATGGTCTCATGCTTGCTGAGAAGCAGAAGGCAAAGTACACTTATGGTGTGCTCGAGCGCCAGTTCCGCAACCTCTTTGAGAAAGCCTCTAAGAAGTCTGGTGTGACGGGTGAGATTCTCCTTCAGTTTCTTGAGTCTCGTCTCGACAATGTTGTTTTCCGTTTGGGACTTGCCCCTACTCGTGCAGCTGCGCGTCAGTTGGTGAGCCACAAGCACATTGTTGTTGACGGTCAGGTGGTCAACATTCCTTCCTATTCTGTTCAGCCTGGTCAGGTGGTTGCTGTTCGCGAGAAGGCAAAGAGCCTTGAGGTGATTGATGCAGCTCTTGCAGGTTTCAACCACAGCAAGTACCCTTGGATTGAGTGGGACGAGAGCGTGAAGGGTGGTAAATTCCTCCACATGCCTGAGCGTGCTGACATTCCTGAGAATATCAAGGAGCAGATGATTGTCGAGTTGTACTCTAAATAATAATTAAACAAATGGCGATATTAGCATTTCAAAAACCAGAAAAAGTTGTAATGTTGGAGGCTGACGACAAGTACGGAAAGTTTGAGTTCCGTCCTTTGGAGCCAGGTTATGGTATTACGATTGGTAATCCTCTCCGTCGCATTCTTCTTTCTTCGCTTGAGGGTTATGCCATCAATACCATCCGCATAGCAGGTGTTGAGCATGAGTTCTCCACAATTCCAGGCGTCAAGGAAGATGTCACCAACATTATCTTGAATCTGAAGCAAGTTCGATTCAAGCAAGTCGCTGATGGTGTTGAGTCAGAACGTGTCTCAATTTCCATCGAGAATTCAACCGAGTTTAAGGCTGGAGATATCAACAAGTACCTCAGTGGATTTGGAGTGTTAAACCCAGATTTGGTAATTTGTCATTTGGATCCTCAAGCAACATTAGAGATTGAATTGAGCATCAATAAGGGTCGTGGATATGTTCCTGCTGAAGAGAACCGTGAGTTCTGCAAGGAAATCAACGAAATTGCCATTGACTCAATTTACACTCCCATTCGCAACGTCAAGTTCGCAGTAGAGAACTACCGTGTGGCTCAGAAAACCGACTATGAGAAGTTGGTGCTCGAAATCACAACCGACGGTTCTCTTCATCCCAAGGATGCCCTCAAGGAGGCATCCAAGATTCTCATCTACCATCTTATGCTGTTCTCCGACGAGAAGATTACGCTCGAGAACGCAGACTTTGATGGCAACGAAGAGTTCGATGAGGAAGTATTGCGTATGCGTCAGTTGCTTAAGACCAAGCTTGTCGATATGAATCTCTCCGTTCGTGCCCTCAACTGTTTGAAGGCAGCTGACGTTGAGACTCTCGGCGACCTCGTACAATTCAACAAGACAGATTTGCTCAAGTTCCGTAACTTTGGTAAGAAGTCCCTCACAGAGCTTGACGACCTGCTTGAGAGCTTGAACCTTTCGTTCGGAACGGATATTTCTAAGTATAAATTAGACAAAGACTAATCAAAAATGAGACACAATAAGAAATTCAACCATCTGGGGCGTAAGCATTCTCACCGCAAGGCAATGCTTGCCAACATGGCTATCTCTTTGATTATGCACAAGAGAATCACCACTACGCTCCCAAAGGCAAAGGCTCTTCGTGTGTATGTTGAGCCACTGATTACAAAGTCCAAGGACGATAGCACGCACTCACGTCGTGTTGTGTTCAGCTATCTTCAGGACAAGTATGCTATCACTGAGCTGTTCAGCACAATCGCAACCAAGGTTGCTGACCGTCCTGGTGGTTACACTCGCATTATCAAGTTGGGTCGTCGCCCATCTGACGATGCTCCGATGGCATTCATCGAGCTTGTTGACTTCGATGAGAATATGGCAAAGACCGAGGCAAAGAAGACTCGCACTCGCCGTTCTCGTAAGTCCGCTCCCAAGGCAGAAGCAGCCGAAGCCGCAGAGACTCCAGCAACAGAGGAAGCTCCTGCAACCGAAGCTCCAGCAGAGACACCTGCAGAGTAATTCATTGCCGATGCGCATATCTTGCAGACCGCACACGATAAAGTGTGCGGTCTTTTTTTGTGCCTGTTCGTAACAGGCTATGCTTCTTTATTCGTTGTGTATGAGGGTGTTACTCCTTGCCAGTCCCAGTATTGACTCATATGGGTTTTGTATAAGATTCGGGTCTAATGGACAATTCGTGGGATAATTTTTGCAGCACTTAATATCTTTTGTTCGTCTCGTATGGGGGTCTTGGCTCGTACCAATACCATTATCTCATTGCTCCTCTTGTAGGGCGGTTTTCCCCCTTTGTCGTCCCGTATGTGTTGCCAGTGCTTTTAGTTCCTTGTGTTCACAATGTTTGTTCGTTGTTCACAAAATCTGTCAAAAGTTTCGTCATTTAGGGGAAAAAGCGTAAGTTTGCCACCAAATTTTGAAATTGACCTGTTTATGAAGAATCTTCTGCTAACTTTAGTAGCCTTGCTCGGCATGTCCGTAGCAAGCCACGCCCAGTCCGAGCCCACACAGTTGACCACGGCGCAACTCACCTCCCTCTATGCAGCCAGTGCTCGCAACTCCATCTCTATCCACGACCCCTCTGTCGTGTGGGACTCGAAGACGGGCTACTTTTACATTTATGGCTCTCACTATGCAGGAGCCAAAACGAAAGACTTTCGCTCCTACACAGCCATTTCTCGCTATTATCAGGGAGGCTATTTTGACGATGGATGGACAAAAACTTATAATACTTACAAAGCATTTCTTTCCAACCCCACCCATACCGTCAAGCGTTGTCTGCCTGGTAGCACCACCCAAGAAGAGGTGACGCTTGGTTCGTTCGACGCTTCTGCCTTTGCCTCTACCTATGCAGGCATCACAGTGGGAGACCGCGCTCCCGTGACCGAAGCCGAGTGGGTGTCAGGTTGCCAATGGGCACCAGATATTGTCTATAACCCTCACATGAACAAATGGTGCTACTATCTCAGCATCAACGGTGACTATTGGGCATCAGTTGTCGTTCTGATGACCAGCGACAATCCCACAGGTCCTTTCACCTACGAAGCCCCTATCGTATTTAGTGGCTTTGATGGGCAGACTCGATCAGGCAAGCGTGTCAACTATAAAGACACAGACCTCGAAATCGTGCTTGGCACTCAGAAGTCACTCCCCAGCCGTTATGCAACCAACCAGTGGGGCACTTTCTATCCCAACAGCATCGACCCCTGTGCCTTCTTCGACGAAGAAGGTGAGTTTTGGCTTGCCTATGGCTCATGGTCAGGCGGCATCTTTATGCTCAAACTTGACAAAGAAACAGGTCTCCGCGATTATACCTATACCTACGCAGGCACAGGCACGACACCCAACGCTGCCGCCACCAGCGATGCCTATTTCGGAACGAAAATCGCAGGCGGTTGCTACGTCAGCGGCGAAGGCTCATACATCCAGCACATCGGCTCCTACTACTACCTCTTCATGAGCTATGGCGGTTTTGCCCCCGATGGCGGCTATGAGATGCGCGTCTTCCGTTCCACAAGCCCCACAGGTCCTTACAAAGATGCAGCAGGCAAGTCCGCCATCTTCACCTCTTGGGTGTTGAACTACGGCAAAAACGCCAGCGACAACCGCGGCATGAAGCTCATCGGAGCCATGAATAATTGGGGGCTGATGACAGTAGGGGAGTGTGCCCAAGGTCACAACTCCGTCTGTGAGGACGACAAGGGTCGCACCTTCCTCGTGACCCACACCAAGTTCAATGATGGCACATTGGGTCACTCCGTCCGTGCTTATCAGTTGTATCTCAACAAGCAAGGCTGGCTCTGCACCGCCCCCTTCCAGTTCAATGGCGAAGAGACCACCGATGAGACCATTGCCACCACCCAGCCTTGGTCGGCAGCCGACATCGAGGGCGACTACCATGTCCTCGTCCACCCCTACCGCCTCGACCACGATAACATGCAAGAAGCCACCCCGACCACCATCCATCTCTCGGCCGACGGCACTGTCACAGGCTCCTACACAGGCACATGGAAATACACCGACGACGGCACATCCTACTTCCAAATCAAGCTTGGCTCCTACACCTACAACGGCGTTGTGGTAGAGCAGACCCTCGAAGGCAACACCTCCAAAGTCCTCTGTTTCACCGCCATCGGCACCTCAGGCACCAACTGCGGAGTGCCCGTGTGGGGCTACAAGTTGCAGCCGGCCTACGCCCTCTCGCGCAACTACCAACTCTATAACTCCACCTACCTCAAGCCAAGCCTCTTCACCAGCGTGTCCAAGAATCTCGACATCTTCTTCAATCCCATCGAGAACGTCCGCCTCTCTTGGACCTCCTCCATGCCCGATGTCCTCTCCGACGAAGGCAAGTACAACGCGCCAACCGAACAGCAGAAGTTCACTATGACCGCCCGTCTGTCGTGCGGCAACTACTTCTGGGAGAACACCTACAACGCCACAGCCAAGCCAGCCACAGCCGTCACGGGCGACCCCACCTCCGGCATTGTAGCATATTATAACTTCGACGCAACCCCAGCCGTCAACCTCTTCGACGAAGCCCAGACAGCCGAACTGCGTCGCAGTTCCACCTCCACCGCCTATCCCGTCTTGGAGACCGACTATGCCCGCTTCGGACAAGTCCTTCACCAATCCTTTGGCTCCATCGGCAACAACAGCTACACCCGTATGCCCAACCCCTTGGCAGGTCAGGACGACCTCGACGGCTTCACCGTCAGCCTGTGGGTGAACCGTGCCGATGCCACCAACCCTTGGGATGCTCTGTGGAGTTTCTTCAGCGGCTCCACAGCCAAAGCCTCTGGCCCACGCCTTTACTTCACAGGCAACAGCTACCTCGGTTTCAATGACAACGCAGGTCACTGGTTCGATGTCAACTATCCCGTAGCCAACGACACCCACGCCTCTGGTCAGTACAAACTCGTTGACCGCATTGATGCCAACACTTGGCGGCTCATCACCGTCACCTATTCCAAGACCAACGGCTACACCTTCTATCGCGACGGCACCAAGTATGTGTCAGGCAACATGGTCTATGCAGGCAGCGAGACGAAAGACACCTTCGACCGCGACCTTGTGCTCAACTTCGTCAAGTCAGCCACCTACTTCTACTTAGGCCTCGGCTCTTTTTGGGGTTCAGCCGAAGCACGCTTCGACGACCTCATCATCTACAACCGTGAGCTTTCGTCCGACGACGTGAAGGGACTCAACACCCTCCTCAACCGTGTCAGCCCCTTCAGCGAAGGCACCATCGTGGGCATCGCCCCATTGGCAGCCCCAGCATCTTCTTCTGCCCCGACCATACGCCAAGGCGTCTTCGACCTCATGGGACGCCCCGTGCAACACCCGTCCCGAGGACTTTATATCATCAACGGCAAGAAGGTGCTCATCCCTTAGTCCCTCATCCTCAGCCGCTTCCCGTGGTCCGCCTCGGGAACAGATTCCTGCAGCACGATAGAGAGGAATCTCCACACCCTGCGCGTGTCATTTCCGCCACCCTGCGCGAAATAACACGCGCAGGGTGCGCATATTATTTCGTTCACCGTGTCCACTTAGCCCCATTCACCGTGTCCGCCAACTCCACTTCACCCATTCCGTCTTCATCCTCCCCTTCACTTCGTCTTCTCGTCCTACGTTTTTTTTTGCCCCGATTTGCCATTTTCTTCTCGTTTTTACCCCCCTATACAACAATTTTAACCTATTATCCCTATTTTTTAAGATTTTTTTTGTTTATGTATTGGGAAATGTGTTTCTTTGCAAATGCTATCAAAGTCTATAACGGCAATTTGGCCAAATGTTGCCGCAACAACTTTAGCTAACCATCTTTTTAATAAAGTTGCAAATCGAGTTTTGCTAACTTAAAGAAGACAAACAAATCTATTTTTAATATGTTGTATAACTTTCAGAGGAAAAAACTGTGCAGTCACTTCCTAATAGGAGGTGCGCTGCTTGTTGCAGGTTTAGGAGTTTTCTCTTGTACCGACAAGTACGACCTCGATGAAGATCAGCCCTCGGGACTGAACACCATCTATGGCTACATGAAAGATCGGGGAAACTTCAAGTATTACCTGAAACTCATTGACGATTTGGGCGAAACAGAAGTCTTGTCCAAAACGGGTAGTAACACTATGTTTATTGCCAACGATGCAGCATTCGAGGAGTTCTTCAAGTCCAACAAATGGGGCGTGAAGAACTATGCCGAGTTGTCTCAGACGCAGAAGAAGCTCCTGCTCTACACTGCGATGATTGACAACCCCTATTCCTCATCCATGCTCTCCACGGCTCAGGGTCCTGTGCCCGGTGAGGTGTGCCGTCGTCCGTCATCAACCACCCTTTACGACTCCGTAACGGTGGTTTCTGCCGACGACCCCGAAGGCATCCTGCCCGACAACGAACTCTTCAACACCTTGAAGGCTGAGTCTGGCACCGAGCCAATCGTGCTCTTCACCGATGCCTCCACGCCAGCACCCATGATTCACTTCACGGGACGTTTCCTGAAGGGTAACAAGCTGGAGAGTGCCGACGTGGACTTCCTGTACAACCAGGCACCAGGCACACGCCAGTCCGACGATGTCTATATCAATGAATCCAAGGTCATTCTGTCCGACATCTTCTGTAAGAACGGCTTTATCCATCAGGTGGACAAAGTCATTCTTCCGCTTGACAACATGGCAGAAGTCATCCGTCAAAGCCCAACCATGAAGAAGTTCAGCCGCATCATCGAACGTTTCGCTGCGCCCGACTATCAGGAGAGTCTGACCAAGGCCTACAATAACAGTCAGGGCAAAGACTACGAAGCCGTTTATGCCAAGCGTTACTTCTCCAAGTTCTCAGCTGGTGGCAGCGAATTTACGACAGCCACCGACAAGGCTGGCAACACCCACAACATCGGTGCGGATGTGACGCTGAAGTTCGACCCAGGATGGAATGCTTACTATCCCAACATGTTCAATGCTCGCGACGGTATGATGGAGGACATGGCAGTCATGCTCGTTCCTTCCGACGAAGCCCTCGACGAGTGGTTTGAAAATGGTAATGGTAAGATTGTCAAGGACTACTACGGAACACTTGACAACACCCCGACCGACGTATTGCGTCAGCTCGTCAATGCCAACCAGTTCATTTCTTTCGTGAAGGCAGTTCCTTCTCAGTTCGACCACATGCTGGACGATGCAGGTATGTCACTGGACATCACGCTTGCCGACGTGGACAGCGTATTCTTGGCATGCAATGGTATGGTGTATAAGACCAACAAGGTCTTCTCTCCAGCTTCCTACCGCTCGGTATATTTCCCAGCAGTGATTGACAAGGGACGTTTCAGCATGATGGCAAGTGCCATCGAGTCGCTGAACTACGAAGCCTACCTCAATTCTATGGTGTCAAGATATGTGTTCCTGATTCCTTCAAACGAGGGTATGGCATCTTTCATCGACCCTCTTTCCTTCGGTAAAACCACTGGCCCTCAGATGTGGAAGTTCTACTACGAGCCCTCTGAGAAAAGCGGTGCTGCAGGTCCTATCAAGGCTAAAGTATATAATTGTGAGTATGTTGATGGAGAAGGGTGGAAGGAAGTTGGTTCATCCATCGCCGACATCAACAAGAACAATGACATGCAATACATTCCGTTCACGTCATCAGGTAGTTCTGTGACGAAGACCGTATTGCGCGACCGTTTGGAGTACATCCTCGACAACGCCATTGTGATTGAGCCATACGAAGTTGGCAAGCAATTCTACAAGACCAAGAGCAACAACTATGTGAAGATTGAAGCCCTTTCGGGTGAAGACGTGAACGTAAGTGGTGCATTGCAAAACAGCGATGGTCTGCCAATGCCTTCACAGGGCACTTACACCATGGAAAATGGTCACACCTATGTGGTGAATGGGGTTGTGGAAGGTACGAACATGTCAGTGGCAAAGACATTGGCAAAGCATGCAGAGCCAGAGGATGGCAGTCAGGGAGAGTTCTCCAAGTTCTTCTCCATCATGGAAAAGTGCGGTGCTTTCACCAAGGCCGTAAAGCGTGAGAAATGGACTGCTGCCGACCAAGTATATGGCAACCTGACAAATGTGAAAGATAAGGACGTGGTGGGCAATGAGGGCGCCAACTCCACGGAAAAGTATGCCTATATGCTCGACAACTACCACTACACCATCTATGCACCGACCGACGCTGCCATGGACGAGGCTTTTGCCATGGGACTTCCCACGGTTGAAGACTATGAAGAGGCGGAAGAGTTGGACGTACTGCGCAAGGAAGAGGACGACGCTTATCGGTACACAAAAGCCGACTCCATCAAGGAAGTTTGGCTGGATTTCGTCAAGTATCACCTTCAATCCAATGCAGTCTTTATCGACGGAGGCTCAAACAACAAGTCTGGCACTTATGAGTCAGGCAAGACTGAGATGACACCAGCCATTGAAGTGGTGGACGGTGTGTCGGAAGACGCTTTGGAACAGAACGAACAGGGCAAGTTCATTGCTGTGACTATTAAGGGTACGAAATACGAACTCAAGAATGGTTCTTCGCTCACGAAAGATGCCGATGGCACCTATTCAGGCGTTGAATACTACACAGGTCTGTATTCACCAGGAACTCCTTACAGACTGAGAGTGAATGTTTCTGCTTCTGACCTTACGGTTACTGACAACCGTGGCAACACGGCTCATGTGTTGACTGACAAGGGGCTGTATAACATGATGGCGACAGAATACTGGATCAATTCTTATTCGGATCAGGGTAGAGAACTCAATCCTTATGAGGTGCAGTTGGCCAACTATTCGTTTGCGGTCATTCATGCCATCGATCATCCGCTGCTTTATTCTGTAACAGGGGATGATAAGACGACGGAGGACGGAAAGACGATTCCGTCGCAGTTCATCTACGTCAAGAAACCGCTTTCTGTTACAACTTCCGCTAAACGACGCTAATCCAACCTATCATGAAGAAAATATTATCAATACTAATGCTTCTCGTGTGCTGTACGCTGACGCTCAGCGCACAAGTGAAAGCGGGCGATATTATCAGTGGTCAGGTGTGGGACGAATTTGACCCGTTGATGATGTGTAACGTCGTCGAAATCGACCACAACAACCGTATCGTTGCCCATGGAGTGACCGATATCAATGGTAACTTCTCATTCAAGATTGTTAGTCCTAAGGATAAGATCCGAATTTCTTACATCGGTCTCCAGACCGTCACGCTCCCCATCACCAAGCGTGCTATGGGCAGAATCGTGCTGAAGAGCAACACGATCCTGCCAGGAGTGGAAATCAAGGGTGTCCGCAAGACCCAAAGCTCAGGCTTGCAGATTCCTGTCACCGAGATTTCTGTGGCAAGTCAGACCATCGACATGAAGGAATTCGAGGGTGTGGCAATGACCTCTGTCGATGAAGCCCTGCAAGGTCGTATCGCTGGTCTTGACATCGTGTCCAACTCTGGTAACCTCGGTGCGGGAACCACCATGCGTCTGCGTGGTGTCAGCACCATCAATGGTAATGCCAACCCCCTCATCGTGGTGAACGGCAACGTGTGGATGGACGATATGGATTCCGACTTCGACTACACCAATGCCAACGAAGACAAGTTTGCCGAGCTTCTCTGCGTCAATCCTGAGGATATCGAGTCAATCACCGTCCTCAAGGACGCTGCTGCTACTGCTATTTGGGGTTCGCAGGGTGCCAACGGTGTAATCGAAATCAAGACCAAGCGTGGTAGCAGAGGTAAGACCTCCGTTCAGTATTCTTACAGCTTCAAGGGCAACTGGCAGCCTAATGGCTATGAACTGCTCACAGGTGATGAATACACCATGTATCTGAAAGAGGCATACTTCAACCCACGTCAGGAGAAAGGCTTTGCTACCAACACGTCAAAGGATTATATTCCTGAAATCGCCTACAACAAGGCTTTCTCGGAGTATGATATGTATAATGACAACACTGACTGGCGTAAGGCCGTTCAGCAGTTTGGTGAGACCCACGATCACTACATCGCATTGTCGGGTGGTGGCGAAAAGGCAAACTTCCGTATCTCAGGTGGTTATCACACCGAGACAGGTACTGCCATCAAGCAGAAGTTTGACCGTTACACCACGCGTGTAGCCCTCGACTACTTTGTCAGCGACCGCATCAAGGTGGCGAGCAACTTCGACTTGACATATTATAATAATAAGAAGAATCACCAAGCCTATGGCGACTTGTTGGGTATTGCGCTCAAGAAGATGCCAAACCTTTCCATCTATGAGGAGGAGAACGGACGTGATACGGATCGTTTCTACACGATGAATCCTTTCCTCACGAAAGAGGAAGCTGGCTTTAATGCAGGTTCAGGTAACTTCTCTGATTATGACCTGCTGAAAGACCAGTATGCGCTCCCCAACCCTGTGGCTATCGCCCATTTGGCAAGACTCAATGAGAAGATTGTGCAGCTCCGTCCTGAGTTTATCCTTTCTTACGACATCCTCGGTACAGAGGCTGATCAGCATCGTTTGAAGTATGAGGGACAGATTCGCTTCGACATCAGAACGAGCAACACGGATTCCTTCTTCCCTGGTTCTATCCTGTCTTCTAACTGGTCAGACAACAACTACAACAGTGCATCTTCATCCAGCTATAAGAGCCACGGACTTTCTACCCGTCACACACTGACGTTCACGCCACACTTCAACAACGAAGGTCACTCCCTCTTGTTCATGGCACGTTTCGAGTACGGCGAAAGCTCTTCATCCAGCCAAAATCTGGGTAACAAGTGGTTGCCAACGACCGATGCCCACATCGTATCGCCTTCAGCAGGTGGTGTCAACACTGGCTTCGGCAGTGGTGCGGGTGAAGGACGTTCTGAGAACTTCCTCTTCCAGTTGCACTATGCTTGGAAAGGTAAGTATGTGGCCGATGTCACCCTCCGTCGCGATGGTTCAACACGATTCGGTCCTTCCAAGCGTTGGGGTAACTTCCCTGGTGTGTCGTTCCGCTGGAACATCAGCGACGAGCCTTGGATGGAACGTGTGAAGTGGATTTCCATGCTTTCTATCCGTCCGGGCTGGGGTATCGTAGGTAACTCTCCAGGTCAGGAAGGCTTGTACTATTCTAAGTATGCGACAGGTGGCTCTTATCTGAACGGTACTGCTACTTATCCAAGCAACATCCGTCTCACTGCCCTGAAGTGGGAAGAGAAGGAGACTTGGAACCTTGGTTTCGACTTCGGTTTCTTCGATGGACTGATTGACGGTGACTTGTCTATCTATACTCAAAAGACCACCGACCTGTTGATGGGCGGCTATGCCATCCCTTCATCATCGGGTTATACATCGCTGTCAAACCACAATGTAGGTTCAATGCGCAACGAGGGTTGGGAGTTCAACGTTAATGGTCATAAGGTGGTGAAACTCGGTAAGTTCTCCATGGACTTCAACTTGACTTTCGCTAACAACCGTAACGAAATCCTGACGATGGACGAAACCGTGTTGGAATCCATCAACAAGGAATTTGAGTATAGGAATGAGCAGTACCTCTCTCGTGTGCAGCTGCACAACCCGCTGGGTTCTATCTATGGTTTCCGTTTCAAAGGCGTTTACCAATACTCGGATTATTCCGAAGAGGAAGTGAAGGGCGTGAGTGGTCCTAACGCACCAGTCGTTACGAATGCGAAGGGCGAGGTCGTGCTCAACTCTGCGGGTAATCCAAAGATGATGTACTTCGACTACAATGGTAAGCAGTATCCTTTCGTGGGCGGTGATGCCATCTATGAGGATGTCAACCACGACGGTCAAATCAATGAATTGGATATTGTTTATTTGGGTTCTTCTTTGCCTAAGCTCACGGGTGGTTTCGGCTTCAGGTTCAACTATGCACAGTGGAGTGTCAACCTGCAGTTCAATTATCGTTATGGTCAGAAGGTCATCAACGAGGCACGCATGGGCTTGGAGAACATGGCAACCAACCAAAACCAGTCAAGAGCCGTGAACTGGCGTTGGCACACAGAGGGAGACCTCTACGGTCGTGACTGCCTCATGCCACGTGCAGCCACAACGCAGACAGGTTTTGCAACCTATAACTATTTGGGTTCTGACCGCTTTGTGGAGGATGCTTCGTTCATCCGACTGAACTATGCGCAGCTCTCTTACACCTTCGACCCCAAGATGCTCAAGAAGTGGGGTATCAAGGCTTTGCGCTTCAACCTGTCGGCAAACAACCTCTTCGTACTTACCAAGTACTCAGGTGCTGACCCAGAGCATCCACAAGGCGGATGGTATCCTGCCAGTGACGTTTCGCGTACACCACGCGCAAAGTCCTTCACTGCGGGAGCATCTATCACTTTCTAACAGTTTAACCGATTACACGATATGAATAAGATAAATCAAACAATAAAAGCCATTGTGGCAGCCGGGGTGGTCGGCATGGGCGTGTGCGCTTGCTCCCTCGACTTGCTCCCGCTCAATGAAGTTGTGCTGGAGAACTATTGGACCAACAAGGCTGATGTGGAGAGTGTGGTCACTTCATGCTATTCGGCCATGCAGGATGGGGGCTATGTGAGCCAGCTCATTGTGTGGGGTGAAACGCGCTCTGACAATGTGGAAGAGACTTCGCAAACCAATGAAGCATTGAAGAACTTGATGAAAGGTACAATCAAATCAACAAGCTCTTACTGCGATTGGAGTGCCTACTACAATGTCATCAACCGATGCAATACGGTCATCTACTACGCCCCTCAGGTGGCGGAGAAAGACCCGAACTACACCAGTTCGGAGTTGGCAATCAATATTGCGGAGTGTAAGGCACTGCGTGCCATCTCTTACCTCACGCTTATCAAGACCTTCAAGGATGTTCCTTTCTCGATGGAGCCATCAATTGATGACAATATCAATTATCAGATTCCAGCGACACCTTTTGAAACCATTTTGGATACGTTGATTCTTGATTTGGAGGCGAGCAAGAATGCTGCTCCAAAGCAATACACGAGCTATCAGGACAATACGGGTCGTATCACTCGTGCGGCGATGTATGCCATCTTGGCGGAACTCTATCTCTGGAAAGCCTCTGATGCAAATCTTGGTAAGGCAGAACAGAATGAGAACTACAAGAAGTGTATTGAGTGTTGTGACTGGGTGCTGGCGTTCAAGCAGCAGCAGTTCAACGAGAACAACAGGCAGGCTGTAGGTACGAACCTCATGACCGTAGTGGATGACAAGGTATATACACAGTATGGTTATCCCCTGTTGGCAGAGGAAAACACTGGTGGTTCTGCACAGACGGGACCTAACGCCTTTAACATGATTTTTGGTACGGGTAACTCGTATGAATCCATTTTTGAGCTGACCTTCCCGAACTCGACTTCTGACCAGGAAAAGAAGAACGCTGACGTGTCAAACATGTATGGCAGCGTGGATGAAAAGACTGGTAATGAATCTCGTTCATTGTATGCCAATGCTGACATGATGCAATCCACTCCAAATGGAACAACATACGATGACAAGAGTTTGTTTGTTGTGCCATCTGACTATCGTGCTTTGGCACCATTCCGATACACGGAAGGTGGTAGTTTCCAAATCAATAAGTATGTGGTTTCATCAAGTATGGCTGGCTATACTGGAGATGACAGCAGATATGGTCAGGTAGGTCAGAGGTTTGAACCAATGACGTATGAGCAGAGTCCACGCCGCACAAACTCTCAGTATGAGAACTGGATATTCTACCGCATGACTGAAATCATGCTGTTCCGTGCAGAGGCTGAAATTGAGTTGGCTGGCAACATGACCGACATGGCACAGGCCGCTGAGGACGAGAACAACGAGAACGATGAGAATGAAGAGGAGGGTAACGAGGAAGGTGCTTCCGCAGCAAAGCGTAAGGTCGCTGTAGAAGGTGCTTCTTTGGCAACACCCGAAGCATTGTATGATGATGCCTTCAATCTGATTGTGGCTGTCTTCGCGCGCTCAAACCCTTATGCTTTGAGAAAGTCAACGAAGATGTTGCCTCAGCGTAACAGCTATACGGACAAGGCTTCCTTTGAGACGCTGCTCTTGAACGAACGTCGTCGTGAACTCCTGTTCGAGGCGAAACGCTACTACGATTTGGTGCGCTTTGCTCGCCGTGAAGGTAGCATGGATTCGTTCCGCGCAGCCTTGAGCAGCCGCTACGAGAGTGCTGCTGTGAAGGTGAAGTTGGGCATCATGGACTTTATGTATATGCCGATTGCGAAGGCTCAGCTGAAGGTGAACCCCAAGCTGAAACAGAATCCGGCTTATTATGATGAAGAAGAAACAGTTAAAAACTAAAGGATATGAAACGATTGAAAGATACATTCATGGCATTGGCATTGGGTGTTTGCACCGCTATACCAGCCATGTTGGTGGGCTGCTCTGACGATCCGGGTGTGGAGAACTACTACACCTCCACCAAGGAATATGCAGCCGACTTTTTGAAGAATCGAGAGGAATACAGCGATTTCGTCAAGATTCTGGAGCGTGCCACGGGCGAGAAGGAAAACCTCCGTCTGATGAATCTCTTGAGTACTTATGGCTCTTATACCGTCTTCGCGCCCACGAACGATGCGGTGAAGACGTATCTGGAAGAGAAGCATGCGGCATCGGTGGAAGATTTGTCAAAGGAGGATTGTGACACAATCGCCCTCAACTCCATCATCGAAGGCAGAGCTTACTTCACGTCTGACCAGTCCAGCGAATCTTACGGAAAGACGAACATGCTGGATCTGTATATGACCATTTCATCTGTGGAGGAAACGGATGAGAGCGGTGATCCTCAACTGGTGATGTACATCAACAACAATGCCCGTCTGACCCATGTGGATGACTCTGTGAGCAATGGTGTGGTTCACACGGTAGGTATGGTTGTAGGTCGTAATAATCAGATGCTTCAGAGTATGCTGGAGAAAGATGATAACATCAGTATTTTCCGTCAGGCTTTGGAACGCACAGGATTGCTGGAGGCACTGAATGGTGAAGACCTGATTGACAAGAACTATTCGGTGGGCAGTGACTCTGTGGACTGGACCAACAAGACGCTGGTGGTTCATACGGCAGCCGAGTGTGACAACGTGGCCTATATGGAACGGCGTTACATTAAATATACGGTCTTTGTTGAACCTGATGAAGTGCTTGAGAATAAGGGCATCACAACTGTGGATGAGCTGGCTGAATACGCAAAGAACATCTACAAGGAGATGTATCCGGAAGATGAGAACGTGACGGATGAGAAGGATCCTAAGAACTACCTGAACCGTTTCGTTGCTTATCACATCTTGCCATTTGATGGCGCTTATTACAAGTTGACCTATATGGATGGCTCAAGAAACCAGCAGATGGCGAAGGCTTTCAACAGACGTAAAGCTGATATCTGTGACTATTATGAAACGGTGATGCCACATTCACTAATGAAGTTCTCCTTCCCCTCTGGTAGTGAAGCAGGTCTGTACATCAACCGTTGTGGTGTGCAGAAGCGTCCTGACCAATATGGTCGATTTGAGCGTGGTGCGAAGGTTGCTACCGATAATGACATGAAAGCGAAGTTGGGCGAAGGTCTCACCTCCATCGGTCGCAATGGTCGTTACTTCTACATTGACGACATCATCACATATGGCAAACATACACAGGAGTATGTGTTGAACGAGCGTATCCGCATGGACACTTCTACATTGTCACCTGACTTCATGACATCGGGCGCACGTGGATTTGAATATGAGGAATTTACCGATGGTATGTATGCGAACAGCGCAGGTGAGAACTACAATCCGCTGACGAACAAGGCGCGTTGTTTGGGTTTCAAGGCCGGTGCAGCGAAGAACTTTATCTATAATGATAATACGCACCTCCATGTACGTCCACGTTATATCTGGTTCTGGTCGTATGAAGGCGATGAAATCATCATTAAAGGACGATTCGACTTCATTGTCAAGTTGCCACCTGTGCCAGCTGGTACGTATGAGGTTCGTTTCATGACTTGTGTAGGCTTCAAGTCTCGTGGTATCATGCAGGCATATCTGGGTACAAGTCCTGATCCGAAGGAGATGCACGCTCAGGGCATTCCGTTCGACATGCGTCCAAGCGGAGAAGCACTCTTCGGTTTCAAGAACGACCAGAGCTTGGGTGATGATGAAGCTATCAATGCCTTCGACAAGACCATTCATAACCAAGGATGGATGAAGGGACCTGGTAACTACATTGCGCTCGGCAACACCTATTCGGATATCAATAGCAGTTTCCGTAGCCAAAACAACACGATTCGCAGGGTTTTGGGAACGTTCACTACCGATGGTAAGACTGACCAGTACATGCGTATCCAACAGATGATTGACTCGGAGGATAATGAGCTGAACTTCGATTTCATCGAGTTGTGTCCTCGAACCATCTACGCAAATGAGTATATTGCAGAGGATAAATGGTAATCACTAATTAAGAAAAGCAAGATTATGAACAATAATATCAAGAATACGCTCAGATGGGGACTGCTGGCCGTGACTGGTGTGTCAGTGATGCTGTCGTGTACGGATACATGGGACGATCACTATGACGCAACTTCTTCCAATGGTTATGCAGGAAGCACTTTCCAGGCGATAGAGGAGAATGCAAGCGATTTTGCTGACATCGTTAAGGCGGTGGATTATCAGCGAGAACTCGCCTCAGAGAACATCTATACGATATGGGCACCTGCCAACGGAACCTACAATAAGGATTCATGGTTGGAACTGGCTGCTACAGACAAGCAGCAGGTCATCGATCGGTTCATCAAGAATCACATGACGCGTTATGCGGTGTCGCAGAACATGAGCGACCAGCAGATTACCCTGCTGAACCAAAAGTTGGTGACCATGACAGATGCCGAGAAGGATTTGTTCGGAGACCTGCGGATTTTGGATCCGAACTTGGCATGCACGAATGGCGTGCTGCACATCATTGATGGAGAGAACAAATATATACCAAACATCAATGAACTGATTCGTGACCAGTATCTCGCTTCTGATCAGGAAGGGAAGAAGGAGTGCTCGCTCTATGCCTTCATCGAGGAACAAGACTCGGACGTTTTGGATGAGAGCCGCTCGGTGAGCCGTGGTGTAGATGAAAATGGTAACAAGATTTGGGTGGATAGCGTGACAACGCACACGAACCTGGTGCTGGATGCCATGTCAGCAGAAATCTATGATGAGGACTCCAGTTTCATCGCCATCATTCCTTCGGATGCTGCATGGCAGAAGCGTTATAACTTGGCGGCTTCACTCTTGAAGTTCAACCCCGTGGAGGACCGTCTGCGTCCAGGTACAGTCGATTCGCTGACACACTATTATGCAGGTTCCTTTGCGATGCGTGACCTCTTCTTCAATCGCAATGCCAATCTGCACATGGAGGATTCACTCATCTCAACCTACTACGTCAGCACGAGAGGTACAGAGTGGCCTAATGGCGTGTACTACACGAAGTCACCAGCTCGTGGCTTGCCAGCGGATAAGGAAGTAAACAACCTCATCAGTAAGATGAAGGCGGACAATCCTAACAATCCCGTCGCCTGCTCGAATGGTGAAGGCTATCTGGTGAATGATTACCCCATGACACCAGTGGAGCAGTTCTTTTACAAGCGTGCTTTCTGGGCACGGGGACACTATATCGACCAGACGACAACCACGCCTGAGTTCACAAAAGGTATAGGTATCATCTCTGAGAAAAGTGCTACTTTTGATGCTCCTGTCTATCAGAAAGATGAGGAGGGTAATCTTGTGCTGGACGAAGAAGGAAATCCTGTGCAGGTGGATGTCGTCACACGTTCATACCATTTCACAGATGTGACAGCCAAGAACACCTCAACACAAGTGGAAGTGGGCTTCAAGTTGTACAACACCTTGTCGGGTACGTATGACCTCTACCTCGTCACCTGTCCTATTTGGGCGAAGGATGGCTATACGGATAGCGATGGAACGCTTGTCGATAAGTCTAAGGACGAGAGAGGCTATAAGTTCAACGTGCGTATCTACGAGCGCAACGAAGAGGGAGAGTACTCTACGAACAAGAAGTATTATACGGATTTGACACCACCTGAGGGCAGTGGTGAAGGCAAAAACTTCATCATAACTCCTGACGAGTATGAGAACTACACGGATACGCTTTACTTGGGTAAGTTTACCTTCAAGAATGCCTACTATGGACGTTCAGACGAGGGCGTTATCATCAAGTTGTCCTCTACGGCTAAATCGAGTGAAGTGAAGACTACGTACTCCCGTGAAATGCTGATTTCGGACTTTATTCTCGTGCCTGACTTGGAAGCGACTGAAGCTGCTATGGAAGGCGAGGGAACCGAGGAAGCTGGAGACGAGGAAGAAGATAATTAAATCTTGACAAGAATGAAGAATATGCAAGCATATAACAGCTCAAATGTCCTGCGCATCTGTAAATACGGGTTCGCAGCAATGGGATTCTTGATGGGCGCACTGCCTGTGGCTGCACAGGACGAGGTGGATACCCCTGAAGCTACTGAGGCTGCCGAGGTGGTGGCTGCGCCAAGAAAGCCTGCCAAGCCCATGAAAAAGTACCCAACCATAGAGGTGAAGGGTAAGGTTGTGGACGCTGCAACGGGCGAGCCTTTGGCAGGTACGCAACTGCAGTCATACAACAACAAGAATTATACCGCCATGACGGACGAGAATGGTGAATTTACCATCAATGTTCCCAAGTTCGTTACGTCTCTGTGGGTAAAGTTGGAAGGTTACAATCAGGTGCAAGTGGCACTCAACGGCAAAACGGAGGGTGTAAACGTGGCACTCTATGCTGACACCTATCTGCCTGACTACACAGCGAAGACGACAGGAACAAGGTCCGTGTCAACGTCTGATTTTGAAGAATCAACAGCCGTTACAGTGGATCAGGAGATTCAGAACCGCTTGGGTGGTGACGTGCGTGGCATGCAGCGTTCAGCCATTCCAGGTCAGGGTGTTTCGATGTTCATCAACGGCTTGAACTCGCTGAACTCTAATGCCATGCCGCTGATTATTTTAGATGGTATCGTTTACGACCAGATGTATTCAGATGGTGGCATGGTTCATACGGGGTATTTCAACAACCTGTTGCAAGCCATCAACATGGAAGATGTCGAATCAGTGGAGGTGCTGAAGAATGGTACAGCCATCTATGGTGCTAAAGCTGCCAATGGCGTAATCAACATTAAGACAAAGCGTTGTCACTCAATGGCAACACGCATTGATGTGAACATTTCTGGAGGTGTGGAATTCATCCCGAAAGGACTGGACATGATGAACGCCAGCGAATATCGTGCTTACGCAGCAGAAATGCTCGGCTCTACAGATACAAAGTTGACGGAGTTCAAGTTCTTGAACACCGATCCGAATTACTTGTATTATAATATGTATCACAACAACACGGATTGGCGCGATGAGGTCTATCGTGAGGCATGGACTCAGAACTATGGCATTGCTATCCAGGGTGGTGACGATGTGGCACAGTATAACCTTTCTGTAGGCTATTTGGACACAGAGTCAACGCTGAAGATGAACGACATGCAGCGTTTCAACATCCGATTCAACACGGATATTGTGCTGAACAAGTGGTTCTCAACGCAGTTTGATGCCAGCTATACGAACGTGACGCGCAACTTGCGCAGCGATGGTCTGAAGTCAGACTTCCATCTTCAGTCACTGGATTCTCCAGGTTTCTTGTCTTATGCCAAGGCTCCATTCCTGAGTCCTTACGACTTCACCAAGGAGGCTGGCGGTCTGTCGCATGTGACATCGTTCATCGCCGATGCTGATGACTATTTGGATGAAGCAGTCGGCAAGAAGGCATCCATCGCCAACCCCAAGGGAATCTTGGAAAATGGTGAGGCTAAGAACAAGAACCATTCGGATTGTACAATGATCAATCTCGCCATTGCGCCAACATGGAAACCAACGGCAAACTTTAGTTTGACGGAGCGTTTTTCCTACACCATGCAGAGCTTTGACGAGGATTATTTCACACCACTGGAAGGTATGCCTGAATATTTAAAGGATGGTAACATCGCTGTGACACGGAACTCAAAGCATTCTTTGTTTACAAAGCATGATGCCCTCTTCTCCGACACGCGTGCCGACTGGGTAGTGCTGCCCAATGGCGCACACCGTCTTGAGTTGTTTGGAGGTGCTCGTTTCATGAGCGATACATTCAACTCTTCTCACATCAGCGGTGACAATACTGGTACGGACAAGACTCCAAACATGAAGAATGACTTGGCAAACAGAAGGATTCAGGGTTCTGACACGAATTGGAAATCGCTTGCTTACTACGCCAATGTGGATTATAATTACATGGAGAAGTATTACCTGACTGGTCAGCTCTCTATGGAGACTTCTTCACGTTTCGGTAAGGATGTCGATGCTGGTCTCAAGATGTTTGGTGTGGCGTGGGGTCTGTTCCCCTCCATTCAGGGCGCATGGGTCATCAGCAACGAGAAGTGGTTCCCCACAACTTCAGGTGTGAACCGACTGAAACTGAACGTGGGCTTTGAGTCTGTAGGTAACGATGCCATGGACAACTCGGCAACACTGACTTATCTCTCTGCTGCTGCCTTGTTGCAGGATGGTATCACGTCGATAGGTCTGTCACAGATTGGTAACTCAAGCTTGCGTTGGGAAACAACCAACCGTTGCAATATCGGCCTGGAAGGTAACTTCCTGAACAACCGCCTGAGCTTGCGTGCCAACTTCTATCATTCCAAGACGAACAACCTGATTACGCTGGGCACATTGGCTTATGTAGCAGGTCTCACCGACTACTACACGAACGATGGTTCGATGACGAACACAGGCGGTGACATTGCCTTCAATGCCAAGATTGTCAATCAGAAAAACTTCAAGTTCGACTTGGGCGCATCCGTAGGTCACTACAAGAGCGAAATCAAGTCGCTTCCACAAGGACAGCGTTATTTCGACACCGAACTTTACGGTGGCACCATCCGTTCAGCAGTGGGCGAGAGCGCAGGTGTGTTCTACGGCTATAAGACCAAGGGCGTGTATCGTGATTCTGAACAGGCCAAAGCCGATGGCAAGTTCATTGTGGATGAGAACGATAACAAGCAGTACTTCAAGGCTGGTGACATGATTTTTGTTGACAAGGATAGCAATGGCAAGATTGATGATGACGACCGCTTCATTATCGGTGATCCCAATCCCGATATCTTCGGTAACATCTACTTGAACTTCCACTTTGCACAGAACTGGGCATTGTCTGCCAACTTCAACTATTCGTTAGGCAACGACATCTACAACTACCAGCGTTCACTTTTGGAGAGTGGTTCGATGTTCATCAACCAGACCAAGGCATTGGATCGTCGTTGGATGGCTGAGAATCAAGTCACTGATATTCCTAAGATTACTTATGGAGACCCAATGGGCAACGCCCGCTTCTCTGACCGCTGGATTGAAGACGGCTCTTACCTGAAGCTGAAGAACATCACCCTGTCGTACAAGCTCCCTATTCAGAATGAGTACATTCAGGGACTGACGGTATGGGCTGCGGCTAACAACCTGTTGACTTTTACCAAGTATCTTGGCTCAGATCCCGAAGTGTCTTGTGGAAATGGCGTGTTGATGCAGGGCATTGACGCTGGCTATCTCACGTCAGGACGTAGCTTCCATCTGGGTGTGAAGATTAACCTCTAATTTGCAACTATTACGATTATGAAAGTAAAATCAATCATAACATGTGGTTTGCTGCTGTTGGGAATAGGAGCTGCCACAACGTCTTGCGAAGACATGTTTGAGGCGGAGAACAATCTTGTGACCACCGATCTCGCTCCCAAAGACACCATCTATCAGATGATGGGCATTGTGCAGCGCATGCAGAAACTGGCAGAACGCACCGTGCTGCTGGGTGAGGTGCGTGCAGACTTGCTGGATGTGGACCCTATCCACGCTACCGCCCATCTGCAGGGATTGTATGACAATACGCCAGACAAGACCCAACCTTATGACCCCATCAAAAAAGCGGGCAACATCTATAACCAGCCAGCAGATTACTACGCTGTCATCAACTCGTGCAACATCTATCTCGCATACGTGGATTCGCTCCAGAAAACGTATGGAACGTACAAATACGAGCGAGAAATCTGTGCTACGAAGTGTTTCCGTGCGTGGTGCTACCTCGAATTGGCTAAAATCTATGGTGCAGTGCCTTTCGTGCAGCATCCGATTTTGACAACGGATGCCGCCGAAGCGATTGTGGCGAACCCCGAGAACGTGCTCGGCATGGAAGCAATCATTGATAAGTGCATCGATGACTTGCAGAAGTATCCTTCTATGGAGAAGAACAATGAGTTGCGCCCCAGCTACTCAGGTAAGTGGAACGAAATCTCTTTTGGCAACTTCTTCATTCCTGTGCGTGCGCTTTTGGCTGAACTCTATCTGTGGAAGGGTACTTGCTCTGGCAACCCTGCTGACTATGAGAAAGCTGTGAGCATGTATCACGATTTCTTCTGCTATCCAGGCGAAGAGCGCAATGTAGGTCGTTATGTGAAGACATGGGATCGTTGGGATGGTGATAACTTTGGTACCAATGATTATCAAGATTCTTACTATGTCCGTTTCCGTGCCACGCAGACCGACGAGAACTTGGGTGTGATTCCTTGCGACACCGCAGCGTTCTATGGCAACTACAACAACATCAGCGAGATTTTCAACTCGATGTATAAGAACAACTACTATCCTGCAGTAGCGCCATCTCAGCGCATTAAGGACATCTCGGCTGCGCAGAAGTTCATCTTCTATGATTACCGTAGCGCATCAGAGAGTTATATCCGCGTAGGATCAGAAGATGTTAACTTGTATCGTAACCCATTGTTGAAGGGTGACTTGCGCCTTTCTTCGGTATATACCATGAGCAGCGATCCTTCTGCCTCAAAGTATAATGAGAATCTGAGCACAGAGAGGTCATACATCTTCAAGTGGCTGAATGGTAGTGGTAGTACCCCCAGAGAGGATGTTCGTCAGGCTTATGTTCCTTATCTCCGCATCCCAATTCTCTACCTGCACATGGCAGAGGCGTTGAACGGTGCTGGTTTCCCCGAGACTGCATACGCTGTCTTGAGATATGGTTTGGCGTATGAGACAATGGCTGACCGCTCCATCATCTCGCAGGACGAATTTGATGATTTGTGTAAAATCAAATCTGTGTGCCCAAGGATTGCGGCTCAGGAAGAAGAAAAGTATCGTGATGACGCGGAACTGAACGACCAAACCAAAGGTTCGTTCGTCATCTGGTCAAGCAATGTCTTTGCACGTCCTGATAAGCGTACTCCTGAGCATAGTAGCTCAATCTCTGTTCCGCAGGGTCTCAAGCCACAAATTGGTATCCACTCTTTCGGTTCAGGCGATACCGAGTACGATGACAAGTATTATTGGCTGGACGACCCGAATGATGCGCAGATGAAAGCGGATTTGGAAGCAATCAAGGCAAAGAGTCCTATTGCTGGCACTATAACGGATGTGGAAATCTATGAGACCGATGATGACTCCGAGGCAGCCGAGGAAGGTTCTGAGGACATCGACGAAACCGCTAAGATTTATGCCAAAGTGACGTATGTGACAGAAGAGGGCGTCACGGAAGAACAGGAGTTTACAGAAGAGGCGTACAACCAGTTGGTGGAAGCGTATGAGGCTGTCAATGCTGCAATCAGGAACTATTACAGAAATGACGCGCGCGCAAAACGTCAAGCCCGTGTCGCACAGCTCATTCTGGAAGAAGAGGCTCTCGAAGGAATGTTTGAAGGCCATCGCTTCTACGACCTAATGCGTTACCAGATGCGTAACGGCTCGCTGGGAGCAACCATCACAATGCCTGCTTACATCACAAAGCAGTATGGCGAGACTTCGCGCATGGCAGGTCGCCCTTGGTTCCTCCAACTTCCCAAGAGATAAAGATTCCCCATCGGAACAAACTTTTTCTTTATTAGCCTGAGAGGCGGTGTCACCCGACACCGCCTCTCTTTTTTCTGTTCCCCTCCTTTTCTTCCCTCGTTTCGATTC
>CAMWJL010000008.1 GCA_947174565.1 uncultured Prevotellaceae bacterium | reverse complement strand
GTGGGCTCGGAGATGTGTCTCAGAGACAGGTCATATATACATGGTTATCCGTTTCTCGCCATTCGATGTCAAGCGTGCCACCATCCATGATGATGTGGCTCTTGCGTCCGCAACGTCCCGTCAGTGCCGCCGCCACAGCAGTGGCGCAAGCCCCTGTTCCACAAGCCATCGTAATGCCACTTCCACGTTCCCAAACGCGCACTCGGATGCCGTCTGGACGCACTTCGGCAAACTCGATGTTGCAGCGTTCGGGAAACGCAGGGTGGTATTCTAACCGCGAACCTTCAGCGGTGACATCCACCGTCTCGATGTTGTCCACGAAGATTACATAATGAGGATTGCCCATCGAAACAAAAGTT
The DNA here is from genome assembly GCA_947174565.1 of uncultured Prevotellaceae bacterium. Lineage (GTDB taxonomy): Bacteria > Bacteroidota > Bacteroidia > Bacteroidales > Bacteroidaceae > Minthosoma. The sequence continues at coordinate 43,728 of CAMWJL010000008.1, read as the reverse complement.
CCCTCGGGCTGTATGCCGATATTGGGGGTGAACTGCTTCTCGTTCTCCAATATCGGCGCATTCATGTCAACCGTAACGAAATCCACCACGCCCTCTGGAGCAAGGTGCAAGTCCAGCACCTTGACTCCCGAGAGGGTGAGCAGACGAATTTGTGTTTGTGTTGTGACTTTTTTGTCGTAGAGATACTTGCCGACACATCTGCTGGCATTGCCGCACATCATCGCCTCTGAGCCGTCAGCGTTGAAGATGCGCATCGTGAAGTCTGCTTCAGCTTCGTTTTTCTCGTCAGGACGTCCAATCAGCACCAAGCCGTCACCTCCAATACCTTTGTGGCGGTCGCTCCATGCGCGTGCCGCATCCGACGGGTCTTCTATATTATATAATAATGTGTCAACATAGATGTAATCGTTGCCTGCTCCGTGCATCTTGGTGAAGTGTATCCTGCGTGCCATTTGGTGTATGATATTTGTGTCGTGATTATTATGTTCTTGAATTACGCTGCAAAGATACGACGTTTTGAAATACAAACAAAGAAATAATAACCTTTTTTATATTAAACGGTGTGTTTTTTATTGATATTTGTCGTAAAATAAATTATTTTGCTTTCAAAATGTTGCATATTAAGCGCAAATGCTGTACCTTTGTCGCCAGATTCATTGCAATGAGTGATAAAACGAAGTTAAAAACACAAATTAAAACACATTTAAGGTATGAAAAAGATTGAAGCAATCATCCGAAAGACCAAGTTTGAGGAGGTGAAAGAAGCCTTGCTCAATTCGGACATTGACTGGTTTGAGTACCACAGCGTTCACGGCATCGGGCAGAGCCGCGAAGAAAGAATCTATCGTGGCGTGCAGTATTCGACCGATATGATAGAGCGCATGGCTGTGACCATCGTATGTCGCGACCACCTCGTGGAGCCAACGGTGCAGGTCATTTTGCAGGTGGCTCATACGGGCGAAATCGGTGACGGGCGCATCTTTGTGAGCGACATGATTGATACATGGAGCATCCGCACGGGTGAGCACGGCGACACGGTGCTCAGAGACAAAAAATAAGGCTTATAGGTTCTGCTAAAGGTCCTAAGAAAATTAGTTACAACACAAACATTGCAACCGGGCGAAGCCTTGGAACTTGTTCCTGTGGCCGCACGGAAACAAATCATGCAAACACAAAACACAATTATGAACGAAATAGGATTATCACTCGACACCGTATGGATGCTGTTGGCTGCCATACTTGTCTTTTGGATGCAACCAGGATTTGCCTTATGTGAGGCAGGATTCACACGCAGTAAGAATGCCGCAAACATCTTGATGAAGAACTTTGTCGATTTCATGTTCGGCTCCCTGTTGTTCTTCTTCATAGGTTTCGGCCTGATGTTTGGTAGCGACCTCCTTGGCGGATTCGTTGGTATGCCTAACTGGGGCGACCTTTCTTTCTACAAGGGCGACCTTCCCGTGGAGGGCTTCCTGATATTCGAGACGGTCTTCTGCGCCACCTCTGCCACCATTGTGAGTGGCGCGATGGCTGAACGCACGAAGTTCTCGATGTACTTGGTTTACAGTGCCTTCATCTCGCTGATTATCTACCCTGTGGAAGGTCACTGGACGTGGGGTGGTGGCTGGTTGTGCAACGACGCTGCCGACTCCTTCATGATGACGACCTTCGGCGATGTGTTCCACGACTTCGCTGGTTCTGCCATCGTACACAGTGTGGGCGGCGTGTTGGCGTTCATTGGTGCCATTGCACTCGGTCCTCGCTTGGGCAAGTACAGCAAAGATGGCAAGAGCCGAGCAATCCCCGGTCATAACCTCACGTTAGCAGCCCTTGGCGTGTTCATTCTTTGGATGGGTTGGTTCGGATTCAACCCTGGCAGCCAGTTGGCAGCCAGTGGCGAGGTGAATCGCTTGGCTATCTCCCATGTGTTCCTGACCACCAACCTCTCTGCTGTGGCAGGTGGTATAGCCACCATGTTCATCACATGGATGAAGTATGGCAAGCCCTCTCTCTCGCTTACGCTCAACGGCATCTTGGCAGGTCTCGTAGGCGTTACGGCAGGTTGCGACGTGGTTTCGCCCGTTGGAGCCATCATCATCGGTCTCGTCTGTGGCACGGTGCTGGTATTCGCCATCGAGTTCATTGACCACAAGCTGCACATCGACGACCCTGTGGGTGCTTCTTCTGTACATGGTGTGTGCGGCATCCTCGGTACACTCATGACAGGTCTGTTCTCTACCAGCAACGGTGCTTTCTACGGTCACGGCTGGGGCTTCTTTGGTGCGGAGTGCTTCGGCATTCTCGTCATCGACCTTTGGGCGGCAGCGTGTGGCATCATCCTCTTCTACGGCATCAAGAAGCTGCATGGACTCCGTGTTCCTGCTCGCATAGAGGAAGAAGGACTCGACATCTACGAGCACGGAGAGAGTTGCTACAACTAAACACACAAATAGTCACGACACAAACACAAAACAACATGGACACAAGTATGAAAAAGATAATCAGATTGTTTTCCCTCACGGCTACATTGCTCTTCGGAGCGGTAGCCGCTGAGGCACAGGAGCAGGTGGAAACCACCGTCGAGGCCGACGTGGTGAACCAGTACATCTGGCGTGGTCAGGAATTAGGAAACGTGGCGTTCCAACCCACATTGGGCATCGGCTACAAAGGCTTGTCGCTCTCCGCATGGGGCAGTGTGGGGCTTACCGACCCTGCCGACACGAAGGAGTTTGACCTCACGCTCGGCTACACCACAGGAGGCTTCCATGTCGGCATTACGGATTACTGGTTCAGCACGGGTCTTGACCCTCAGAACCGCTACTTCAAGTACGATGCCCACGGCACCAACCATGTCTTCGAGGCAAATGTCGGCTACGATTTCGGTGTGGCTTCGATACAGTGGTACACGAACTTCTCGGGCAACGATGGTGTGAACAAGGATGGCGACCGCGCTTATAGCTCCTACTTCGAGGTGGCAGCTCCGTTCAAACTCGCCGCCTGCGACTGGACAGCCACAGCTGGTGCAGTTCCCTGCGCCACAAGCTCCTACGGCACGAATGGCTTCGCGATTGTTAATCTCTCGCTGCGAGCCACCAAGGCAATCAAGGTGACCGATTCCTTCTCACTGCCCATCTTCGGAGCTGTGACTGCTAATCCTTGCAGCCAAAAGGCCTATCTGATTTTCGGCTTCACGTTACAGCCATAAGGAAAAGGCACTGTTTTTGTGCCTCAAAAGAGGTCTGAGTCAGACCCCAAAAAGGGTGTGACTCAGACCCTAAAAGGGGTGTGACTCAGACCCCTTTTGAGGTGTTGAAAGCCTATGTGGCGCAGCATCGTTTTGACACAACATTAGATATAATATAAGACAAATGAACGCAAAGTACATCTTCGTCACTGGTGGCGTGGTGTCCTCGCTGGGCAAGGGCATCATCTCTGCCAGCATCGGTAAACTGCTGCAAGCGCGTGGCTATAAAGTCACCATTCAGAAGTTCGACCCCTACATCAACATCGACCCAGGCACGCTGAACCCCTACGAGCATGGCGAATGCTATGTGACTGCCGACGGCATGGAGACAGACTTGGACTTGGGGCATTATGAACGCTTCACGGGCATCCACACGACACGCCACAACTCCATCACCACGGGGCGCATCTACAAGACGGTCATCGACCGCGAACGCCACGGTGACTATCTGGGCAAGACCATCCAAGTGGTGCCGCACATCACAGACGAGATTAAACGGCGCATGCTGAGGGAGGACGGGACGGATGAACAGCTCGACTTCATCATCACCGAAGTGGGTGGCACCATTGGCGACATCGAGAGCGCGCCGTTCATGGAGGCTATCCGACAGCTGCGCTGGCAGTTGGGGCGCGATGCCGTCTGTGTACACCTCACTTATGTACCCTATCTGAAAGCGGCTGACGAGCTGAAAACGAAACCCACGCAGCACTCGGTGAAGGAGCTGCAAGGCATGGGCATCCAGCCCGACATTCTCGTGCTGCGCACAGAACGCCACCTCGACGATTCCATGCGTCTGAAGGTGGCTTCGTTCTGCAATGTGGACCTTGAGTGTGTGGTACAGAGCGAAGACATGCCTTCCATCTACGAAGTGCCCGTGAGCATGCAGCGGCAGGGGCTGGATTCCGCCATCTTGAGGAAGATAGGCATTCCCGTGGGAGAGACACCTGCCATGAAGCCGTGGCACGACTTCTTGGAGAAGCAACGCTGCGCCACCCGTGAGGTACACATCGGTCTGGTCGGCAAGTACGACTTGCAGGACGCTTACAAGAGCATCCGCGAGAGCCTCAATCTGGCTGGTATCTACAACGATGTGAAGACCAAGCTCCACTTTGTCAACAGCGAGGAGGTCACTGCCGATAACGTGGCGTCGAAGCTTGACGGCATGGCTGGGGTCATCATCTGTCCCGGCTTCGGTCAGCGTGGCATCGAGGGCAAGATTATCGCTGCGGAATACACTCGCACCCACGACATCCCAACCTTCGGCATCTGTCTGGGCATGCAGATGATGGTCATCGAGTTTGCACGCAACGTGTTGGGTTATCAGGATGCCAACAGCAGCGAGATGGACGGCAATACACCGCATAATGTCATCGACATGATGGAGGAGCAGAAGAGCATCACGCAGATGGGCGGCACGATGAGGCTTGGGGCGTATGAGTGCCAGCTCGTTGAGGGCAGCCGCGCCTATGAGGCTTATGGCAAGGAGACGCGCATCAGCGAAAGGCATCGTCATCGCTACGAGTTCAACAATACTTATAAGGAGGAATACGAGGCGGCTGGCATGAAGTGTGTGGGTGTCAACCCTGTTGCCGATTTGGTGGAGATTGTGGAGATTCCTGCGCTCAGATGGTATATCGGTGCGCAGTTCCACCCTGAGTATTCGTCAACCGTGTTGCATCCGCACCCGTTGTTTATGGGCTTTATAAAATCTTGCATTGATGGAACAGCTGAAGCATGAGTGTGGCGTGGCGATGATTCGCCTCTTGAAGCCACTGAGTTACTATGAACGGAAGTATGGCACATGGCGTTACGGGCTGAACAAGCTCTACCTCCTGATGGAGAAGCAGCACAACCGCGGACAGGAGGGGGCTGGTGTGGCATGCGTCAATATGGATGCGCCTGTGGGTGAGGAGTATATGTTTCGTGAGAAGGCATTGGGAAAGGATGCCATCACGGAGATTTTCAAGCGCATTGATGACTCCTTCGCGGGGCAGCTCTACATGGGGCATCTGCGTTATTCTACCACGGGAAAGAGCGGGTTGCAATATGTGCATCCTTTCTTGCGGCGCAACAACTGGCGCGCCAAGAACTTGTGTTTGTGCGGCAACTTTAACATGACCAACATCGACGAGGTGTTTCAATATCTGACGCAGCAGGGGCAATCTCCGCGCATCTATGGCGATGCGTACATCACGCTCGAACTGATGGGGCATCGGCTTGACCGCGAGGTGGAACGCCTCTTTGTTGAGGCGCAACAACAGGGCTTGGAGGGGACGGACATCACGGCTTATATAGATAGCCATGTGGAGATGGCGAATGTACTGAAGACGACCATGAGCCACTATGACGGTGGCTATGTCATGTGCGGATTGACAGGCTCTGGCGAGATGTTCGCTGTGCGTGACCCTTGGGGCATCCGTCCTGCTTTTTGGTATCAGGACGACGAGGTGGTGGTGCTGGCGAGTGAACGACCTGTCATTCAGACGACTTTCGACCTCCATGCCGAGGACATCCATGAGTTAAAGCCAGGGCAGTCGCTCATCGTCAACAAGAGTGGCACGAGCCATTTGGAGCAGATTCTGCCAGCCAAGGAGCTGAGTGCGTGTTCGTTCGAGCGCATCTACTTCAGCCGAGGCTCTGACCGCAACATCTATCAGGAACGCAAGCGGTTGGGCGAGCAACTGACACCTGCCATCATGCAAGCCATCGACCACGACGTGGCGCACACGGTCTTTTCCTATATCCCCAATACTGCCGAGGTGGCTTTCTACGGCATGACCGACGGGGTGAGACGCCTTGACCACGACGTGCGGATTGAGAAGGTGGTGTGGAAGGACATCAAACTGCGTACCTTCATTGCGGAGGGTACGGAGCGCAACGACCTCGCCGCCCATGTCTATGATGTCAGTTACGGTTCGCTCACGCCCTTTGAGGATAACCTCGTCATCATTGATGACAGCATCGTGCGTGGTACCACGCTGAAAGAGAGCATCTTCAAGATTCTCGACCGCCTGCACCCCAAGAAGATTGTGATGGTGAGCAGCTCTCCGCAGATTCGCTATCCTGACTACTATGGCATTGATATGTCGCATCTTGAAGAGCTTTGTGCTTTCCGTGCCGCCATCGCTCTTATCAAGGAGCGGGGCATGGAACAGGTGATAGCCGAGACATATAGAAAGTGCAAGGATGCCGATTCGACCATCGACAGCATTAACCACGTCCGTGCCATCTACGCTCCTTTCACGGTCGAGGAAATCAACCGAAAGATAGTGGAGATGTTGCGTCCCGAGGGTATGCAAGCCCCTGTTGAACTGGTGTATCAGAGCATCGAAGGTCTGCATCGCGCTTGTCCTGACCATCCAGGCGACTGGTATTTCACTGGGCGTTATCCTACGTCGGGCGGTATCCGTCTCTGCAACGCCGCTTTCGTCAGCTATGTGGAGAACGTGCTGAAATTTCAGTTGTAGCCCCTGCTTTTGTGGCGACTGGATGGGCAAAGGAACAAAATGATTGAAGGAATCTTGCTTTATTGTCAAAATGTTTGTCTGTTAAGTGTAAACTTTGTAATTTTGCAACCGAAATGAATAAAAGCGAGACAATTTGATTCTTGTAATATAAACACAAAGGCAATAAGACATGTGTGGATTTGTTGGAATACTCAAAACGAAAGGCGATGCTCAGCAGAAGCGTGAGCAGGCATTGAAGATGTCGGTGAAGATTCGGCATCGCGGTCCCGACTGGAGCGGGGTGTATAGCAGTGACAAGGTGGTGCTGGCGCATGAGCGTTTGGCGATAGTCGATCCGTTCTCTGGCGGACAGCCTTTGATATCGGCTGATGGCAAGGTGGTGCTGGCAGTGAATGGCGAGATATACAACCATCAGGATATTCGCCGCCGCTATGCCGGGCAGTATGAGTTTCGGACAGGTTCCGACTGCGAGGTTATCTTGGCACTCTACAATGAGGTGAAAGGTAAGGTGAAGGAGCTGAAAGAGAAGCCTGTAACCGAGCATTCTTTTGCTTCTCACTCCTCTCTGCTTGCCTCTATGATGGAACAGTTGAGCGGCATCTTCTCCTTTGTGCTCTACGATACAGAAACCGACGACTTCCTTGTGGCGCGCGATCCCATCGGCGTTATACCTTTATATATAGGGCACGACAAGGATGGCACGGTGTATGTGGCGAGCGAGATGAAGGCATTGGAAGGGCAGTGCGATGAATACGAGCCATTCCCTCCTGGGCACTATCTGACGAGCGACATGGAGGGAGAGGCGAACGGCAGTTCTTCTGCCATGTCATCCCTCAACTTCAAGCGTTGGTATGAACGCGACTGGATGCAGTACGACGGCATGAAGTGGGCGACCAGCAACCATGACGAGGCGGTGCAGATGGTGAAGGATGGGCTGATGGCAGCGGTGAAGCGGCAGTTGATGAGCGACGTGCCATACGGCGTGTTGCTCTCGGGCGGCTTGGACAGTTCGGTGGTCTCGGCGATAGCTAAACTATATGCTGCCAAGCGTATCGAGACAGACGACAAGAACGATGCGTGGTGGCCACGGTTGCACTCATTCGCAGTGGGTTTGAAGGGCGCGCCCGACTTGGCGAAGGCTCGTGAGGTGGCGGAACATATAGGCACTGTGCATCATGAGGTGAACTATACGATTCAAGAGGGCTTGGATGCCATTCGCGATGTGATTTATTACATTGAGACCTATGATGTGACCACCGTTCGTGCCTCCACACCGATGTATCTGCTGGCGCGCGTCATTCGCTCAATGGGCATCAAGATGGTGCTCAGTGGCGAGGGTGCTGATGAAATCTTTGGTGGCTATCTCTACTTCCATAAGGCTCCCGATGCGAAAGCGTTCCATGAGGAGACGGTCAGGAAGTTGGGCAAGCTGCACTTCTACGACTGCCTGAGAGCGAACAAATCGCTGATGGCATGGGGCATCGAAGGGCGTGTGCCGTTCCTCGACAAGGAGTTCCTGGATGTGGCGATGCGCATTGACCCTGCGTTGAAGATGTGCCCAGGCAAGGCCATCGAGAAGGGTGTGGTGCGAGAGGGCTTTGCCGATATGTTGCCTGAGAGCGTGGCATGGCGACAGAAAGAGCAGTTCAGCGACGGTGTTGGCTACTCGTGGATTGACACGCTCAAAGCCATAACGGCTGCTGCTGTGTCGGACGAACAGATGGCGCATGCCGCTGAGCGATTCCCCGTCAACCCACCGCTCAATAAGGAGGAATACTATTACCGCAGCATCTTCGAGGAGCATTTCCCCAGCGATTCGGCAGCGCGAAGCGTGAATCAGGAGGCCAGTGTGGCGTGCTCCACAGCCATTGCGCTGGAATGGGACGCTGCATTCAAGAATATGAACGACCCAAGCGGCAGGGCAGTGAAGGGTGTGCATGAACAGGCTTATTGACCTGCCCGTGTGTGGGATGGTTCGCAAATAGAAACAACAAGAATATGAGGAGAGAAGCGAAACTGATTCTTGATGATGGAACGGTGTTCTGCGGATGGTCGTTCGGAGCCGAGCAGAACGCGACGGGTGAGGTAGTGTTCAACACAGCCATGACGGGCTACCCCGAGAGCCTCACCGACCCCAGCTATGCGGGGCAAATCTTGGTGACGACCTATCCATTGATTGGCAACTATGGTGTGCCAACGGTGGCACTGGAAGACAACGGCTTGCCAGTGCTGATGGAGAGCGAGCGCATACACCCCACGGCATTGGTCGTGGCGGATTACAGCGAGCAATACTCGCACTGGAATGCCAAAGAGTCGCTGGCGGCATGGCTGAAACGTGAGGGTGTGCCAGGGATTACGGGCATCGACACACGCAGGCTCACTATGCTGCTGCGAGAGCATGGCGTGATGAAGGGACGAATCGAACTGGAAGGTATGGAAAAGCCTGAGACCTCAGACAATCAAGACTATGGTTCTGTGAACTGGGTGGAGAAGGTGAGTTGCAAGGATGTCATTGTCTATCAGCCCATTGGTGAGAAGAAACACCGTGTGGTGTTGGTCGATTGTGGCGTGAAGGCAAACATCATCCGCTGTCTCATCAGGCGCGGCATCGAGGTGGTGCGTGTGCCATGGGACTATGACTTCAACCAGCTTGATTTCGATGGCTTGTTCTTGGCAAACGGTCCTGGTGATCCAGAGCGTTGCGAGAAGACGGTGGAGCACATCAGGGCGTTCCTGAACGACCCCGTAGTGCGCCCCTGTATGGGCATCTGCCTTGGCAACCAACTGTTGGCAAAGGCTGCTGGAGCCACAACGTATAAGTTGAAATATGGTCATCGCTCGCACAACCAGCCCGTGCAGCAAGTGGGCACGACACGATGTTTCATCACTTCGCAGAACCATGGCTATGCCGTCGATGACACCACGCTGCCCGAGGATTGGGAGTCATTGTTTGTGAATATGAACGACGGCTCAAACGAGGGCATCCGCCACAAGACGAAGCCTTGGATGTCGGCTCAGTTCCATCCTGAGGCATGTTCAGGTCCTGTGGATACGGAGTTTCTGTTTGATGATTTTGTGAAGATGCTCGCCCAGTCTTCTTGTGAGGCAGGAGACCCCGTTGCGCTTGAAAGCAGCGTGCAGCCAGCCCCTTCCGCTGTGGAAGAGAAGTCCGCAGAGAAAGGCAAGTCACCCATCTCCAAAGTCTTGCTGTTAGGCTCGGGCGCACTCAAGATAGGGCAGGCGGGCGAGTTTGACTACAGCGGCGCACAGGCACTGAAAGCACTGAAAGAGGAGGGTGTGAAGAGCGTGCTCATCAATCCCAACATCGCGACAGTGCAGACCTCTAAGGATGTGGCAGATACGGTATATTTCCAACCTGTAAAGCCCGACTTTGTGGAGCGTGTCATCGAGAAAGAGCGTCCCGACGGCATTCTGCTGTCGTTTGGCGGACAGACGGCACTCAACTGTGGCGTGGAACTCTATCGGCGAGGCGTTCTGCAGAAATACGGTGTCAAAGTGTTAGGCACACCTGTGCAAGCCATCATCGACACCGAAGACCGCGACCTGTTTGTCAAGAAGCTGGATGAAATAGACGTGAAGACCATCAAGAGCCACGCATGCAGCACCATCGACGAGGTGCGCCAAGCCGCGGCTCGGTTGGGCTATCCTGTCATTCTCCGTGCCGCCTACGCTTTGGGCGGCTTAGGCTCAGGATTCTGCGACAATGACGAGGAGTTAGAGGCACAGGCCGAAGAGGCGTTCTCGTTCTCGCCGCAAGTGCTGGTGGAGAAGTCGCTGAAAGGCTGGAAGGAGATTGAGTACGAAGTGGTGCGCGACCGCTACGACAACTGCATCACGGTGTGCAACATGGAGAACTTCGACCCATTAGGCATCCACACGGGCGAGAGCATCGTGGTGGCACCCAGCCAGACACTGAGCAACGCTGAGTATCACAAGCTGAGGGCATTGGCAATCAAGATAATCCGCCACATCGGCATCGTGGGCGAATGCAATGTGCAGTATGCCCTCGACCCTCAGAGCGAGGACTATCGTGTCATAGAGGTGAACGCCCGTCTGAGCCGCTCGTCGGCACTCGCCTCCAAGGCCACGGGCTATCCGCTTGCCTTCGTGGCGGCAAAGCTCAGCCTTGGCTATGGACTCTTCGAGTTGAAGAACTCCGTGACCAAGACAACTTCTGCCTTCTTCGAGCCAGCCCTCGACTATGTGGTGTGCAAACTCCCCCGTTGGGATCTCACCAAGTTCCACGGCGTGAACCACCAGCTCGGCTCGTCGATGAAGAGCGTGGGCGAGGTGATGGCGATTGGGCGCACCTTCGAGGAGTCGCTGCAAAAGGGTCTGCGCATGATTGGACAAGGCATGCACGGATTTGTGGACAACAGGGAGAGCAGCACGGAGCACAGCGTATATGCCGATGTGCCTGTCGAGATAGGCGACGAACGCATCGGCTGCAAGGTGCTGCGGACGGATGACATCAACGACGCGTTGCAGCATGCCACAGACACTCGCATCTTTGTCATTGCCAAGGCGATGCAGTTAGGATACACCATCGAGCAGATTCACGGGCTGACCAAAATTGACCGTTGGTTTTTGCAGAAGCTGAAGCATGTGATGGACGTGGATTCGCAGTTGCGCGAGTTCAGGCAGTTGGCTGACATGATGGACCTGATGGAGCCATCGGAGTTCATGGAAGAGCTTGAAGCCTCGGGGCTGGTCGAAGTCCTGCATGACGCGAAGGAATACGGATTCTCCGACTTCCAAATAGCCCGTGCCTTAGGGCTGGAATCGTCCATGACGATGGAAGAAGCAGGTCTTGTCGTGCGCAAATGGCGCAAGAAACTTGGCATTGTGCCCGTGGTCAATCAGATTGACACGCTGGCGGCAGAGTATCCTGCTCAGACCAATTACCTCTACTTGGCATACCTGTAAAAAATACCCCTCTAAATCGGAGTCCCCGACTCCGACAGACCGATGTCCCCGACTCCGACCAATCGGAGTCGGGGACATCGATTTTGGGGCTGTGAAAGCGCATGATGCGTGGGAGCGTTTTACGGCTCATGTTCGACCTTCCTGCTTGAGAAGAAAAGAGACCCGTCTCGCCTCAAACGGAGGCAGGATGTGCCTATTTTCATGCCTTTCCTGTAAAATACCGATACAAAGATGTGACAGAATCGAGATTTTCTTCCTAACTTTGCAAACCGAAAGTTCCCCTTCTCCACGGAAGAAACAGGGAGGAGTAAAGGATTTGTTAGATATATTCATTTTGTTTAATCATATAAAAATTAAAGCTTATGAGAAAAACTATTACCAAACTGAGTTGTGCCATTTTGGCATTGTTGTCCTCGTCGTCTCTGTGCGCGCAGATTACGTCACCATCTGAATTGTATGGTACGTATGAGTTCACGGCTGACATTGAAATCACGGCTGATGGTCAGGAATATGCTGACAGATTCTCCAGCAAGTGCGAGGTGAAGATTGACAAGCATGATTTCCGCGATTTGAGCATTATCGGTCTGGCTGGTGCTACTGACATTCAGGGTTGTAACCTGACGAAAAGTGGCAATATCGAGGTCTTTGACTACAACGGAGACGGTTACTACTTGTGGGACGAGCCAGTTCTGTATGGCAATGAGAACGGCGAAAGCCCATGGGGTGGCAATCAATGGACTGTTGTCTATACAGTTGACCCTGCTACAAAGAACATCACTGTTACCGATTTCACAGCCATCACGGTGAATAAGCAGTGGAGCACAGACAAGATTTTGGCAAAGTTCACCAACTGTAAGCTGACCTTCAAGGAGGCTGCCGTGATTGAGGCTAATGACGTGAGTGGCGAATACCACTTCAAGGCTTCGGGTGTCATGGACGGTTCTGATGTCCCAACAGAATGTGACATTACTTTGACTGCCACGGACGAGACCAACAGAGCTTATTCTGTAGTCTTCGACTGGGGTGCTGGCTTCAAGTCATTGGAACTGAGTGCTTCGTTCGATGGTTCAAGACTGGACATTCCTTTCAAGGATGCTTATCTGGACGAGGCACAGACTTTGGCTCTTTGCAACTTCCAAGCCCCCAATCAGTTGGAGGGTAGCCTTACCTTCCACTTGGAAGCATCTGGTAAAGTGTTCTCTCTGACCAGCGGTCTGAGCATCAGCCGTGCGGAGAAGGATGGAGAAGAGGTGAAATATGCCTACGCACAGTGGTACATGGCTGGTGTGATGGGTCAGCCAACGACTGCCTCTGCCAATTTCGCTGGTTCATACCATGTGAAACCTGCTAACTTCTGGAACATGATTACCATGAGCGGTGGCACTGACCCCTATAACTACGACTATCCGCAGGAGTTCGATGTAGTCATTGCGTATGATGAGATGATGGATGGATATTATATAGAGGAATTTATGGGTCCAGACATTTACGCCAGCAATTATGGTGCTACGGATTGCACAGTCGAAGGCAATACATTGAAGATTCCCGCAGGCTTGCTGATGGACAGAGTTTATACAGCTGAGGATTATTCCGTTATGGTTTATCACGTTCTGTATAACGGTTTGGGTGAGCCAACAGGTACAATCGACCTGACGGTGAACGAGGACGGCACTTGCACGATGGGTGACTTCTTCCTGTTCCGCGACACAAGAACGTATGATGCAAGTTGGAATTCCACTTCTGAGTTCACACGTGCTGCTTTCTATGGCGACCTGTCTGTTACATCAGGCGTGGACGACGTGAAGGCAACCGATGCCGCTCCTAAGGTTTCTGTAGTAAACGGCGTTATCTATGTGTTGGGCGAGCCAGCACCTGTCAAGGTTTACAGCACTGCTGGTGCGCTTGTATATAGCGGTGTTACATCAGCTGTGTCAGGTCTGAACAGAGGCATGTACATCGTGAAAGTGGGTGCCGCTGCTGTGAAAGTCGTTCTTTAATACACATCTTTTAATTATAATGAGAGGAGTCTCAACCACTCCTCTCATTCTTTCTTTTTTTCACTAAGGGAAGATGATACACAAAGGTTTATGGAGAATAATGCTGCTTCTGTCCCTGTCTTGTCGGGCAATAGCGCAGACGGTATCAGGACCTGACCCCTACTTATATATAACTTCCGTTGGAGGAAGTCTCGGCATGATGCTGGAGCCTGATTATGCTCCAGCAGCTGATGTTTTGACCCTGAAAGGCGGTGACAACTTCACTTTGACGGTGTCTTCCCTGAATCGTGCCTGGAGCGTAAAGGGTCGCTTGGTTGTAGGCCTTGTACGTCAGGACAATACGGTGGTGGATGTCATGTCCTCACGCACCATTTCGGAAAATACATCACTCGGCTTTATGTATTTTTCTTGTGCGCTAAAAGCCGACACCGAAGTGCAGCCTGGCGATGAAGTTCGGCTGTTATTCACCGAGGACAACCAGTCCTATACCTGGGTTTGTTCTCTCTATCCAGGGGAGGCTATTGACCGAATCCCTGCGACAAACTACGAATTGCCTTTGTGCCACATCACTTATCCGAGCCATGTGCTCGGAGCGACCATACGCACGAACGAGGAGGCTGTATGGTCGGACAAGACGGTCAAGGGTCGTAACTTCTACCTTTATATAGAACCTGACGATCCAGAGTCTATTGTGGTAGCACGGGTCAACGGGCAGTTATGGTACAGCTCGGAAGACCACCTTTATATGCTCAGCGGCGTAATGCAGGATTGCGACGTTGACATCAAGGTATATCCGCGAGGGGCGGTATATCCTTATAAAGAAATAGAATGCTCGTCAACGGTGCGTGTGGCCGACGTGTTGACGGAGGCGGAAGCGGATTGTCTGCTCGGCCTGAAAGCAAAGGGCTATCTGCTGGAGGAGGATTTCACTTTCTTCCGTACTCGCATGGCTTCTCTGCAAATACTGGATTTGAGAGAATCCCGTACACAATATGACGTGATTCCCCAAGGTGCTTTCGACAGCAACCGAACCCTACGGGAGATTCACCTGCCGCCCAACACGGTGGCACTCTATAACAATGCTTTCCGCTATACGACCAACCTTGCTTCCATCGTCTTGCCAGAACGACTGAACTGGTTCGGCTTGAATGCGTTTTTCGGCTCTTCTGTCAAGACGGTACGGGTGAAGTGGAATCCTATCGAGGCTGGCACAGAGCCTTTAAGTGGCTTCTCCATACCTCCGTGTGCCTTTCGTGCCACGACATACGCCAGCGATGGCACGCTGATTGTGCCCGAGGGTTGTGTGGATGCGTTCAGGAGCACAAGTATATGGGAGAATTTCAAGACGATACGCGAACCGTTGCCCATCGACTTCCTGTTGGAGTTGGACTTCGACCGCTTGCTCACAGGTATGGATGAGGTGGACGCGGTGCGGGAAGGTCCGTTTGAGGTGGAAGTGTCCCGAGGGGAATGCTGCGTGATACAAACTGAGCCGATTGCTCGGAGGGTAGAGGTCATTGAGGCTAACGGACAGTTGCGTGCCTCACGCCTGATGGATGGGTTATGTACCACATTCTCCCTGCCTAAGGGCTTCTATGTGATACGCATCGGCAATGCAAGCCGCAAGGTGTTGGTGCCATAATCTGAAAAGAACAGTCATTAAAACGAAAATAAAGTCATAGATGAAATTACAAATGTTTGCCTGTATGTGGTGTGCCGCCCTCGCCTGTGGCGGAGTCTCCGTTCACGCAATGGAGGCACTTGCG
This sequence comes from uncultured Prevotellaceae bacterium, assembly GCA_947174565.1. Lineage (GTDB taxonomy): Bacteria > Bacteroidota > Bacteroidia > Bacteroidales > Bacteroidaceae > Minthosoma. Next base: position 28,307 of record CAMWJL010000008.1, on the reverse strand, counting down.
AGCGTGCCGCAACAGGATGAGACCGTTTCAAAGTTCATAAGCGGTTCGATTATTGACAAAAAAACTGGTGAGACATTGATTGGCGTGTCCGTGGCTGTATTCCAGCAAGGCAGCCTCAGTGGAGGAACGACCACGAATCTGGACGGTCAGTTCAACCTTTCTCGACCGACGGGGGACTTTGAACTACGTCTCTCTTTGTTAGGCTACAAGACCTTGACCATCCCTGCCAGCAAGTGCAAGCCGGGCATGAAGATTGAGATGGAGGAAGACACGAAGGAACTTGGTGAGGTGGTGGTGAACGGATTCTTTGCCAAAGACAAACAGAGCTTTACGGGTGCTGTCAAGCAAATCTCGGGCATCGAAATCAAGCAAGTGTCTGGCACAAACCTGATTTCCGCCATCGCTGCCTTGACGCCTGGTATGGAACTGGTGCAGAACACGGCTGCTGGCTCTAACCCTAACCATGTGCCAGAGCTAATCATACGCGGTATGAGTTCGTTCTCCAACGAGGGACAAGCTGTCAATCAGCCTACCATCATCTTGGATGGTACGGAGATTTCCTTGCAGGAGCTGTATGATTTGGACATGAACGAGGTGGAGAGCATCAACGTCTTGAAGGACGCGGCTGCCACTGCGCTGTATGGTTCAAAGGCTGCTAACGGCGTGATTGTCATTACCCGTAAGCCTATCAAGGAGTCAACTCTTCGGGTGGCGTATAACTTCACGGGCAATGTACAATTCCCTGTACTTGGGGATTATAACGTGCTGAATGCTGCTGACAAGTTGCATTATGAGCAGTTGGCGGGACTTTACGATGCCAAGGGGGCGTTGGATCCGACGACAGGAAACCCGTTGCAATGGGAATATGATAAGTTGTATAACGAACGTTATCAAGCTATTCGTCGCGGACAGGACTCCGACTGGCTTTCACAGCCTGCTCGCACGTCTTTCTCCCACGACCATTCGCTGCGCATCTATGGCGGTGCTGGCAATCTGCGCTATGAACTCTCTGGACGTTTCGGAGATACTAAGGGTGTGATGAAGGGTGACTATCGCCGTCGCTATGGTTTGGGATTCAAATTCGATTATTTTATCAATAACGTCATACAGATTTCTAACAGAACGAACTACTCGGAGGTGTCTTCACAGGACTCTCCTTATGGCAGTTTCTCGCAGTACACTCGCATGAATCCCTATGACCGTATGTATAATGCCGATGGTTCTGTGAATTTGGATTTGGCTTGGGATTTGAACAATCCGCTTTATGAAGCGACGTTGGGTTCTTACTCTCGGGAGGGAACGCACGTTTTGTCTAACTCCACTGATTGTCGCTGGGACATCAATCGTGAGTTCCGTATCACTGGACACTTTAATATCTCTTCCGAAACGGGGTGGGGAGATGACTTCCAGTCACCTGATTCACGGATGTTTAAGAACGAGCAAGACCCTGATAAGAAGGGATATATGGCTATTTCTTCTTCCAAGGCGGTTAGCTACAACGGCAACATTGTAGGAGCATATAACAAGATGTTCCAAGACCAGTCATTGCTGAGTTTGACGGCTGGATGGGAAATCAACCATTCCCAAAGTCAGAAGGCTATGACAAAAGGCATTGGTTTCTATTCTGATAAATTGGCTTTTATTGGCAATGCGTCTTCCTATCCTGATAGTGAAACTCCTTATGGCTTGCAGTCGGAATCGGCTGATGTGGGTTTCTTCACTAATGGCACTTATTCGTTCCGCAACCGCTATTATGCGGATTTGACTTACCGAACGACAGGTTCTTCTCAGTTTGGTGAGAACAAGCGTTTCGGTCACTTTTGGGCTACTGGTGCTGGATGGAATATCTTGAATGAGAGTTTCATGGAGTCTATTCGTGACCATGTTGATTTGTTCAAGTTGCGCGGCAGTGTGGGATATACAGGAAAGGTAAGTTTTAGCCCTTTTCAGGCTCTCACGATGTATAAATACAGCGGAAATTACTCTTACGGAACGGGCATCGGTGCTGTACCATTGACCATCGGGAATATAGATTTGTGCTGGGAACGCACCATGACTTATAATATAGGATTGGATGTCAGTCTGTTCGACCGTCGCTTGAATCTCGTTGTGGACGCTTACATCAAACAGACCAAGGATTTGTTGCTGGATAAGGCGAAAGCTCCGTCGGTGGGTGTGACCAGTGCCAAGGAGAACTTGGGCGAGTTACAGAATAAAGGTATTGAATATCAGCTTGACGGCTACATCTTCCGTACAAGAGACTTTAACTGGAAACTCGGCACAACGGGTTATATCAACCGTAATAAGATAACGAAGATTAACTCCGCTCTGGAGGAGATGAACAAGAAAAACGAGCAATACGCCACAAATGCTCTTGCTCCGTTGCCACAATATGCGGAAGGTGAGTCCGTTACCGCGCTCAAACTGGTACGTTCAGCTGGTATTGACCCTGCTACGGGAAGGGAAATCTATATCAAGCGAAATGGTGAATATACGTTTGACTACGATGCTTCCGACAAGGTGTTAATAGGCGATACAGAACCTGCTTTCATCGGCACAATCACTACTTCTTTGTATTATAAAGGTTTCAGCCTCTATGCGCTCTTCGGTATGCGTTGTGGTGCATGGATTTATAACACTACGCGTGCCTCAAAGGTAGAGGGTGTTGACCCCAAATACAATGCTGACCAGCGTGTGTTCGACGACCGTTGGAAAAAGCCTGGTGATGTGGCTATCTATAAAGATATAGCGGATACGTCAGTTCCAAAGCAGACCGACCGTTTTGCCGAAAAAGAGAATACACTTACGCTGACGGCTCTTAACCTGAGTTATGAGTTCTCGCAGAATGTCTGTCAGAAGCTGCATCTGCGCAACCTGCGTGTAGGTATCAATGCGACGGACTTGTTCCGTCTCTCTACGGTCAAGATAGAACGCGGAACAGATTATCTTTATAGTCAGGGCTTTGAGTTTACTGTAAGTACGATTTTTTAATCCAAAATGAAGATGAAGATTCTAAGAATTATATATGTATGGTCGGCATTGCTGACGCTGTCGGCCTGTGAGAGCTTTTTGGATATTACTCCCGAAGGGCAAGTGAAGCGGAAGGAACTGCTGTCTTCTGCCAGCGGAATAGAAGATGCCATGTATGGTGCATACGCCCAGTTGCGTGGTCAGAACCTGTATGGACGAGAAATGAGCTATTCGGCATTGGATGTTATGGCGCAGTATTTTGAGTCTTACGGCAATTACAAGGTGGAGAATCTGTTGAAGTATAACTACACCTACTCCACTGTTGAGACGCTGTTCCAGGGTTTGTGGACGGATATGTATGCCAATATCTCTAACGTCAATTCCATCCTGCAATGTGAATTGGTCAGCAACGCCACGGACTATCCATATACGATTTACCGAGGCGAGGCTTTGGGCTTGCGCGCTTTCATGCACTTTGACCTCCTGCGTTTGTTCACAGAGCAGATTACACTGAATCCTGAAGCAGATGGAATCCCTTATGCCACGACGTTCTCGCTTGTCACACCACAGTTTTCCAAAGCTTCCAAAGTCTATGAGTACATTCTTTCGGATTTGTTAGAAGCCGAGAAACTGTTGGCTAATGAAGACGCATACGCCAATGACAGGGCGTTTATGACCATGCGTCAGATACACTTCAACATACATGCCGTTCGTGCGACATTGGCTCGTGTATATATGACCATGGGTAACTATGAGAAGGCGGAAGAATATGCCCGAATGGTCATTGACGAGAGCGGGCTTTCATTGCTGAAGCGGATAGAAATCGCTGGTGACGTGGCTGGCTGTTTGTCCCACAAGGAGACCATCTTCGGCATCTATTCCACGACAGACTTCTATTCCAACGTGTATAATGACCTTTGGCTGTCCACCTCGTTCTACTCCTTGAACCCACGCAAGGATTATGCAACATTCTATGAAACAGCCGAGGGCAATGACTATCGGTTAGGTGCTTACTTCACGATTCAACCTTCTGGAACAATCCGTTTCACGAAGATATTGGATAAGTACAAGTTGGAAGGTAACGAGGCTAAGCGTCCCGAAAACACGATACAGGGTCTCAACCTGATTCGCTTGCCAGAGATGTATTACATTGTGGCAGAGTGTCAGAACAGGGATAACCATCCTGACGTGGTAGCCACCATGCTGGATAAGGTTCGTGAGAGCCGCGGCATTGAGGTGAAGCTTGATTGGGAACAAATGACCTCTGACATGATTCAGGAGGCAATTGATGCGGAACGCTATAAAGAACTGATTGGCGAAGGGCAGATGTTCTTCCACATGAAGCGTCTGAACCAAACTATTGTCAATCAGAACGGAGAGCGCATTGCCCCTTCCCGAGACGTGTATGTTATCCCTATTCCTGAAATAGAATATGACTATCGTAACTAATCAATCAAGAAAAATGGAAAAGCATAATATATGGATTAAAGCGGTATGGCTTCTGTGTTCCATGGTTGGAGGCCTGTTGTCAACTTCCTGCTCAGAGGAGTATTTGACCTATGATACGGATTATTCAGGCATTTATTTCTCCGACGACACATTGCGTTATTCGTTTGGAGTGACTCCCACGAATATACGTGAAAAGGAATACATGATACCCGTTTGTTTGATGGGCGAACCCTCCTCTGATGACCGCACGTTCTCTTACAAGATTGACAAAGAAAAGACGACGGTAGAAGAAGGTGTGCAGTTCTCCATTGGTCAGCCTGTGATTCAGGCAGACTCTGTGAGAGGGTATATTCCCGTGCGCATTTATCGGGATGCGTTGGCTGGCGACTACCAAAACGGTTTTGTACGTTACAGGTTAGACATCCGTCTGAGCAATAACAGCACTTTTGTGCCTACGCTGAACAACAAAGATCAGGTCTGCGTGTTGTTCTTTGATAATGCCGTTGAGCAGCCCGAATGGCTGGATTACAAAGGAGATAAGGTCTGGCACGAGTATGAGTTTGGCGTTTGGCATCCATTGAAGCTCATCAAGATGGTGGAGTGCTTCCATGCCTTGCAGGATGTCTTGCCCGAGTCTTACGCCAAGATGGTTGCTGTCTATGGTGAGAATCTGGAACATGTGCAATATGGTGACTTTTTCCAGTTCCGAACGATTGTGAACAAGTATATCAAGTATCCCGTCTATGAGTACTTCGCTGACCCTGCCAATCGGGAGGAAATACTGAGTTTGTACCCTGATTTCCCGTTTGATTTCCCCAATCCATACTGATAAGAAGGCGTTTAACCACTTGTTACATAAAGATGAAAATGAAAAGGCTTAATAAATTGAGTGTTTTATGTGTTCTGCTGTGCCTTTCGTCCTGCTTTCAGGATGAAACGACAGAAGGTGTAGGACTCATCTCCGAGATTACAATAGAAGAAGGGTGCATCAAGTCAGAATACGACATAGACAAGAACGAAACACTGACCATCTCCCCTGTTATCAGTCAGTCGTATGTTGACAAACCTGTAACATATACATGGGAGATTGACCAAAAGGTATATTCCCGTGAGCGAGACCTGGTGTATGTCGGTAAAGCGTTGGGTAGCTTCCGTTGTCGCCTCATAGTGGAGAACGAAGACGGAAAGACCTTCTTCCCTTTTGTCCTGAACGTGAACTCGCCTTATGAGGAGGGCATCACGGTCATTAGCAACGATGCCGACGGAAACAGCATGCTGTCGTTTATGCTGAAACAACGGGTGGAAGGTGTTGCCGACCATTTTGCCGAGGGAGACTGCTTCGTGCTGAACAACCCTGAATATACATTCACCCGCAATGTGATGGATGTTGTGCAATGCGACGGCAGCCTGATACTCGCCTGTCAGGGCGACCCATCCATTGGGCAGGCTCCTGCCCTCTATTATCTGAACGACAAGACGTTGGTTGTGGAAAACATGCTTGTCGTGAACGATTTGGAGGATTTCCGCCCTTATCGGATTCTGTTGCCTTCTCACGGAACGGCTGGAACAATCTATCCCATCTTGTGTGAGAACGGGAAAGTCTTTGAGCTGTCTCCTACAGAGGGGGCAGTAGGAAACCCCGTGAAATTTAAGTCGGAGTATGCCCTGTGTGGCTTCATTTACGACTCAGGCTCCGTTGCTTACAACAATGTGTATCTGTGGGACAAGAAGTTTGGCGATGTGTGCATGATGTACAACGGCTACGGACCTTACTATTGCAGCAAGACATACCTGTTCACCCCCGACGTGGTTAGTGAGACCGAAGCACAAGCTTCCAATTATTTCAAGGGTTACGAACCCGTGTTCATGTTCTTGCCAAGAACGGTGGGGAAGACGGCTGCTTTCAGTGATAATATCGTCGTGGTCACCAGCACTCAGCAAGGCATGATGTATCAGAAGACCATCATGGACCGCACCTTTTGGTACTACAACGAGGAGACCATGCAGAATGAACTTGGTGCCTACGGAGGTCCAGTGCTGGCAGGTTTCAGCTGCCGACTGACAGAGAGGACACCGTATGTGGCTACGGAGTTGTATAACTATCTGCTGTATGGAGACGGTAACAAGGTGGCACGTTGGATTTACAGCCAATCGCAGATGCTTGATAATGTCAAGATATGCGCCACGGTGGGCAGCGACCGCGCCGTTATCACCGCCATGGAACTGAGCGAGGACCATACCGAAACGTTCGTGGCGTTCTATGAACCTGACGAAGAAGGGTTGAACGGCCATGTGTGGGTGTTGAACACAGAAGACGGCGCATTGCTCCGTCGATACGACAACGTCTGCTATCGTCCGTCTCGCATCATCTATAAGAAGAAATAAGCATTGCTTCTGTTCTGAATAAGAACATTTCTCATGTCCTCCTGATGGCATGCCCCAAGGAAGGATGACAAACAGGCTCCGTTCTGCATGACAGAACGGAGCCTGTTTTTGATATAATAAGCAGTGGCATGAAGACCTGTCACTCTGCATCAACTTTACCCCTGTTTTGATGGGGAAAATCGATGTCCCCGACATCGACCAATCGGAGTCCCCGACTCCGACCGACCGACGTCGGGGACTCCGATTTAGAGGCTCAGAAAGCGTACCTTGCACCGAAGTGTTAGACGCCTCATGTCCACCCTGTCCGAAGACCAAAGATTATCCCGAACTGGCATATTCATCATTCTGACATCCATTTTTGAAACCATTCTTTACAACTGACTGGATACCGCAGTAAAAAGCAAATGTTGTTCATTTTTAGGGATAAAACACACAACATACTAATGTTTAGATATTTGTAGCGGTTTCATCCCCGTTTTTTTACAATTAAGCCTAATTAAAGCAGATTAAAGTAAATCGAAGCAAATAAATCATCCTAAATTTTTATTTTACAGAATAATACAATACATTTGGGGCAAAAATCAGACAAAAATATAATCAAGTACAAGAATTGGCATAAAAAGGCATGATAAAATCAAACGGACATATTACCATGGGATATCTCGAAAATTCAAGTATGGAAGTAGGATATATTGTATTTATATGAACCGTTATGTTCTTCGTCTTGCCATCATGGTATCGTTCCTTATTTTGTGTTCGGCGGTATCTTCACAAAATAATCAATATTGGCTGAGAGGTCGTGTTCATGATAATTTCACGGATGCAGGAATTAAAGGAGCGAATGTGTATCTTTTAAACAAGGACAGCGTTACGTTAGACAGCACTCAAATCAAGGGGCGTGATATGTTCTCGTTCCGGGTAAATCGAGATAAGTCGTTTCGGTCATGTATCATCAAGGTGATTCATCCTGACTACCAAACGCTGTACAGTACTCACTCGTTGAAGTCTGTCAGGAAAAATGCTTTTTTTGACCTTCCTACATTATTTGTGAAAAGGAAGAACTCTTTTACAGAGCAGACACTTGGCGAAGTTATGGTGACAGCCACGAAAGTAAAGATGTTCTATCGTGGTGACACATTGGTGTATAACGCTGATGCCTTTAACGTATCCGATGGCAGTATGCTTGATGCACTGATTAAGCAGATGCCAGGTACGGAACTGACCAAGCAGGGTGAGATATTTGTCAATGGCAAGAAAATAGACAATTTGCTACTCAACGGAAAAGATTTCTTTCGTGGAAACAACAAACTGATGTTGGAGAACCTTCCATACTACACAGTGAAGGATATTAAGGTATATGACCGAACAACAGAAAAGGCGATGGCATTGCACGATGATAAAGCCAAGAAGGACTTCGTGATGGACGTAAACCTGAAGAAAGAATATAGCAAGGGTTACATGGCAAACGTGGAGGTAGGAACTGGAACTGAAGACGCTTACTTGAACCGTCTGTTCGGCCTTCGTTTCACCGATGTTTCCAGGTTTGCCATCGTGGGGGGCATGAACAACCTGAACATGACCGATTATGCGTTCAATGGCTTTGCTTCTGACGACGGGGAGAGAGAGGGACGCACCGTCAGTAATTTGATAACAGCGGAACTGCTGACGGAGCACAAAAAGAGCAAGAATGTGACGAGGGTGGAACTGAACCGAAAGAAACGGGAATGGGAGACGGACGAGTTTCAGGAGACTTTCCACAACAAAGGCAGCACATTCAGCACCTCAAAGAACACTTCTGTCAACAGGAATCTCGGGGCATCGTTGTCCAACAAATACACCTTGAAGATGCCCTTTTGGATGGAGAGCACAACGAAGCTGCGATTCAACAGCAAGAAGGATGACAGCGATGAACGCTACTACGAGTCGGACACAGACACGAGGCAGCAAGGTATTGCCGTGCTTGACTCGCTTTTCAACATGGGGGTGACTCTCAACGACCCGTCAATAATCAGTGCTCGCAGACGCTGGATAAACAGCAAGAATAAGGAGTACGGAGCATCACAGGATTTCGCCTTAGCCAAGAATTTGCTTTCGACTGACATCATAGAGTTCAGCGCAGGAGTGGATTACGCTAAAAGCAATTATGATTCAGACCGCTTTAATCGCTATCTCACATGGCATCAAGGACAGATACAGGCAGACATAATGGAAGCAATCGACCGTCCCAATAGCCATGTGGAGGCAAAGACTGATGTGTCGTACAAGATTTCGCGTCTGTTGTATAATACCGACTTGAATTTCTACGCGGGCTACCGCTTCAATCGCGACAAGGACAGAGAAACGATAACCGATGTGATAACATCCATAGACGATGCGATGAACAGTTATGACAAAAAGATGACGGAGAACAGATATCGGATGGGCATCGGATACCATTATGACCACAGGAATCTCAACAAGAATTTGCGTACAGAAGTCTATGTTAATTTACCGCTATCTATCATAGAACGTAGCACCCATTACACTCGCTATTCGGTTGATACCTGTCTGACACAATCTCTCGTGTTTATTGAACCTTCGTTGACCATCTCCCGCAACAAATGGGTGGGAAATATTCTTAACAATACAGAATGGGATATCACGGCAGTTACCTCGTTGAAGTATTCCTTGCCAGAAGCTACTCAGCTCATTTCCCTCCCACTGACATCAGATCGTATCAACATCTATGAGGGCAATGCCTTTCTGAAGTCGCCAGTAGTATGGAATACGGAAGTTTTGTGGCAATACCCAATCAAGCAAAATCATTCACACCTGAGGCAACATTTGAAGTATATACGTTATTTCAATCAAATTATCCAATCTTATCGCTATAACACAGGCGTTTACATCAATAAGCCATACAACGTGAATGGTAATTGGAATCTGGAGTTCAGCACGAAAGGAGAACACCAAATAAAAGTGGTTCAGCGCAACATCAGCCTCGGCTACACCGTGGCTGCCAGTTATTTGAGAACGAAGAACTATGTGGCGGAAGGAACCACTGGTATTTCACAGCAAATAAGCAATGATGAACTGCATTTATATCTGCCATGCGACTTGAAGTTCTCTGTCAACAAGAATATATTTGGAAGAATCTATATGGCTACCGATTGGAAAAAGACGATGAGGAGTAGAACGGATGTTAGCCAACGAGATACCTGGGAATATACTGGCGGTTTCTCGTTGGATGCCAATCTCCCAGCTTATTTTGACTTCACCATTGATTGCGAACTCGTCAGACGCCAAGGCTACGCAAACGATGAATTAAATAAACTGATGTGTGCATGGAATGCCACTTTGTCAAAATCCATCCTGAAGAACCGTATAGGCTTGAAATTGCAGGCCATCGACATCCTCCGCCAGTACAAGAGTGTGGCCTACATAGTCAATGAGCGTGGCATCCGCGAGACCCTTGCCATGTCGCTCCCATCCTATCTGTTATTCAGCGTAACCTATAAGTTCAACAAGCAGCCGAAGAAGAGATAATAACATTTCTATGTGAATGCTTTGTACGGATAATTGGAATGCTTTCCAAGACCGATTTTGCCATCTGTACATCAAAAAACGGGCAGAAGTCATCCGCAACACAGATAAATTCTGTAACTTTGTCCTCGGTAAGCATGGCGAGAGTGGTCAGTGATGCGTAAAGTCTGAACACCTGCACGTTGCAGCATTCTTGCTGATTGCCGAATTGTCAATTCATAGAACTTACGCTAAGTATAACCCATTCAAAAATAAGACAGATATGAGAAAAAGAGTCTATTTCGCAATAGCCGCCACGTTGGGGGCTTTGGTGCTGAATGCACAGACAATCCGCATACAAGGACGTTATCCTGCAGGAAATGCCGAGCAGTTGGCTTTGCATGTCCGCCCGTTGGATGGTGCTTTGTCTGCTGATGGGGTGGCGTTGAAGGCTGCCGACAAGACGTTTGAAGGCGATGCGCCTGTGTCATCAAATGGTTTCTACCAGCTGTATGGACGCAACGGAAATGTGCAGTTATTGATGCCTGTTTATCTCTCGGGTACAAACGCTGCTTATCCCCTCACGTTGCAGCTGGAGCAGGGTTGCCCCATGATAACTGACGCTGGGGATGACAACAAGGCGTTGTCTGCCTTTAACAAGAAGCTGTGGGCCAGCGACCGTTTCTTTTGGACGCAGGGAAAGACGTTGAAGGCGGAGGAACTTTTGCCATTTCTCCGCTCTTATCAGGATGCCGTGGATTCACTCACGCAGGTGTATGCTTGCTCCGAATCCGTGAAGCAGTATCTCCGTCTGTGGGCTTATACTTCGGCATGGAACAACTATGAGTCCATCCCGAGAGCTGTGGGCATTGCGCTTGATCAGCTCTCTTTCACGTCCAAGGATTTGTACGAAGAGCCATTGCGGATATTGGACACTCCATTGGCGGCTTGTTTCTCCTCTGCGTCCTACATCATTTTCCAAATGCTGCCGGCTGGAACCATGAACGAGCGGCTGGCTGCCTTGCATGACCGCATCTCTAACGAGGACATGAGAAGGAAAGTGGGCAATGTCATTGCGGACAATTTTGTGCGCCGCTTCAATTATGGCAACGACTTCGAGGCTGGTTTGGCAGAACTGAAAGAAGCGGTCAGCACCTATGGCGTAGATTCCGAACTGGTCGAGGAATTTACGCGTCGCAGAACCTCCGTCAAAGGCTCCCCATTCCCCGAAGGTGTCATCTTGGTCGATGCGGACGGTAAGGAAATGGACATGGCGACTTTCAAAGGCTCGTATGTCTATGTGGATTTGTGGGCCTCCTGGTGTGGTCCTTGCTGCAAGGAAGTCCCTTTCCTTCAGCAACTTGAAAAGGACTTGCAGAACGACAACGTGAAGTTCGTCTCTATCTCTCTCGACAGCGACGAAAAGGCTTGGAAGAACAAGATGCAGACCCTGAACATGCACGGCAACCAATGGCGTGACAAAAACGAGGCTCTTGCGCATGCCCTGAACGTACAGGGCATCCCCCGCTTCCTCATCTACGACAAGGAGGGGCGTTTGTATGATGCCAATGCCCTGCGCCCCAGCCACCCGAACATCCTCGAATATCTGGGAAAATTAGAGTGACGGCAGTCCCTATTAGAGGGCTCTTTCCCTTGTGGAATCTCGTCTCGTTTAGGTGGAGGAACTGTTTGTTACGAAGTTACCATTTTTTGATACCGACTATTTGTCATTGAGGGGACATTTCTTCATAATTTTGCAGAAAAATAAAAAGCGAGAGAAATGAAGAAAATTATGCTAATGTTGTGCCTCTTTATGGGGACTATCGGGTTTTATGGTCAAGTGCTGAAACATCATGACTGGGAGGATCCAGGCATCGTTGCTGTCAATAAACTTCCGTACCATTGTACGTTGCAGCTCCCCTCCAAGGAAGATGAATGCAAAGAAATCGTGTCGCTTGACGGGCAATGGTATTTTCATTGGGCGAAAGACCCTGATGCACGTCCTGTTGACTTCTTCAAGAGTTCGTATGACGTGTCATCATGGAGCAAGATAACGGTACCAGGCAACTGGCAGACACAGGGCTATGGCAAGCCAATCTATACGAATGTGAGCTACCCGTTCAAGAAGGATGCCCCTTATGTGACAGGAGTTCCTGACTCTACATTCTACGCCTTCGACCACCGTAATCCTGTAGGCTCTTATGTTACCTATTTTGACGTGCAGCAGAAGCAAGAAGCCTCTTATATCTTGCATTTCGGGGGAGTGAAGTCTGCTTTTTATGTGTGGGTGAATGGTGAGATGGTCGGGTATAGCCAAAACTCCATGTCTCCATCTGAGTTTGATATTACACCTTTTATAATAAATGGTCGCAACAAACTGGCAGTTGAGGTTTACCGATGGTCGGACGGCAGTTATCTGGAAGACATCGATATGTGGCGTTTCTCAGGCATCTTCCGTCCTGTGCAGTTGTGGGTACGCCCCTTGGTTCACATAGCCGATTACCAGCTTCAAGCCCAGCCATCAGGTAACTGGCGTGAAGGTGATTTCCATGCCAAGGTCAAGGTCTGTAACCAAGGAAAGACAGTGGTCAGAAATGTGCCTGTAAGCATCCAAATCGCAGACAGGACACTGCAGAAGACGGTGAAGCGGATTGCTGCGGGCGACACGGTTGTGGTGAATCTTGGGACACATCTGCCCGAGGTTCGTCTGTGGACTCCCCATGCACCCAATCTTTATCCAGTCATACTCATGGCTGGTGATGAGCGTTTTGAGAACCACGTTGGATTCAAGAAGGTGGAGATAAGGGGTGAGGTGCTGAAAGTGAATGGCATGAACATGAAGTTGAAGGGTGTGAACCGCCACGACCATCATCCGCGCACGGGGCGATACTGTGACCGCGCTACCTATGAGAGGGATGTCACCTTGATGAAACAATGCAACATCAACCTGTTGCGTGTAGCCGTTTATCCCAGTGACCCTTACCTTTATGAACTATGCGATCGCTACGGAATGTTTGTGATGGACGAAGCCAACAATGAGAGCCACGGTTATGGCATCGGGAATCACACGCTTGGCGACGACCCTGCCTGGCAGTTGGCTCATGTGGATCGTGCCCTCTCGCTGGTGGAGCGAGACAAGAACCATCCGTGCGTGCTTATCTGGTCGTTGGGCAACGAGGCTGGCGCAGGCAAGAATCCCGCAGCTATGCGTCAGGTCATCCTGTCTGTCGATACGACACGCGTCATCTACTACGATAGCGACCGTAGCCTATCCGACATTTATGACGACAGCTACCTTACTCCAGAAGTCATGAAGCGTACGGCTCAACGTATCAATGACCGTCCATTCATGATGCGCGAATATGCTCATGCCATGGGGAACTCTATGGGCAATCTGAAGGACTACTGGGATATCATATATGCCGACTCGAGCATCTGCGGAGCCGCCGTATGGGACTGGGTGGACCAAGGGCTGGAGTCTATTAAGGATGAGGTATCGACCAAGAGCACATCAGTGCGTTGGCTCTATGGCGGTGACTTTGGTGACCAGCCTAACAGTGGCAACTTCTGCATTAACGGTATGGTAGCACCTGACCGCACTCCACACCCTCATTACTACGAAACGCAGTATGTGTACCAGCCCATACATTTCGAGATGAAGGGTGGTCGTATTGAGAAAAAGAGCATGGATCCGTCTGTGCAGGTGGAAGATTATGACTATGTTGCAGACACTGTGGAAGTTGGCGGTGAGCGATTGATAAATGTTAAAGCAATGCTCAAGCAGGATACGCCTTGGGCCAAACGGGGGTTCGTGGTGGCACACGAGCAATTTGTCGAGGGTGCTTATGCCTTTCCGCAGACGTTGGACGACATGCAGGCGAGTCATTCCGTGCAATACCGCAAGATGAAAGGAACGAGGGTGAAGCAGACGGATGATGGAATCATTGTCAAGACTCGGCAGGGCGAGGTCGTGATAGACCGATGTGGGGTTATTGCTCAGATTACGGTGGGTGGTCAGGACTTGTTGGCAGCTCCTCTCGAACCTTACTTCTGGAAGCCAGAGAACGACAATCAGCATGCGGCAAAGTTTGCCACCCGTTTGAAGGCATGGCGTACAGCGGCCAAGGAGCGTCAGCTCCAATCCATGAAGGTGTCGTCCGAGGAGGGTGTGACCCGAGTGGAGGCAACCTTCACGCTGCCCGTTGGGGCTGATTACACGCTTGCGTACAGCATCCATCCCAACGGAACGATAATGGTAGATGCTGACTACAAGCCCTATAAGGAAGGCGATGACAAATCGTTGGCAGAGGTGCGAAAGACGATGCCGAAGTTTGGTATGCAGATGAGGCTTCCAGCGAAGTTTACTCAAGTGGAGTGGTACGGTCGCGGTCCGTTGGAGAACTATCCAGACCGCAAGCTTTCGCAGCATTTGGGGCAGTACAGCATGCCGTTGAGCGAGTATGAAGTGGAATATATCAAGCCTCAGGACAACGGTAACCGTTGCGACGTGCGGAATTTCAGTATTTCGACGGCTGATGCCCAACATCGTCTCACTATACGCGGTGCGCAACCTCTCTGCATCCGTGCTTGGGACTATGCCGAGGAGGAACTCGAGGCTGCACATCCATGGGAAATGAATCGTGGTCAGTTCGTCACGCTCAACATCGACCTTAACTTGCATGGAGTGGGGGGAGTTGATTCCTGGGGTGCGCGCACTTTGCCTCAGTACACTGTTGATGGTCGAAAGCCATACCACTACCGCTTTTTTATTGTCTGTGAAAAATAAGAAGTTGATGGGTTAAGGGAAGCTACAACGTAAAGATTAAAGCGTTCCTTTGTGGCTTCAATTCATTTATTCCCCTGTCCAGATTATGTTTGTTACAAGGTTGCCATTCTTTGATACCAAGATGTCGTGCTGTGTACGCCACTTATTTGTAATTTTGTATCGAAAAAATCAAGTCATAATAAATTTAGGTAATTATACGCATTATTACCTAAATAAACTTTGTCGGTAATATTCCCATAACAAAGTAATTAGTAGTTTACTTGATTTTATAATGGTAACTATGTATAATGAATACCATGCCATATAATTAGGCAAAGTTTATAAAAGCGGACACTATGGTGAAAACAGATATTACTTTTTGAGCATGGGGATTTGCTCAATGCTCCAAGTTACGTTGTTTTTAACCTACGTTTTGAGTAGTAGATAAGCAAAAGAGGATGGTATGACTTGTCTTTTGATTAAAAATGGCAAGAAAGTACTGCTACGAAAGTAAATTATTGTTAGTTTTGCAAAAATAAAAAATCAACAAATCAATGAAAAGTTACATTTTACTATTCGCACTTGGTGCGATGATTTCCACTATGGCTACTGCTCAAGTAGAGGAACGACAGCGCCCTGCGGAATGGGACAAGCTGGTACTGGGCGGACGACACATGGATCGTTTTGGGGCTATGGCCTCCAGTCGGGTGGCACATGCTAATTGGGGTACAGAGGCTGTGCGTAACCGCTATGTGGACAACGGCATAGAATTGGATAGTGTGAGTTTTTGGGGTGGCAATATCCTAAAAGGCAAAGATGGGCTGTACCACCTTTATGTGTGTGGCTGGCCTGAGAATAGTCCCAAAGGGCACATGTTCTGGAGTAATAGTACGGTGTTTCATGCTACCAGCCTAAACATGGGCGGACCTTACAAGGTACAGAATAGCATCGGTAAGGGGCATAACCCTGAGGCTTACGTTTTAGAGGATGGACGCATTGTGGTTTACACCATCGATGGCTATTACATTGCCAACAAGCCCGAAGGTCCTTGGATGTTTGGTAAATTTGAGTTTGATGCTCGTGGTCATCGTGTCATTGAGGGACTGAGCAATCTTACTTTCTGCCGCAGGTCTGATGGTTCACGCTTGATGGTGTGTCGTGGTGGTGGTGTGTGGATTAGCCGTGATGGTCTGCAACCTTGGCGACAGATTACTTCTGAGCGTATCTATCCCAATGTGGAGGGACGTTTTGAAGATCCTGTTGTATGGCGCGACTCTTTGCAGTATCATCTTATTGTCAATGACTGGTTGGGGCGCATCGCTTGGTATGAACGTTCGCTGGATGGTTTGCATTGGATTGTCGAACCTGGTGAGGCTTACACCTACGCCTTCTCGTGTCACGAGGACGGAACGCCCGAGTCTTGGTTCAAGTACGAACGAGCTAAGGTCTATCAGGATGAGGAGGGGCGTGTCATCCAGATGAATTTCGCTGTAATTGACACGTTGAAAAATGAGGATAAACCCAATGATACGCACAGCAGCAAGAATATTTGTATCAAGATGAACAAAGGACTGTTGTTAGAGGTGCTGAACCTCAAGCCAATCAACGCTAAAACAAAAAAAATAGAACTACGCATTCGTGGTGAGCAGGACTTCGACCCAGCGAAGGAAGTGGACGTGTCGAGTCTCATATTTGGTAGTTACAAGGAGGTAAATTTTGGTCGTGGTGTCAAAGCGGTTAAGACTCGTCAGGAGGGTAATGACCTGATTGTAATCTTCAATGGCAAGGGTTGTGGTATAGATGAAGATGAGTGGGCTCCGAAGATGATTGGTCGTACGAAGTCGGGCAAATTGCTGTGGGGCTATGCCAGGTTGCCCTACATTAACTATCAGCCCGCTGTCGTCTCGGCCAGTGCGGTCTATACCAAGGAAGGTACACAGTGGGTGGATGTGGAGAACTTTGGTCTCACTACCAGCGAACCACAAACCATCAAGGTGAAGAATACGAAGGGTAAAGAGGTGACAATAAGTGTACCAGCACTGAAACCTTACGAGGAAACGATATTGCAACTGAAATAATCACATAATCTCTCGACCGCATCAAATGTCTTACTTCTGCATACGAGGACGATTGGTACTGCTGACAATACTATCTTGTCTTTTAAGTCCCAATATGAAGGCGGACGGTAATCTTGCCGTATATGATATTTCTTGTATTAAGAATATCCCTTGGGGTAATGTGTATGTGTTCTTTCGCGATAGCGAAGGGTACATGTGGTATAGTACAGAGGGGGGACTTTATCGTGACAACGGTTATCAAGCAGATGTCTTCTGTTCGAATGAAGACACTCCTCGGTTAATGCGTTCAAACTATGTGCTCGATATTGTTGAAGATGGCAAAGGACATATTTGGTTCGGAACTTCACAGGGGGGGTATGTATTGGACAAACGTGATTATAGTATTCATGGCATAGCTTTGGAGAACACATTGGGACGACATGCGATTGAGGCGCTCTATGCCCTCAGCGATGGTACGGTATGGGTATCGACGGGCACTACGTTGTTTCATTTTGATGCCGACGAACATTTGCTAAAAAAGATTGACTTAACGAAGCGAAGTTGCGGACAGAAATTCGTCACTTCTTTTTTGGAGGATAGCCAACATGGGTTGTGGCTCACGCAGAGCGAAGGAGGAATATGGCACTACGACATACACAAGGGGGACTTTGTCCCTTATGTGTGGCATAAGGATTTCAATCCGCAATGTATGGTTGAAGATGTTGCTCATGGCTGCTATTGGATAGGTACATGGGGTAAAGGCATTGTTAAGTACATTCCCGATATGGTGGGTTGCAATGCGTTCTGTGAGGTACAACAGGCCACTCTTGACACGGGTGTTCAAGGAGCAGAGAAAGTTCTTGATGTTGAATTAGATAAAGAGGCTGGCATTTTGTGGGTATCAACTGTTGCTGGCCTGTTTGCTTATCAGTTTGATGAAACCAATAATCTTCTGGTATGTCCCATCACTCAGCAACTTCCAAAGGGGCGATATTATTATCGCAATATCACTCGAGACGTGTATGGTAATCTGTGGGTATCGGGGGCTTCGCGACAGGTGTTTATGTTGCCACGCTGCGAGAATAGCATTCGAAAGTATTTTGTACATTATACGGCATCAACGGACACCGATTCCCTTTTGGAGGTGTTGCGTGGGAAAATACCAGATGTGATACGTGCTGTGCGGGATCATGATGGAAATATCTTCTATCAAGGGAGGCAAAGGGGGCTGTGCATGTTACGCCAGGGAGAAAAAACGGGCATCCCTTTGCTGCATGATTACGAAACGTGTTCATCGTTGACAATACTTGATGATGGCACATTGTGGATTGGTACCAGTATGGGTCGTGTATATTCTTATGATTATCGTAAAGACAAAGCCCCGCTGTATGTGCGGCAACTTAGCGATACGTCAGGTAAAAGAATACTGGATGTACAACAAGACCGTAAGGGGCATGTCTGGGTGCTTACACAGGAAAGTGTGAAAGAGTGGGATTCGCAATCAGGTCTGTGTCGTATGCTGATGTGCAACCATCCCATGATACAAATGGATCATTTCAGTCTGTTCTCCGCTACTACAGGCGATTCGGTATGTGTGAGCGAAGAAGAGAGCTACTGTGCCATTGCCTCGGCCAACTTTCAGACATTGACTAAAATCGATGAAAAGCCAAAGGTTTCAACCATCATTGTGGATGGGAAAAAGCATTTCGTATGCCTTGGTAAGAACGAAATGGAGATTGACTGCATGTCCAATGTGGTAGAACTACAACTCACCACCCTGCAACATCATTTAGCTTCTCAGATACAGTTTGCTTATCGGCTTGTCAAAAAAGACATAGTCGGAAATCATGTTGCAGATTGGATAGAGTTGCCTGTAGGTGCTAATACCATTGTATTGACATCTCTCGACAAGGGAAATTATGTCGTAGAGGTTCGTGCGACCAATGGTCAGGGCATCTGGGGTGAACCGACTGTTGTTTTTACCTTGCATCGTTTGCCAGCCTGGTGGGAGGCGTGGTGGGCTTACATGTTCTATTGTTTATGTCTGTTTGTACTAATTCTATTGATATTCAAGATGTATTCACGGTCTGTTCGTCGCAAGCGCATGGAACAGATGGAAGAACAACTCACTGAAATGAAGTTTCGTTTTTTTACCAATGTCAGTCATGAACTTCGTACTCCTCTCACTCTCATATTGGTGCCTGTGGAGCAGATGTTGGCATCTGGGAACTCGTTGCCTGAACTTGATCGGTTGCGGCTGGAGACCATACATCGTAATACATTGGAATTGCAGCATCTTGTCAATCAACTTCTTGATTTCCGTCGTATGGAGGTTGAGGAGCAAAGGCTGTCACTACGTAATGGTGATATGAACGGCTTCGTTCTGGCGGCTGTGAACGCTTTCCTGCCTTTGGCACAACGCAAGGGTATTCTGCTGAACTATGAGCGTCCTGACAAGCCTGTGTATGCCATCTTCGATCATGAAAAGATGCATCACGTTGTTTGGAATCTGCTTGGTAATGCGATGAAGTTTACTCATGAAAGAGGGCACATCAACGTGGTGTTGAAGTTGAATGACGAAGATTGTGACCTGCTTACTGTACATATTATAGACGATGGCATGGGTATAGCCGTTAAAGATTTGCCCCATATCTTCGATTGCTATTTCCAGTCATCCAATGCCACCTCTCAGGGTGGAAGCGGGATAGGGTTGTACATGGTGCGTGAACTGATACGTCTTCACGGGGGTGAGGTGGGTGTAGAAAGTCATCAGGGAGTAGGTTCTGATTTTTGGTTTGTAATACCTTTGAATTGTAGTGCTTCTATAGCTTCGTCCACAACGCATGAAGTGGTGTCAGTCCTAACAAAGGATACTTCAGGCAGTAGTGCAGACATTGGTACTGTGCAATTCAAGAACTGCATTTTGCTGGTTGAGGATAATATGGAGCTACGTGCACTAATTGCGGAGCAGTTACGTGAAGAGGGCTATGCCATAGAGGAGGCAAGCAATGGGGAGGAGGCCTGGCAGCGACTATCTACAGGAAATAATATAGATTTGATTATCAGCGATGTGATGATGCCCGTGATGGACGGTTTTGATTTGTGCCGACATGTCAAGAGTGCAGAGCATACGAGTAATACACCAATTATCCTTCTTACGGCGAAACATAGTGATGAGACACGGCTCGAAGGCTATAAGATGGGAGCAGATTACTATCTTACCAAACCTTTCAGTCCAGCTGTCCTGCTAAACCGCATCCAGTATCTGCAGAGTCAACGTGCTGTTGCCAAACAACAGTTCCAGCATGAGGAAAGTCATGAAATTGCCAAACTGACTTACTCACCTGTTGACGAGGAACTGATTAAGCGGGCGCAGAAGATTGTAGAGGAACATCTTTCTGACAAGCACTATAATGTAGATTTGTTCAGCAGTGATATGTGCGCCAGCCGCATGACTCTCTACCGTAAAATTCATGGTATCACAGGACAATCTCCGAGCGAATTCATCACTACCATTCGTCTCAAGCATGCCGCCAACCTTCTGCGTACTACAACCTTAAGTGCATCTCATGTTGCTGAGCAGACGGGCTTTTCTTCACCAAGTTATTTCACCAAGAGTTTCAAGAAGATGTTTGGAGTGCTTCCTAAAGACTATAGAACTCTCAAAAAATGAATTGTTATCAACAATATCATAAGTTCTTTGTTTTTTGATGATGATGATAAATGATAGTTAGCCGACGATGACAGCCATGATGACGCCAAAGCCAGCGGTGGCACAGATGGCGGCCATGATTTCTATTGCCGCCTTGACGGGTTCAGATACGCTTTTAGTTGCCATAGTTGATACGTTTTTGAGTCTTCTTGATGATGAGGTAGCATCCCCAGAAACACATATAGAAGAGGAATGCCGCCATGGACGTTTGCAGGATGGAGACAGGCACACGCATGCCGTCGCAGCTGGAGAAGACAAGCAACAGTGCTATACATAACAGTGGGAATGACAGCACTGTCAGAATGGTAAGATAAATAGATTGTTTCATTTTTTCGGTTTTTTATGCTGTTAAACATACAATTCCCTATGATAGAGTGAACTATTTTCCATACCTTTGCAGCGTGGAAAACCATTTGGGGCGAATGGCGGCTACCATCCGCCCCTCGACAGAAGAAATTAGAATGCCAATGTGACAGTCAATTTCAATTTGCCGACTCTAATAGAAAATTGTATTTCCATAGAAAAATGGTTCTTGGGCGGTTCAGGCCGCCCGCCTTGCCTCGGAATATCCGAGGCATTGTTTTTATTTGTCGTCAGGATACAATGGCTCGTCATAGAATAGCCCTACAATGATAGATGGCACCAAGGCACACCCACCAAACGCCGACAGGACAAAGCCTATCTTTGAGTTAATGATGATACCGAGAATCATCCCGATGATTCCGATAATGACGCTGATAACCACAAAGCCATCAGCGAGGTATCTTGCTTGCTTTCGTGTCATAGTTCTTATATATTATATGGTTACACATTCGCTTCATTAAAGGCAAAGTGCCTGTTATACCACTTTGCCGACGGCTGCTTTGAATACTTTTCTTTGTACGCGTTCACGAGGTCATGCCCATAGGCACTTGTGATGATGTACGTCGCTTTGTTGTCACGCGCATAGCAGCGCATAGGACACCCTTTGTCTGATGAAACTTCTTTATACGTCTTCATGATAGTACATTGTTTATGTTGTTATACAATAGATTACGCTGCTTTAGAGGCTTTCTTCCCCTTTGATTTTGGCGTGGCTTTGCCAAGACCTTGAGGTGCTGGCATAATAGCACCACGGTCGGCACTGGCATGATAAGACTCTTCCGTGAATGGCACAGCACCATCCTTTAAGGCCTCATTCTGTATAATGAGTTCAAAGATAGTCCTGGGTGTCACATTGTTCAAGTTGATAGGCTTGATAGCATCCACTTTGACGGGCTTTCCCTTTTCGTCCAGCACATAGGGATAGGTGTCACGGCCCTTTGCATCCTTAACCGCTGCTACACTCTTATCCTCAAGAGTCTTTGACGACCACACGCCCACAACGGTGTTGCCCTCTTTGTCAGTTGTGAGCAAAGAGGGGTGCAAACCATCCCCTTTCATGATGCAGCGTACATACGCTGACAATTCTTTTGGGCGTGTCGCATTGATAGGCAACGACTTAACGGATACACCATACCCTTTGTTCCAATACTTCGTGATGATGCCCAATGCACCATCGATAGTTTTCAGGTACTTTTCACCCTTTGACAGGTTTTCAACTGCGTTCGCCAAGCTGGCGTTGATAGCGGCAATAGCCTTTAATTCCATAGTTCTCATGATGATGATGTTTTTTTGTTAATAATAATAGGACACACGGGTGGAATCGAACCACCTCTGTGCATAGTTCGCCCTATGCACCTATTGTCCACAATAGTCCGTATGTCTGGCACGCAGCTACAGATGCCCATACTATGCGGCACTCATCGTGTGCGTCGCACGGCGGTATATAATATACCCATAGATATGGAATTACTTCGATTAACGCATCCTGACTATACGTTTTGTTACTTATATGAGGCTGCGCATTATAAGATAAGGGACTTATTACTCAATGTCCATTAGGACTTGATTTCAATGGGTCTCAAAAAGAAAAAGCCCCTACAAAAATGCAGGGGCTTATTTTCTTAGTGGACCAGCTTGGGCTTGAACCAAGGACCTCCAGATTATGAGTCTGTTGCTCTAACCAACTGAGCTACAAGTCCGAAGGAGGAATACCATACACGGTAAGCGTATATGTGTCGCTCCGTACTTGTCGGTGAGTTGTGCTACCAGGATTCGAACCTGGAATGACAGAACCAAAACCTGTAGTGTTACCATTACACCATAGCACAATCCTCATTGAAGCGTTCGGCAAGGATGTGGCGACCTTCGTGGAAGGGTTGTCCTCCCTTGCTGAATGCGGCTGCAAAGTTATGGCTTTATTTTTGATTCGCCAAAAAGTTTTGAGGGAAAAATGAGGAAAAGTCTTGTTTTTGTTTGTCTGTTCGGGGATTATGTGTAACTTTGCATTCACTCTTGCCGTGGTTTAGGCATAAAAGAAGACGGTTATGTCAAAAGAGAATACTTCGATACATAATAAGCGCAGAAACAAGATTCGCCTGCATCATGAGGGGAAGTACACGTTGCTGTACGCGGGGATATTGGCTGCTGTTATCATCAGTTTGGCTTGGATGTCGAAGAGCACGCTTTATTGGGGCTCTTATATTGTCATTGCTATTGTGTTGGTGGTATATGGCATCTTGCTGAACTTCTTCCGTTGTCCGATTCGTATGTTCAATGGACCTACTAACAAGTCGGTGGTGGCACCTGCGGATGGTCATGTGGTGGTGATTGAGGAGGTGGAAGAGACGGAGTATTTCCACGACCGACGCTTGATGGTGTCTATCTTCATGAGTTTGACGAATGTGCATGCCAATTGGATTCCTTGTGAGGGCACGGTGGTGAAGGTGGCGCATCAGGATGGCAATTACCTGAAGGCGTATCTTCCGAAAGCGAGCACGGAGAACGAGCGTTCGATGGTGGTGATTCGGACACCGCATGGTGTGGAGGTAATGGCTCGTCAGATTGCGGGTGCAATGGCGCGTCGTATTGTCACTTATGCGAAGGAGGGTGAGGAGTGTTTCATCGATGACCACATGGGTTTCATCAAGTTTGGCAGCCGTGTGGATGTATATCTGCCGCTGGGTACTGAGGTGCTGGTGAAGATGGGACAGGCGACTGTGGGCGATGAGACGCTGATTGCTCGTTTGCAGTAAAAAAGAGTTCTCTGCCGAAGTCTGTTGTTTGATGACGGAGGGGTAGGTGGAGCGAGAATGTGTAACATGAATGTCATACAGAACATTATTTATTAGATGAAAAAGCATATACCAAATATCATTACTTGTTGCAATCTGATTTGTGGATGTATTGCAACCTATGCGGCTTTCTACCACGGCTATCAACTTGCTTTCTTGTTTATCTTGCTGGGGGCTTTCTTCGATTTCTTCGATGGCATGGCGGCTCGTGCTCTTGGCATAAGCGGTAGGTTGGGTGTTGAGCTTGACTCGCTGGCTGATTGTGTCACCTTCGGTGTGGCTCCTTCAGCGATGCTCTTCACGTTGTTCAACCATGTGGCTTATCCCGTATGGATGGGTACGGAGTTCTTTTTTCGTGTGATGCCTTTCACGGCTTTCCTTATGGCTGCTTTCTCCGCTTTGCGTTTGGCGAAGTTTAATATCGATGAACGTCAGCATACGGGATTCATTGGGATGCCTACGCCTGCTAATGCGATTTTCTGGGGGGCATTGCTGACGAGTAGTGAAGCGTGGTTGACAGGTTCTCGTTTCAATGCGATGTTCTTGTTCTTGTTTATGTTGCTGTTCTGCTGGCTGTTGGTGTGTGAAATTCCGATGTTCGCCTTCAAGAGCCTTTCGTGGAAGCATGACAAGATTAAGTTCCTGTTCTTGGGTCTCTCGCTACTGATTTTGGCAGGTGGGGCAGTGATGGGCAGTGTGTGTCCTGCACTTGGTGTTTGGATGGGCTTGTTCCGTGGTGTGGCTTGTTGCATCGGACTTTATGTCTGTATGTCAATCGTGGCATTTGTTTTGCCCGAAGATAGAGGTTGAGAGGGGAACGTACTCCTTTCAGCTAACGACAGAACATTTATATGTCATTCATCTTACCTATTCTGTTTCTTGTCCTTTTCATCATTTTAGGGCTTGTCGCATTGGGCTTTGTGCTGATAGGTCGTTTGGTGGGAGGTCTTCGCAACTTGTGTGCTTTGTTCCGTGTGTTCTCTGGTGGAAAGGGGCAAGACTCTCAACGCAGTTCTGCCAAATCGTCATCTTCGGGGCATTCTTCGCGTACATATTATCAAGAGAATCCGTCAGGCAAAAAGAAAGCCCAAGCATCAGGAAAGATGTTTGGGCAAAACGAGGGTACATATGTGGAGTTTGAGGAGGTAGAGTAAAGTTGTCTTTATTTAGGTCTTATAGGGCTCAGTAGAAAATTAGTGGGATAATTTTCTACTGAGCCCTTATTTGTCCGTCCCCTTCAATCAGCCATTTGTATGTGCAGATTTCTTCCAATGCCATAGGACCACGCGCATGGAGTTTTTGGGTGGAAATGCCAATCTCGGCACCGAGACCGAACTGCGCGCCATCGGTGAATGAGGTGGGTGCGTTGTGATAGACACAAGCGGCATCCACTTGGGTCATGAACTGGTGGGCTATGGCGCGGTTCTCTGTGATGATGCACTCCGAGTGTCCTGACCCGAAGCGGCGGATGTGGCGGATGGCTTCTTCGGCTGATGCAACGGTCTTGATAGCCATAGTATAAGCCTGAAACTCTGTTCCGTAGCTTTCTTCGGTGGAAGGCTTGAGGAGTTCTGCGGGATAGTTGCCGTTGAGGACAGCGAGGGCTGGTTCGTCGGCGTAAATCAGTACGTTGTTAGCTTTCAGCGGTTTACAGATAGCAGGGAGGTCAGTCAGGCGGTCTGCATGAATCAGGGTACAGTCGAGGGCGTTGCACACACTTACACGACGGGTCTTGGCGTTGTTGATAATGCGCGCCCCTTTCTCCGTGTCACCGTCCTTGTCGAAGTAAGCGTGACATACACCTGCACCTGTCTCAATGACGGGTACAGAAGCCTCTTGCCGCACAAAGTCGATGAGCCTCTTGCTGCCACGGGGAATCACAAGGTCAACATATCCGTTGGCATGCAGCAAGGCGCCCGTTGCTTCGTGGGTGGCTGGCAGTAGGGTGATAGTGTTCTCGTTGATTTGGAAGTCGTTCAACACCGACTTGATGATGCTGACGATGGCACGATTGCTGTCATCAGCATCCTTGCCACCTTTCAGAATGCAGGCACTGCCAGCTTTGAGGCAGAGCGAGAACACGTCGAAGGTCACGTTCGGACGTGCCTCATACACGATGCCGATGACTCCGAAGGGTACACTCACACGCTTTAGGTCGAGTCCGTTGGGCAACACCGAGTGTTTCAGCACCTTGCCGAGAGGCGAGGGAAGGGTGGCCACATTGCGTGTATCGCCGGCAATGCCCTCAATGCGTTCCTTGGTCAGTTTCAGGCGGTCGTACATGGGGTTCTCCTTGTCCATTCGGGCAAGGTCTTTGGCATTGGCGGTCAGAATCGTATCGGTCTTTTCTATAGCCTTGTCAGCCACTGCCATCAGCACTTGGTTGATGGTATCGTTGTCGAGAAGGGCAAGTTCGATGCTCGCATCCTTCGACGCTTGAAAAATCTCTTCTAACATAGGAACTCAGTGCAAGGTGTGTTATCTCGGTCGTGCATCAGCTTGAGCAACACATCGTTGCGCTTGCCGTTGGCAATGATGACGCTGATGCCAGCGGCGGCTGTCTGTGTCGCCACGCTCGACTTGCTCTGCATGCCGCCGCGTCCTGCCGACGACCTCTTTGTCTGGATATAGTCGTCCAGCCGCTTGCCAGGCTTCACGATGCTGACAAGGCGCGACTCGGGGTCGGCTGGGTCGCCCGTATAAATGCCGTCGATGTTGCTCAGGATGATGAGCATCTGCGATTGCGTCATCTGCGCCATGAGGCCTGACAGCTCATCGTTGTCGGTGAACATCAGCTCCGTCACCGACACCGTGTCGTTCTCGTTCACGATGGGCAGCACCCCGTTTTCCAGCATCACACGCATACAGTTCTCTTGGTTCTTGCGGTGTTCGGAGTCGGAAAAGTTTTCCTTCGTGGTCAGCACTTGCCCCACGGGAATGCCGTATTCTCTGAACAGCTCAAAGTATCGGTTTATCAGCTTTGCCTGACCCACCGCCGAGAAGAGCTGTCGCTGATCGACCGAATCGAGGTCGTGCTGTATGTGTTTCAGTTCGCTGCGTCCGCTTGCCACGGCTCCTGATGAGACAAGGATGATTTCGTGTCCCTCGTTGCGCAGGCATGCGATTTGGTCAACCAACGCCGACATGCGGGTCACGTCCAGCGACCCGTCCGCTCTTGTCAGCACGTTGCTGCCAATCTTAATCGTCATTCGCATCTGTCTTATCCTCCTGTTTTTGTGTTCAATCCATGCCTTCTCATGATGTCCAGTGCGTGCTGCTGCACCTCCTCCGATGGGGCTTCCATCGGAAGAGCCTTTGGGTTGTATGCCGTCCCCAGTCGTGCATGCTTGCCGATGCCCACATCGTGATACACCAGCAGGTTCACCACTTCGGGCTTTGTGGGCAGCGAAGCCAAGAATGCTGCCGAGGCGTTCAGGTTCTTGTCGTCGGCATTCACTCCCACAATCAGTGGAATGCGAATCCAAAACCTCTTGCCCATCTCGCTCAGCATACGGATGTTGGCGAGTATCTGTTCATTCCCCACACGGGTGTAGAACCTGTGTTTCTCGCTGTCCATCAGCTTCAAATCGACCAAAAACAGCTCGCACCTTTCAGCCACTCTCCGCACATGCTCGGGCGATGCAAGCAGGGTCGTATCGACCGTTCTGTGTATGCCTCTCCTGCCCAATTCGTCCAGCACCTCACACAGATAATCCGTGTGCATCAGCGGCTCTCCTCCACACAGGGTCACGCCTCCACCGCTTTCCTCCATCACCAGCCGCTCTTTCTCCACCACCTGCATCAGCGCATCCATTGTCCACTCCTTACCAGCCATCTCCAAGGCGAGGGTAGGGCATTCGTCGGTACATTTGCCGCAAGCGACGCAATGTCCCAAGTCTTTGATGCCATCGGGGGTGAGCACAAGGTTCTTCTCGGGACACGCCTCCACACAGCTTTGACATCCGATGCACTTCTTCTTTGTGTACATCTTCACGGGCTTCTCCTCCAGCCCTTCGGGGTTGTGACACCACACACACCGCAACGGACAACCCTTCATGAAGATGGTTGTCCTGATGCCAGGTCCGTCGTTGATGGCAAACCGTTTGATGTCGAAAATCAGTGCCATTTTGCCATTGAATTTGCCACAAAGTTACGGCTTTTCTCCGTAAACCGCACAAGAATCTTTTACTTATTCATAACTTACGAACAATTATTCACAAGTTATGAATGATGATTCCAAACTAATGAACAATTATTAATAACTTATGAACGATTTGCCGTCCAAGCCATCTCGAACAGCGATGCTGGCAAAT
>CAMWJL010000007.1 GCA_947174565.1 uncultured Prevotellaceae bacterium | reverse complement strand
AGAAAAACTGATTCATCCGACATTTGGAGTAATAGATTGTAGATAATAACCCGTTGGCGGAATTAAATCAATACGTATTTATCCACTAAAAAGGTTTGGTCTAATGGACATTTTCGGGGAAAGATGCCGATTCATTTGGTGGTGTCCACAAATTTTCGTACCTTTGCAACCGTTTTTTGGCGGAGCCGCTGTCCGATAGGGAGAGAGCCCAAGGGAGTTGGGACAAAAAGGTCACAATATTCTGAAAAGGAGAATGCTTCGCTGCAACTCTTTAATTATTAAAATCAACGCAAAAATGGCAGTAGATTTGATTAAAGTGGCTGAAGAGGCTATGCAGACCTCTGAGCCCAAGCAGTTCCCTCAGTTCAAGGCAGGTGACACTGTTACAGTAGCCTACAAGATTGTCGAGGGTACTAAGGAGCGTATCCAGCTCTACCGTGGTGTAGTCATCAAGATTGCAGGTCACCAGAACAAGAAGCGTTTCACCGTTCGCAAGATGTCTGGCACCGTAGGCGTGGAGCGTATCTTCCCCCTTAACTCGCCCAACATTGACGCTATCGAGTTGAACAAGGTCGGTAAGGTGCGTCGTGCTAAGCTCTACTATCTGCGCAAGCTCACTGGTAAGAAGGCTCGCATCAAGGAAAAGCTTTCAGGCAAAAAGAACGAGGCTTAATCTTTGGCAAGGTTTCGGACGAAACGTCTCGGCACAAAGAAGGGTTCAAGGAGGGAATTGGATGCAGTTTCCTCCTTATTTTTTGTTCCAAATGCAGGCAGCAGCCCACGTTTTTTGTCCGAAAGGTTACAAATCAGTGGAAATAGATTCTTCGTTCATAATATTTTCTGTATCTTTGCAATGCAATCAAACCTAAAAGACAGATATGGGAAAACTTATAGTCAATTCATACGACGAGTTCGCTTCGCACTTGGGCGAAGTAATTGGCACAAGCGAATGGCTTGAAATCTCGCAGGAACGCATCAACCTCTTTGCAGATGCCACCATCGACCACCAGTGGATTCATGTGAATCCCGAGCGTGCCAAGGTGGAAAGCCCCTACAAATCGACCATTGCGCATGGCTATCTCACACTCTCCCTCCTACCCCACCTTTGGCAGGAACTGATTCAAGTGAACAATGTGAAGATGCTTGTGAACTACGGCATGGACCAAATGAAGTTCGGTCAGCCAGTGTTGGCTGGTCAGCGTGTCCGCCTGACTGCATCGCTGCACGAAATCAACAACATCCGCGGAATCTGCAAAGCACAAATCAAGTTCAAACTGGAGATTGAGAACCAAAAGAAGCAGGCACTTGAAGGTCTCGCCACGTTCCTGTACTACTTCGAGTAAGCGTACCAACACGGCATCAATATACAAATAAAGGGTGAAGTTCATGATGGCTTCACCCTTTATCTGTGTCGTGAGGATAACGGCACTTCATAAAAAGCCCCAAAAAAGTCTTGTATCTAACTTTTCAGGGGCAATTCGTTATTGACAATACGTTGAACGTTCATCAGAACACGATGGTCGTACCTGTTTCCGCAGGATTACGAGTAGAACCATATTCGTTGAGCTGACGAAGAGCTTCTTTCGAGCGTTTATAAGTAGGCGAGGTCTCCACCATGCTAATGAGGTCCTCGTTGTCAAGGTCTTCTTCCTTGAAGATGTAGCTGTAAATAGGACGACGGATGGAGCCGTGCTTCTTGTCTCCACCATATATCGCCGCACGACGAAGTGCCTTGATGGCTTCATCCTCGGCCTTCTCGGCATCGAGTTGCTGCTGCTCCTTGTCGCGAGCCAACAAGCGATTGCCCATTTCGTCGGAGTCGATGTCCTCCACACCAAAGCCTGTGGCGAGAATCGTAATCTTCACCTGATCGCTGAGTGTCGGGTCGATGGAAAGCCCCCACTTGGTCTCTACATCGGTGCGCATGATTTTGTCCATGAACTCGTGTACCTCGTTCATCTCGTCCATCATCAAGGCACTGTTGCCTTCTCCTGACTCGTCTGGGACAGAGATGCGCAAAAGAATCTTGGTGGCGCGGTAGATGTCGTTGTTGTTGAGCAATGGTGAGTTCAGCGCATCCTCGATACCTTTCGTCACACGGTTTTCGCCAGAGCCATAACCCGTGCTCATGATGGCGACACCGCCATCCTTCAAGACGGTGCTGACATCGTTGAAGTCAAGGTTGATGATGCCGTGCATGGTGATAATCTCAGCGATGGAACGAGCCGCATTGCACAGCGTGTCGTCTGCCTTGGCGAACGCCTTAATGACCGTGAAGTCTTGGTAAATCTCACGCAGACGCTCGTTGTTGATGACCAACAAGGCATCCACATTCTTGCTCATCTCCTCCACGCCATCCAACGCCTGGTCAATCTTCTTATTGCCCTCCCAACGGAAAGGTATCGTGACAATCCCCACCGTGAGAATGCCCATATCTTTCGCAGTCTTGGCTATCAGCGGAGCAGCACCAGTGCCAGTTCCGCCACCCATACCAGCCGTGATGAAAGCCATCTTGGTTCCATCGGAAAGCATGGCCTTGATTTCTTCAATAGATTCCTCTGTTGCCTGACGGGCACGCCCAGGACGGTTACCTGCACCTAACCCTTCACTGCCCAACTGGATTTTCTCTGGTACTGGCGAGTCCTGCAGAGCCTTGTTGTCTGTGTTACAAACAACGAATGTAACATCGTGAATACCCTCATTATACATGTGGTTCACAGCATTACTACCACCACCGCCAACGCCAATCACCTTAATGATGCTCGGGGTGCCTTTTTCAAAGTTGAAAACACCGATATCTTCGTTTTCTGCCATATTCAATCTGATGTTACTTAGTTATTATCTTCGCTAACTATCTCTGTTATGAGGCTCGTAAGACGCCCAAAAACACTGTTCTCTTTGTTCGCTTTATTCACTTTCTGAGTCAATTCCTCTACTGACTTCTGTAAGATTTCAGCTAAATCAGCACCTTCTTTGAGGCTCTGCTTAAACTTGTCCTTACCTCCCAAAGCCTGTGCTGCCTGTGCATACTTCTCACCGACAGCCTCGTCCAAGACAGACAGCGCAAGTTCTTGGGCTTTGCGGCGCACCTTCTTGTCGCGACCATGTTCTTCCAATTCCGTCATCTGCTTCTGAACTTTCTCGTAAGCCGCACGAATGCCTGCCTTAACATTATCAAAGGTAACGGCATCCTGCGCTTCAGCAGCAGCTGCGGCCTCAGCCTCTCTCTGACGGAGCAGACGCTCATCTTCTTTCGCCTGCTGGTCAAACATATCTGGTTCGCGCTTGAGAACTGCACCACCACAAGGAACAGACCCTGCCAACAACAAGGAGAGAATGGTGGTCGAACGAGCATTTTCAATGTTAATGCTACCTGCATTCGAGGTCTTGACAACCTGAGAGTTCACCTTATGAGCAATACGAACTTTATCAATCTTAGTGCTCTTGACAAACGCCTTCACCACATTCTTCATGTTACTGCCGCCACCCGTAAGAATCAGACCTGCAAGCAGTTTGTCACTATAGTCGGAATTGACGATTTGGCTGCTGACGTTGGCGATAATCTCGCTCATGCGTGCCTCTATCACGTTCTTGATAGTAGCCACCTCTATTTGAAGCCCGTCTGAAGTCGTGTAGGACCAAGGTTCATTCTCGTCCGTAACGTCCAAATCCTGACAAGCATCGCCATACTTCAGTTTCAAATCTTCTGTTTCTGCTTCATCAACAGGAAGTGTTGCCAAATCTTTGTTGATGTTATGACTGCCTAAAGGTATAGTTACAAGATAACGGACGATGTTATTCTTATACACCACAAGCGTTGTCGTGTCGGCACCCAAATCAACGAGCGCACAACCTGAACGCTTCTCGGCATCCGTCAACACGCCGTTCGCCAACTGAAGTGGCGAAACCAACTCTTCGGCTATATCAATACCCACATTGTCAAATACGGTTTCGATGTTTGTACGGAGTTTTGTCTTCGCTATGATATCCAGAAACTCGCCTTCAACGTTCGTTCCCATGACTCCGACAGGGTCGGCAATCACATTGGAATCAACCAAAAACTCCTGAGGATAATTCTCCAGAACCGTATAGTCGTTGAAGGGGATTTCATAACTCTCCTGACGGATGGAGTCAATCGCATCGTTTGTGATGTAGCTTTGCGTGAGCATGTTGCGACGAACAACACACTTATAAGAGCGTACTGACTGACCACCGATGCCCACATAAGCACGAGTGATTTTCGCTTTTAGTGTTGATTCCAATTTGGAGATAATCCAATTGACACTCTGATAGACCTTCTCAATGTTATAGACGACACCACGCTTCACACACCCCGCAGTATTCTTTTCTGCATAGGCAAGAACCTGCATCGTGCCATCCTTTCTTTTCTTACCTGCGATACCTGAAATCTTTGACGACCCCAGTTCTATCGCCACAATGAATTCTTTATCAGATACGTTCATATATTATAGTATATTCTTATAGTTTAACTTTTCTCTCCCTCTCTCGCTTGGCAACCTTCATCGCTTGGTACAAATAATTTGGTTATCATACTCAAGGTTCACCCTCGCATACTTCTCCCAACCCACGGCATCTATCGCCTTGTCGTAGAACAAGCGCAATCTACGCAACTTCCCCTGAAAATCGTCTAAAGAGCCAAGATACACGACTTGATTTCCCACACGAGGAATCAATTCCACCACACGTTCTCCTTTCTTGTTCTTCACCACATAGATTTGCTCTATCTGGCGATTCCAAAACTCATTCTTCTGCAAAAAGCATCCGAACTCCGCCAATTTCGTGCTCGCATAGTGAGTGTCTATATTACCCGATGCCACCACGAGATCCATCGCACAATGACGGTTAGGGATAATAGTTCCTTGTGCATCAACGAAATAGCCATCTTGTTCATCGGGCGACACATAAATGACAGGGATGCGCAGCTTCACACTGATACACAACTTGCCATCAGCCGATTTGTAGCACTCCACTTCCGCAATAAACTCATTTTCCCGCAGTGTTTCTTCAATCTTCTTTGTGTTCACATCTTTCATCAACATGCCCGTGGGATAAATACGTGCATTCTTCAGAATCGTCTCCACCTCTTCTTTATCCATGAGCGAAGATTCCGCCCCTTGCTTCACAATCAGTTCCACGGCTTGGCACTTTTCCTTTCCATCTGGTTGCGAAAGGAACAATGAAGCATAAACCACATACACTACCAACCCTACAGCCAGTAGCATCATCAGTATAACCTTTATGACTTTACTTGTTTTCATGCTTCTTCTTGATTCACATTTTATGCCATCTTAGCAAGAACCTCCGCTATTTGAGGAACATAGTTCTCTATATCGCCTGCTCCTAACGACATCAACACATCAAAATTCTTTTCCTTCACTACATCAAGGATATCTTCCTTGTGAATCAAGTGCTTCTCTATTCCTGAACGCAAATTATCATAGATAAGTTGACTCGTCACGCCAGGAATAGGAAGTTCACGAGCCGGATAAATGTCGCACAAATAAACAGTATCGAGTAGCGAAAGTGCTGAGGCAAATTCTTTGTAGAAGTCGCGAGTACGTGTATAGAGATGCGGCTGGAAGATAGCTGCAATCTTCTTATCTTGATACAGTTCTCTCACCGATTTCACACTCTGCTCTATCTCGTTCGGGTGGTGTGCATAGTCGCTGAGGAAGACAACCTTATCGGTCTTCACCTTGAAGTCAAAACGACGGTCAACGCCACGGAAACTCTTCATTCCTTCACGCAACTCCTCTTCGCTGACACCATTCAGCATTGCCAATGCCATTGCAGCAATACCATTGTCGATATTGATGCTCACGGGCACACCCAACTGAACGTCTTTCACCACACCATTAGGATGCACAAAGTCAAACACGATTTCTCCACCACCGATGCGGATATTCTCTGCGTGGAAGTCACCTTCTTCACGCGAATATTCATACACTTTCACACCCTCCTGCACATCTGCCTTCATTTCCAAACCCTTATGGATAATCAATGCTCCCCCCGGTTGAATGAGCGTTGTATATTTGCGGAAACTCTCCAAATAAGCCTCCTTTGTTCCGTAGATGTCAAGATGGTCAGGATCCGTTGCCGTAATAACGGTCATGTAAGGACGTAACCAATGGAAAGAACGATCGAACTCGTCAGCTTCAATCACTACATAGTCACTGTCGCTAAGAATATAGTTCGTCCCGTAGTTCTTTGAAATGCCGCCCAAGAACGCGTTGCAATTCACTTTGCTCTGATGCAGCAAGTGGGCAGCCATCGTCGAAGTAGTGGTCTTTCCATGCGTACCTGCCACACAGAGTCCTTTATGAGATTGTGTCAGGCAACCCAGCACCTGCGCACGTTTCTGTATCTCAAAACCATTCTCTCGAAAATACACCATTTCCACATGTTCAGCAGGAATAGCGGGCGTATAGACCACTAAAGTGCTCTCTTTCTGCTTAAAACAAGCATCAATAGTCTCCACGTTCTCCTCATAATGGATTTTCGCCCCTTCTTCAATCAACTTCTCCGTCAACTCGCTCGGCGTCTTGTCATAACCACCCACATTATAACCTTTCGTCAGGAAATAACGGACAAGGGCACTCATGCCAATACCACCAGCTCCTATAAAATAGACGGATTTTATCTCTTTCATCTGCATCACTTCTACTTATTTTGATTTCTATATTCAATCGCCAATTTATACACCTCTTCGGCTATCACATCTGCCGAATTGAAGAAAGCCATCATCTTCACATTGGCACTCAGTGTAGCCAATCGGGCATCATCTTGTACAGTTTTAATTGCCAACATAATCAGCTGCTCCTTAGCATCCTTATCTGCCACAAAAATAGCGGCATCCTTGGTCGAGAGTGCCTGCGCATTCTTGGTTTGATGGTCCTCTGCAACATTAGGCGATGGAACAAGAATGCAGGGCTTACCCAGCAGACACAACTCTGAAATAGAGCTTGCCCCAGCACGACTCACAACAATGTCAGCTGCAGCATACGCATTATCCATGCTACTGATAAAATCCATCACCTTCAAGTTCTTCACTGCTTCCACTTTACTCAGTTCCTCGGCAATGTGCTGGCTATAATATTTACCTGTCTGCCAAATAAACTGTACACCACTTTCACGGATGCCTTCCAAATGAGAAAGCACACTTTCATTCATCGTCCGAGCACCCAAACTGCCACCCACAATCAGCACCGTCTTCTTGTCAGGAACAAGACCAAAACTCATACGCGCCTCCTCCTTCGTAATCTCCGTGTCAAGAAGATTCTGCCGAACAGGATTACCCGTAATGATAATCTTGTCAGCTGGGAAGAATCGGGACATGCCGCTATAAGCCACACACACTTTTTTTGCCTTCTTGGCTAATGAGCGGTTTGTCACACCTGCATAGGAATTCTGTTCTTGAATAAGGCAAGGAACACCCATCGAATAAGCAGCATTCAATGTTGGAGCTGAGGCGTAGCCACCTACACCCACAGCCACATGGGGCTTGAAGTCACGAATAATCTTCTTGACAATCCGTTTACTTTTGAAAAAGTCAAGCATGACCCCGATATTCTTGTAACTCCACAGAGGGCGCACAAGCCCACGAACTGGAAGTCCATCGATTTTGTAGCCAGCAGCTGGCACACGTTGCATTTCCATGCGCCCTTCAGCACCCACAAACAGAATTTCTGCCTCTGGATGTTGCTTCTTAATGGCATTGGCGATAGATACCGCTGGGAAGATATGCCCACCAGTTCCACCACCACTGACAATCACTCTAAAAGGCTTGTTTTGTTCCATTTTCCGTAACACACTTCCGTGTGATTTATTTTAATGGGCAAAGATACTAATAATCTCTATATTTTTCATCATAAACGTATCAAAATCAGCGATTCACGTCCTCAAAAAAGTCGCAACATCCTTCTTTTGACCTCAAGACATCGCCCCGTCCGTATAATACTCGCTGGTTTCTCCGTTAGGGACAGCCTCCACAAGAGGGGCTTTCTTCTCCTTTTTCTCCGCATACCGACTCACGCTCAAGATGACTCCGATGTAGAAACTGGTTATCAAAATGGATGTTCCTCCCTTGCTGATGAGTGGCAATGTCTGCCCCGTCACAGGCACCAAACCAACAGCCACACTCATATTCACAAACGCTTGCAACACCATCATAATGCCAAATCCCAACACTAAATAGGCTGGGAAGAAACTCGGACACTTCTGTGCAATACGCCCCACACGAATCAGCAACACCAAATAGAGGAAAGCAACAAACAACGCACCACCGATTCCCAGTTCTTCCACAATGATAGCATAGATAAAGTCCGATTCCGCATGCTGCAAGAAGTCACGCTGAATAGAATTTCCAGGTCCCAATCCAATCACATTCGAGTTCGCTACAGCGATGAACGCATAAGTGGTTTGAGAATTTTTATCATTCAACAAAATCTGAGTATTCGTTTTTGAGGCTTTCCCTTGTTCCTCTTCCACTTCTGAACCCAACATTCGATTGATACGGTGTTTCACCGTCACCACACGCTTAAAACCAGGAACATCCTTCAAAGTATCATCAGGCATAGCCATAGAAAGCATCACCACAAACACACCAAGCCCGACGATTGAAAGCAATCCTTTCAGCATAAGATCTTTAGGCACTTGTCCCAGAAACATCATCACCACGACTACAAAGAACAACATCAAGGCCGTTGAGACATTATCCAAAAAAATCAAGCCACAAATCAGCAATGTCGCCCCCCCCACAATGGCAAAAGCCAAATAACGCTTTCCCTTAATGGCACCCACGACCTTCCGCTTTTTCCCTCTGACAAACTCCTCTTTCTCCGTCTGTGTCTTAGCCAACACCACGGCCGCAGTCATCAGAAGAGCTGCTTTTGCAATCTCCGACGGCTGGAAACTAATAGAACCAAAACGTACCCATCGGTGTGTTTCATTGATGTCACTACCACCACCCAACACTGCCGTATAAAGCAGAAGAAGAACCGCCACTGGTAACAAGATAAATGGGAACAACATAAACCACTTGCAAGGAATACGATGCACCATTAGGATGATAAGCAATCCCACAAAAAGAAAGCCCGCCTGACTAACCATAGGTCCCCAATGATGTCCACCCTCGAACGTCAGTCGGCTCGATGCACTATACACTTCCACCAATGAAATCATACAGAGGAAGAAGTATATCATCCACACGCCTTTATCGCCCTTGAAGAGCTTTCCGCCGAAAAAATCTTGTACTAACGTTCCCATATCACTTTCTCTTTACAGATTCCTCACACATTCCTTGAACTGCTCACCTCGGTCTTCCATGTTCTTAAACAAATCGAAGCTGGCGCAACAAGGGCTTAACAGCACGGTACTACCAGGTTTAGCCATCTTATAACACTCATCCACACAATCCTTCATGCTCTTCACATCAGCAATAGGAATGCCGAAACCATCAAACGCAGCATGCAGTTTTGAGTTATCCACTCCCAAAAAGACAAGACCAATACATTTCTCCTTCACCAAATCGAATATCTCCGAATAATCATTGCCCTTGTCCTTACCGCCGAGGATGAGGACAACAGGTGTACGCATACTGTCCAGTGCATACCAACAGGCATTAACATTGGTGGCCTTAGAATCGTTAATAAACTCCACACCACGCACTCGACCAACCTTTTCCAAACGATGCTCTACACCTTCAAACGTCTTCAAACCCTCACGAATCTGCTCGTTACTCACACCAGCCAAATCAGCCGTAATGCCCGCTGCAAGAGAGTTATAGAGATTATGCTTCCCACGTAGTGCCAATTCCTCCTGCTCCATATTGAAAGGAACAGGCCCTTCGATGATGTATGAGTCCTCGTCCACATAGCCTATCACGCTGTCACTCTTGAACTCACCGAACGGACAAAGCCTTGCTTTAATGTCGTATTTTTTCAGTTCTGCTGCCACAATAGGGTCATCGTTCCAGAAGACGAAAGCATCCTGAGGAGTCTGATTCTGAATGATGCGCATTTTAGAATCAACATAGTTCTGCATCTTGAAGTCATAGCGGTCAAGATGGTCAGGCGTTATGTTCATCAGCACAGCAATATCCGCCTTAAACTCATACATATTGTCTAACTGAAAACTGCTCAACTCAATCACATAATAGTCATGCGGTTCTTCTGCCACTTGCAACGCAAGGCTTCTGCCTATATTGCCAGCCAAACCCACATCATAACCTGCATGCTTCAAGATATGATAGATGAGCGATGTTGTCGTCGTTTTGCCATTACTTCCTGTAATACAAATCATCTTGGCATTCGTATATCGACCCGCAAACTCAATCTCCGAGATGATGGGAATGTTCTTCGCCTTCAATTTCTGAATCATCGGAGCATTCTCTGGGATGCCAGGACTCTTGATGACCTCATCAGCATTCAGAATCAGCTCATCTGTATGATGTCCTTCTTCCCACACAATCTCGTGGCGATTAAGCAAATCCTTGTATTTATCTTTGATGTTCGACATGTCGCTCACGAACACATCAAACCCTTTGACCTTTGCCAACACAGCAGCCCCAGCCCCACTTTCAGCTGCACCCAATATAACAATTCTTCTCATCTTATTGCTTGTTTATCTTATCTTTAACGTAATAATCGTGATGGCGGCCAGCAGGATGGTGACAATCCAAAAGCGCGTTGTAATCATTGACTCGAACAACAACCCATGCGGCCTCTTAATGAGGTACTTCACCCCCTCTTCCATCGGATGCCGATAATGGTCATGGAAGGGCGCACGCTTAAACACTCGCCATTTCTCACCTTTCTTGTTACCCCTCTTGGCATAAGCCAATTGTAGCATCACCGACACACTCTCCATCAAGAAGATGCCACACAGAATCGGCAACATCAGCTCTTTATGAATAATGACAGCCGTCACAGCTATAACACCGCCAATAGCAAGGCTTCCCGTATCTCCCATAAACACTTTGGCTGGATAGGCATTATACCAAAGGAAACCGACCAGCGCACCCACAAAGGCTGCAAGAAACACCACAATCTCTTCCGAACCAGGAATATACATCACATTCAAATAGTCAGCAAAACGGATGTGACCACTCACATAAGCCAAGATTCCCAAAGTAACACCGATGATAGCTGAGTTACCAGCACACATGCCGTCCATGCCATCGTTCAAATTAGCACCATTGCTTACGGCAGCGATGACAAACGTCGTCACCAGCACAAAAAGAATCCAACCGCATGCACGTTTCGTCTTACCATCTTTTACGAAACTGAACACCTCATAATAGTCTATATTGTTGCTTTTCACAAAAGGCACTGTCGTCACCGTACTCTTACGTGCTTCGCTCTTATGATACACTTCCACCTTGTCACCGATTTCTCGCTCCACGTTCTCACGCACCACTGCATCAGGACTCAACCACAGCGTCAATCCCACAGCCACACCGAATAGCAACTGTGCCAACATCTTCCATCGTGGAGCCATACCGTCCTTGTTGCCTCCCAACTTTATTTTGTCATCCATGAAGCCTATCATGCCAAAGAAAGCAATCGTGGCAATCAACAATACCATATAGACATTGCTGAGCTTTCCGAACAAAAGGGCAGGAATCAACACAGCCGCAAGAATCACCACACCACCCATTGACGGAACACCCTTTTTCTGTACACCATAAGGGTCAATCGCAGCATCACGTGCCTCCTCAATATGCTTGCGCCTACGCATATATTTGATGAAATACTCACCAGCCACCATCGAGATGACCAATGAACAAATCAATGACGCTAATGCTCGGAAAGACACATAACCAAACACGCCCGCCCCTGGAATGTCAAACTGTTCCAAATACTCAAATAAGTTGTACAACATACGTTATATCTATTAAATGTATGATTCAATATCCTCCAACCATAACAGATTAGAAGCAAGCTCTTACCTCCTCCTTATCATCAAAATGATGCTTCACACCCTTCACATCTTGATAATCCTCATGTCCCTTACCAGCAATAAGAATCACATCACCATTCTTCGCCATCATGCAAGCCGTCTTGATGGCTTGACGACGATCTACAATGGCAATCACCTTCCTCATCTGTTCCTCATCCAATCCTGCCAACATATCGTTGATGAT
The DNA here is from genome assembly GCA_947174565.1 of uncultured Prevotellaceae bacterium. Taxonomy (GTDB): domain Bacteria; phylum Bacteroidota; class Bacteroidia; order Bacteroidales; family Bacteroidaceae; genus Minthosoma. The sequence continues at coordinate 34,889 of CAMWJL010000007.1, read as the reverse complement.
ATCCTGCGGTTCTTCAAAACGCGGATTATCACTCGTGATGATAACTCGGTCGCTTTGTTTCACAGCCTCCCGTGCCATCAGCGGACGCTTTCCCTTATCGCGATTACCACCTGCGCCACAAATGGTTATGACCTCACCTTTTCCATCCAACACACCATGAATGGCATTGAGCACATTCTCCAAAGCATCAGGCGTGTGGGCATAGTCAACAATCGCCGTATAACCCAAAGGCGAGCGCAATGCCTCGAAGCGTCCATTCACGGGCTTCATGGCACTCAATGCCACCAGCACTTCCTGTTCTTCCTTCCCCAACATGACAGCAGCACCATACACAGCCAGGAGGTTGCTCACATTGAACTTTCCAATGAACTGAACGCCAACCTCTTTACCATTGACATCCAGATACATTCCCTCAAAGTGGCACTCAATAATCTTGGCTTTGAAGTCAGCAGGACTCTGTACCGAATAGGTCTTCACCACTGCCTGTGTATTCTGCACCATCACCATTCCATTCTTGTCGTCTGCATTCGTGATGGCAAACGCCCCAGCAGACAGATTGTCAAAGAAGAGTTTCTTGGCTTTGATGTAGTTCTCAAAAGTTTTATGATAATCCAGATGGTCACGCGTGATGTTCGTGAAAAGACCTCCAGCAAAGGTCAAACCGCCAATACGATTCTGCACGATGCTATGGCTGCTCACCTCCATGAAAGCATATTCACAACCTGCTTCCACCATTCTGGCTAATAAGGCGTTAAGCGTAATGGGGTCAGGTGTCGTGTGCTCTGTGGGGATTGCCTCACCATCAACATAATTGCACACCGTAGAGAGCAATCCAGCCTTATGTCCCATGTAGCGGAACATCTCGTACAGCACCGTCGCAATGGTCGTCTTCCCGTTCGTACCCGTCACACCCACCAGTTTCAATTTGCTCGTTGGGTCACCATAGAAAGTGGTAGCCACCTGTCCTACAACCTGCTCCACATTCTCCACACGGACATACGTCACAGCAGCACTCAGTTCAGCAGGTATCTCCTCACACAACACAGCCACAGCACCCTTCTCCACAGCCTTGCCAATATAGCTATGACCATCAGCCACCGTGCCACGCACAGCCATGAAGAGGTGTCCCTCCTCCACTTGACGAGAATCTATTTGTACACCACAAATGCCACGCTCCATATCCCCCTTCACTTCAAGGACTTTGAGCTTACCAACGAGTTCTTTCAGTTTCATAATCACACGATTGATTAGAAGTCAAACTTCACGTTATTTCAGTGTCAAAATGACAGTTCTTCCCTTCACCACTTTGCTACCGCTCGGCACACTTTGGCTGATGACCTTACCACAACCTTTCATCCGCACCGTCATGCCACGAGTGTTCAACGCATACACGGCATCCCGAGCACCCATGCCTACCACATTCGGCACCACATCCGTACCTACATTCACGGGGTGGAACTCAACCCCACCTTGTGCCACCGATGCTGTGCCCCACTCGTACCCATCACCACCATTTGTCTTCAGACCCAACTCTTTCAACACATATTGTGCTGCCAGCACATTGCCAGCCTTCACATGAGGCACATGCACCGCTGCCGAATCCTTCGCCAAGTTAATGTCGGTCGTCACATTCTTCGAATAGATACGCTGGGCAATCTTGGAGAAAACCACACCTGCCTGTCCGCCACCACTCGCCACAGCATAAGCGTGTCGAATCGCTACGATACAAGAATACTTCGGTTCTTCTGATGGATAGTAACCACAGAAACTCACCAAGTGTTCGTTCAACCCACCCTTATAGCCAGAACCGTTCGACACCTGAGCCGTTCCCGTCTTTCCACTCACATGGAAGTAAGGGTTGCCAGCCTTCTTACCAAGCCCCTCGGGGTCATTCACCACTCGGTAGAGGATATGCTGTATGTCCTCCAGCGTACTCTGTTTACAGATGCGCGACTTGATGACCTCCACAGGGAACTCCTTCACCATTTCACCATCCTTAGAGATACCCTTCACAAAACGTGGGCGAATCATCTTGCCATTGTTGGCAATGGCGTTGTAGAAGCTCACCGTGCTGATAGGAGGAATCTGAGTCTCATAACCAATTGACATCCAAGCCAAAGCCGTTGCCGACCAGTTGTCCGACATTCGATACCCCCCCTTGTGGTCTTTGTGAGGCATGCGGATGACAGGATTAGCTGCACCATCGAACGGAAGTCCCAGCGGTGTGCCGATACCAATCCTTCGCAAACCCTCCACGAACTTTTCTGGCTGATTGTGATAGTGAGCATCCACCAACTTGCTCACGCCGATATTGCTGGAATACATCAAGGTATGCGGCACATCAATCACGCCATAACCGCCTCTGTACCAGTTGTGATCCTTCATCTTTGCGCCATACATGTTACAAATACCGCCACCCGTATCCACGATGTCCTTGGTCGTGATATAGCCATCGTCCAACGCCACCATGATAGATGCCGTCTTGAAGGTAGAGCCAGGCTCCATCAAAGCCGCCAAAGCGTAGTTTCTCGCCTCATAGTATTCACCATCTTCGTAACGCATCAGGTTCACGATGGCTTTCACATCGCCCGTCTTCACCTCCATCAAGACGACCACACCCATCGAGGCATCCAGCTCGTGGAGCTTCTCACGAAGCGCGCTCTCGCAGATGTCCTGCATGCCCACATCAATGGTGCTCACAAGGTCGTAGCCATCCACAGGTTCTTTGTCAATGATGGAAAGGTACTTCGACAGCACCTTCTTGTTATGCTTCTTGCCTGGCTCGCCACGCAGCAGCGAGTCGTAAGCAAGTTCCAAACCCGAACGTGCAGAGTCCTTCGCACCATACATTTCGCCCAATGTACGACGTGCCAACGAACCGAAAGGCTTGTTGCGGTTGTTGCGAGGGTCAACGGTCAAACCGCTGGCATAGCGGCTTTTAAGGTTGAAGACAGGCAACTTCATCAGTTCGTTATACTGAATGAAGTTCAACACCACGCGAGGCGAAACGTCCCAATAACGCTTGTGCCCCCTCAACCCCTTCATCATGTGCTCGTAATGCTCCTCATAAGTGTAGTTAGGGCAAATCTCGGCCAACCCACGGCAAATTGCCTCCATGTTCGTCTCCCACAGGGAATCCTTCTCATGCACCTGTTTGGGGTCATACACCCTCACCTTCGAGCCGTTGGACGCAATGGAATCGTCCAGTCGGTCAATGCCCGACAAGAAATCGACATACACCTTGTAGTCAGGCAAACTGCTTGCCATCAACTGACCGTCGGCACTCAAGATGTTGCCGCGTGCAGCAGGCATGGGCAGTGTGTCACTCACGCTCACAGCACCGACCTTCTTCCACTTCTCGTTCTGCACCGTTGCAGTATAGACCGCACGGGAGATGATAGCAATCATCACCAGCACTGCCACCACCACGATGAACGTGATACGCGTGTTAATATATTTCTTGTCGAATTTCATTCCTATTCCGTTATTATTGCCTCCGCACCCGTTTCGTCTCCGCTATCAGGCTGAGGGGCAGTCTGTTTCTCGGTTGAATCAACCAACACTTCTTCCACCTCTTCCTCCGAAAGCAAACGTCGGTCATCACCTGCCTTAATCAAGAAAGGCGGAATGATGGAGTTATGCAGCAAGCTGTCAGGCGTGCCCACCAGCATCTTCTCCACATTCGACTGGCGAGACAAGTTCATCAGTTCGCTGGATTGGGTCAACACGTTATACTTCACCTCCTGCAAGCGACCACGCAAGCTATCAATCAAGATGACATCCTGCTGACTATCATAGCGATTGCCCGTATAAAGAATCATCAGCACCACACAGAACATCATAAATAGAATCTGTCGGATGACGAAGCGACTCATCAAGAAATCACCGCCAAGAATCGACTTCACCGATATCTCCCCAAACTCATCATCATCTTCATTGGTAAACTTTCGGATAGCCTTGATTGCCTCTATCGCCTCCTCCCTCTCCGTTTTCATTTGTGGTTCATCCCCAACAGATTCTGGAGGAATCATCGCCGACTCTTCCATCATGACGTCTTTCTCTTCTTTTTTTCTCGACATAAAGTCCTTCCTTTCACACCTCTTCGGGTGTCCCTTAAATATAATAATGTGTAACTCACTTTATCGCCTGTCTCTGCAAGGCGTGGATTGTTTGTCCTTATCATAGAGGGGGCGATTCCCACAAATCTATCAGATTTTCTCGGCAATGCGCAGTTTCGCGCTGCGGCTTCGCGGATTCTTGAGCATCTCTTCGTCACTCGGCACAATCACCTGTCGGTTCACCAATCGGAATGGTGTATTCACTTTGCCGAAGAAGTCCTTGTCCTCCTGCCCCTCCACGTTGCCCGTCTTCATCAGGTTCTTCACCATGCGGTCTTCCAACGAGTGATAAGTGATGACCACCAACCGTCCACCAGGCTTGAGCAATTCCTTCGCCCCATTCAGCATCTCACGCAAGGCATCCATTTCGTGGTTCACCTCAATGCGCAAAGCCTGAAAAACCTTTGCCAACTCTTTCTTTTCCCGTTCGTTGCGGAAGAAAGGCTTGACAATCTCCAAAAAGTCGCCAATCGTCTCCACCCGTTTGTTCTGCCTTGCCTTCACGATGGCAGCCGCCAACTTCCGACTCTGTTTCAGTTCGCCATACAGATAGAACACATCCGCCAACCGCTTCTCCTCATAGGTGTTCACCACATCCGCCGCTGTACGACCCGCCCGCTGGTTCATCCGCATGTCGAGCATCCCCTCAAAACGAAACGAGAAACCACGCTCGCTGTCATCAAAGTGGTGCGAACTTACGCCCAAGTCTGCCAACAGCCCATCAATCTGCTCCACACCGTGATACCGCAGGAAATTCTTCAAGAATCGGAAATTGCTCCTCACGAACGTAAACTTCTCCGTATCAAATCCCTCCGCATTCTTCTCCGCATCGGCATCTTGGTCAAAACTGTAAAGGTGCCCCTCCATGCCCAATCGTGACAGGACTTCGCGGCTATGTCCGCCACCGCCAAACGTCACATCCACATAACAACCGCCTGCATCTATGTTCAGCCCGTCAACGCTCTCCTTCAACAGCACAGGCACATGGTATATCGTCTCTTGTTCCGCCATCGTCCTCATTCTTTCGGGATTCCTCACACAGGCATCTTACTGCCCCAACAACGCCTCCATCGCTTCGCCAAGACCACCACTCTGAGCCATCACCTCCTCCAGTGCCTGCTTGCTCCATATCTCAATGCGGTCCACCATCGCCAAAAAGCGCACATCACCCTCAATTCCAGCATACTGCAACTTGCGTTTCGAGAGCAACAGGCGACCCTGAGCATCCAGCTCTATCGGCTCCGCGTCAGCCTCAAACATGCGCAACATCATTTGCTGCTGGCTGTTCCACTGATTCATTTGGGCACGAAGACCATCAAGCTGGGCGTTCCACACCGATTCGGGATAGAGCACCAAGCACTTCTGGAACACATCGTTGCGCAAGACAAGCCCTCGCTCGCCCTCCGCTTCGAGTATCTTCCGAAACGCCGCTGGCAGGAAAACCCTGCCCTTGGCATCGGTCTTTGCTGGATAATCACCAATGAATCTTATCATACTTTCTTCGTCAAAAGGCATCCTTCGGTTTTCCGCCACTGCTTCCCCACTGATTCTCAACCACTTTAAGTCGCCTTCCAATAAATAATGTGCAAATATAAGTATTATCCCCCACAATTCCCCACACTTTCCCTCTTTTTTTTCAAAAAACTTATCAACAGGGGTGTAAATAACTCATAAATCATCTGACAATCAACATAATCAGAGAAACGCGCTGCGGTGGGGGAGCGAACACGAAAAGCAAGAAAGTGTATCCACGACAAAGATTACAAGACTCCAAGGCATTATCTGAACCATGTTTCGGATGTATGCCATACGATGTTCCAAGACCCGAAAAACGTCCCTTTAGCACCTCAAAAGGGGAGTGACTCAGACCTCAAATAGGGTGTGACTCACTCCCCGGAAAGGGTGTGACTCACTCCCCTTTTGAGGACATTTCGATTCAAAAAAAGGAAACACAAGAATAATGCCAATCATGGCACAAGCAAGCAACAAAATCGTAGATATTCGCTACGAACAGACGGGGGGGGCAACAGCGGTCAATGAGTGCCAATGAGCAGTATGCGAGAAAAATTTAATCACCGCGTTCTTGACAGGTTAAGGCTTTTTTACTAACTTTGTATTCTGAAACAGGGGAGACCTATTCGGCTTTCGCCAACACGTTTCAGGAATAGTCAGGAGAAAAAACAGTAATCAATCCTCTAAATTTGAAGCCACTATGGATGCACACAAACAGGGAGTAAAACTTCGGAAGTTAAAAATAACTCCAACGAAGCAGAAACTCAGTGAAACACAAATAAATGAAAACATTATGAATATGCTTAAACAAAAAACAAATGGACATTTCGGTGCATTAAATGAGGATTTTCTATTATGGTCAGTGTTAGAGAACAACCCTCCGCAATGGTGGAAGAACCTATTGGATGACAAGGAACTATATGTGGAAATACGCAAGGATAACTATGCCAATGTATATTATTACGGCGGCAATGTGGCTTTGGTTCGATGGACAGGAGGAGAAATTGCAACCGAAACACATCAAAAATATTTAGGTGAATCCGATGAAACAGCCACTTACCAAGACTGCATTAAGCAACTTCTGAGCAAGGATGGCATAGAAGACATAAAAGGGAAAATCCGCGAAGAGTATCACAAACTTTCCCCTAAAAAAGAAGCGAACCAACGAAAAGGGGTATATACATCCAGTGAAAAATGGGTACAAGGAGAGTTGAAACTATGTTTTCCAAATCGTTACATTGATTCAGAGTTCGCCTATCGGACGGGAGAGAAAGAACTCATTCGGTTCGATTTAGTGGAACTGAGAGAGAACAAGAAGTTGGTATTCATTGAATTAAAGCTGATAACAGACCCCCGACTAAGAAGCAAAGAAGGAGAGCCGGAAATCATTGAGCAAATGACAGAATACTGTAAATTCATCAACAAGCACACGAAAGAGTTGAAAGACTATTACTCAAAATTATTGCGAATCAAGAAACGCACCAACTTGTGGAATGGTGAAACTGAAATTGAAGAGGTTTCCCTGAAGCCCGAACTACTGATTGTAAATACTTACGAAAAACTCACAAAAGGGAGAGAAGAACGAATCACCTATATGGAAAACCTGAAAGAAAGAACAGATTTTGATACGCTCATTGTAGATTATCCCGACTTATGCAAATAACGATTCACCGCGCAGAACAGATTGGCGGACAGATTACTCGCATATCAACAGCGAAAGACAATATCATTATAGACCTGGGGCATATTTTGCCTAACAGCACAAAGAACAAGGATGTCTATGATGACGACTTGGCTGTTGCAGAAATCACAAAGGGTTGTTCTGCCATACTTTATACTCATTACCATGGTGACCACATAGGGCTGTTTCATCATGTACCGAATGATATTCCGCAATACATTGGTGAAGTGGCGAAACAAGTTGTTTGCAGAAAATATGAGCAATTATCTCACCTGCCAGACGAAGCAGGTAAACAGAAATACCAACATGCGCTAAACATCGCTTCTAACTTGCACACTTTTCATGAGAAGCAGACGCTGCATTTCGGGGACATCATAGTGACTCCCTATTTTGTCAGCCATTCGGCTTATGATGCCTATATGTTCCTGATAGAAGCGGAAGGGAAACGCATCCTGCACACAGGTGATTTCCGTAGGCATGGCTATTTGAGCAAAGGGTTACTTCCTACTATTCAAAAATATATTGGACAAGTCGATGTGTTAATCATCGAAGGAACCATGCTCGCCCGAAAAAACGAGGCTATACTAACCGAAGCGGAGTTGTCACGAAAAGCAGCCGAGCTTATGAAAGAACACAAATATGTATTTGTCCATTGCTCATCCACCGATATGGAACGGCTTGCCAGTTTCAAAAATGCCACGCGGCAAATGCCTTCCTATCGCCCATTGTTAGCAGATAAATATCAAAAAGATCTACTTGATATTTTTTCAACAACAGCAGGACAGAAAAGGTCTTCAACGGGAAAAGAATCCACTTGCTTTAAATTCGGCACTATATATATGTACGAAGACAGGAACATCAAATTAAAGAACTGGATGATTAGCAACGGTTTTACCATGTTTGTACGGAGTAGCGAAAAATTCCACTCGCTTTTAGACCAAATCTTTTCGATACTGCCCACATCAGAAAGACCGATTCTCATCTATTCCATGTGGGATGGTTATATCAATAGGGAGGATACAAAAAAGGAAGATTATATACGTTTACAAAAACGCTTTGCAACCATAGAGTCTCTCCATACAAGCGGACATGCTACAACAGATGTACTATGTAGAATTTGCGAATTGGTTAATCCAAGGCTTGCCATTCTACCCATTCATAAGGAGAAAGATACAGATTTTTCTTCTATTGGCATTCCTTCCCACCTGCAGAAGAAGGTTATAACGAAAAATCATACGTTAAGCAATATCGACATAGAATTTATTTGATGATAAATAGTGGGTGGGCAAGATGCTGACATCGCTACAGTTCCGTATGACAGTGGTTTTAATAAAGACCGTATTTGTGACAGCATTATATTTTTTGTACAAATATTTCCGTATTCAAAAAAAAAGTGCTTACTTTGTACGCAAATTCATTTACCAACCATCTTAAAGACACAACAGTGCGTATGAGAAAGAATTTTCTGAGCATGGCTGTCATCGTAGCAGCATTTGCATTCGCCCTGCCTTCACAGGCACAGGTAAAATTCGGTGTTAAGGCAGGTCTTAACGTGAACAATGTCAGCCTTAAAAATGTTTATGACAACATCGACGAGAAGAACAGGAACGGCTTCTTCGCAGGTCTGACTGCCGATGTGACCATTCCACTCGTAGGACTGGGCGCAGATGTATCACTGCTTTATGATAACCGTTGCGTGGGTCTCACTGACGAAGGCGAACGCCATAACAAAACGCTTCACTACATCTCGCTGCCCATCAACGCCAAATATACCATTGGCTTCAGCAGTTTGGCAAGCGTTTATCTCGCTACAGGCCCACAATTCTCTTGGAACGTCGGCGACCGTAACTGGAAAGATTGGGGAGACACTGACGGATGGGCATTGAAAAAGTCCGTGTTCAGCTGGAACGTCGGTTTGGGCGCCACGGTGCTGAAACACTTCCGTGTTGGTTACAACTATAACATCGGCTTGGGTAACACGGGTGAGGTGACAGTTTTGGACACAGCTGGCAATGCAATAAAGGGCAAACTCAAGAACAACGTACATCAGATTTCGTTGACTTACCTGCTCTAAGCCACTACTGTTGATGTTTGCCGACATCATCCTACCTATTCCATTCGACAGCTTCACATACCTCGTTCCGCCTGAACTACAGGCACGAGTGATGCGAGGCTGTCGAGTTGTTGTACCCCTCGGCAAAAACAAGATTTACACGGGAATCGTCAGTTCCGTCCATGAGAAAGCACCACAAGGAGTGGACGTAAAAGCCATCATCAATGTGCTCGACGAACAACCCGCAGTAAACGAACAGCAGTTCGCTTTTTGGCAATGGATTGCCAACTACTACATGTGCCCCCTTGGCGACGTGATGAAGGCTGGACTTCCTGGTGCCATGAAACCCACGGACGAGAAAGCTCTCAAAGCCTCGGGAAAGCCACGAAGTCCGAAAGCCGCAGAACTGCAACAATTCGTGACCTCCGCGCCTCAACCCCTCTCACCTGCACAACAGACAGCGATGGACGAGGTGGTGCATTCTTTCCAAACAAAGAACATCACCCTCCTGCACGGTGTCACCTCGTCGGGCAAGACCGAGATTTACATCCACCTCATCGACCAATATCTCCGTCAGGGGAAGCAAGTGCTCTATCTCTTGCCCGAGATTGCCCTGACCACACAAATCACCGAACGCCTCCACCACTTCTTCGGTGAGCGGATGGGTGTCTATCACTCCAAATTCACTGATGCACAAAGGCTTGCCATCTACAAGCGGCAGGCATCCAACACCCCCTACCCACTCATCTTGGGCGTGCGTTCCAGCATTTTCCTCCCCTTCCAGCATCTCGGGCTTGTCATCGTTGATGAAGAGCACGAACAGAGCTACAAGCAACAAGAGCCAGCACCGCGCTACCACGCCCGCAATGCCGCCATCATGCTGGCACACCTGTTTGGTGCCAAGACGTTGCTCGGCACTGCCACTCCCTCTTTCGAGATTTATCACTGGGCACGCAAGGGACGCTACGGCTATGTGCCACTCAATCAACGCTTTCGCAACATGCAGCTACCCACCGTAGAGGTGGTGGACATCAAAGAGGCCAAACGGAAGAAACTGATGAAAGGGATCTTTTCGCCTCGCCTCGTCGAGGTGATGCGTGCTGCGCTCGACCGCCACGAACAGGTCATCCTCTTCCAAAACCGACGCGGATTCTCCTCGCTCATCGAATGCAAGCAGTGCGGATGGGTGCCACGATGCCCCCACTGCGACGTGACCCTCACCCTGCACAAGAAGAGTGCCGCCATGACTTGCCACTACTGCGGCTACAGCACACGCATCCCCGAGCGTTGCCCTGCTTGCGAAGGCGAGAAGTTCATCGACATCGGCACTGGCACTGAAAAGATTGAAGAGCAAATCACTCGCCTCTTCCCCGAAGCCACCACCCTGCGCATGGACCTCGACACCGCCAAAACTCGTCTACAACATGAGCGCATCATCGACGGTTTCGCCAAACATCAAGCAGACATCCTCATCGGTACACAGATGGTCACCAAAGGTCTCGACTTCGACAACGTGTCCGTTGTGGGCATACTCGATGCCGACACCATGCTCAATCTGCCCGACTTCCGCAGCTATGAACGTACCTTCCAGACAATGAGCCAAGTAGCAGGACGTGCAGGGCGCAACAAGACCCCAGGCCTTGTCATCTTACAGACACGCTCAGCCGACAACGACATCATCCGACAAATCACACAGAACGACTACTGGACGATGTTTTACACCCAAATGACAGAGCGTCAACTCTTCCGCTACCCTCCCTTCTACCGTCTGATTTACGTCTATCTGAGACACCGCGACGACCACCTGCTCGACCACTTGTCCGACGACATGGCAGCACGCTTGCGCAAGACGTTCGGAGAGCGCGTATTAGGTCCTGATCGTCCACCCGTCGCTCGCATCCAGTCGCTCTACATCCGCAAAATCATGCTCAAGATAGAACTCAACGCATCCAGCGACAAGGTACGCACCTCCCTTTTGACCATCCAACAACAAATGTTAGCCATGCCCATCGCCAAGAACCTCAATATCTACTATGATGTTGACCCGCTATAAGCACAACAAAAAGGGCAAAGCATCATGGCTTTGCCCTTTTTTGTCGGCATTCCCACCTTGTGAGCACAAAATATCCTCGTTTTCATTGTCGAACTTAAATAAATGTTGTATATTTGCAACGCATAATATGTGGTTATTGAGGCATAACGCTAACACCATAACAGCATCACATTACAACGGTTATACGACTACAAAACCTCGTCAACATTACCTAAAACAATCTATAATTAACTATGAGTTTAAAAATTATTGTACTCGCAAAGCAGGTGCCCGACACACGCAACGTCGGTCCTGACGCGATGACTCCAGAGGGTACAGTGAACCGTGCGGCTCTGCCCGCTGTGTTCAACCCCGAAGACTTGAACGCCCTTGAACAGGCTCTGCGCCTGAAGGACGCCAACCCAGGTTCCACCATCACCATGCTCACTATGGGTCTGCCCAAAGCTGCCGAGGTGCTGAAGGAAGGTATCTATCGCGGTGCCGATGAGGGCATCCTCATCTCCGACCGTCCATTGGGCGGTGCTGACACCCTCGCCACTTCCTACACGCTGGCTCAGGCGATTAAGAAGGTGGGCGACTACGACATCATCCTTTGCGGTCGTCAGGCTATTGACGGCGACACCGCACAGGTAGGTCCACAGGTGGCAGAGAAGTTAGGTCTCACCCAAATCACTTACACCGAAGAGATTATCTCCATCGACAAAGAGGCAAAGAAGATTGTGGCACGCCGCCACATCGACGGCGGTGTCGAGACGGTAGAAGGTCCGCTGCCCATCGTAGTGACCGTGAACGGAAGCGCAGCTCCCTGCCGTGTTCGCAACGTGAAACGCGTGTGGGCCAACAAGAACCGCGAGTTCACCACTTGGGGCGCAGCTGACATCGAAGCTGACCCAGCACAGATTGGTAAGGCTGGTTCTCCCACCAACGTGAAGGCAGTGAAGAGCATCGTCTTCAAAGCAAAGGAAAACAAGACCCTCACCGCCAGCGATGCCGACGTGGAGAGTCTGATTGTTGAACTCATGGAATCAAACACTATCGGATAATGAACAACGTATTTGTATATTGCGAACTCGAAGGCAACAAGGTTGCTGATGTGAGTCTGGAGCTTTGCACCAAGGGACGCAAGCTCGCCAACCAGCTTGGTGTTCAGTTAGAAGCCGTACTCATCGGCGCAGGTCTCGATGGTGTTGAGAAGCAGGTCATCCCCTACGGTGTTGACAAGGTACACATCTTCGACGACGAGAAGCTGTTCCCTTACACCTCTCTCCCACATACTTCGGCAGTTGTCAACCTCTTCAAAGAGGAGCAGCCACAGATTTGCCTCCTCGGTGCTACCGTCATTGGTCGCGACCTTGGTCCACGCGTATCTTCCGCACTCCACTCAGGTTTGACAGCCGACTGTACCCAGTTGGAGATTGGCTCGTTCGACATGAAGGTGAAGGACGCAGAGGGCAACTTCGTCGAGAAGCACTACGAAGATCAGCTCTATCAGATTCGTCCGGCCTTCGGCGGCTCTATCATTGCCACCATCGTCAACCCCGAACACCGCCCACAGATGGCAACCGTTCGTGACGGCGTGATGAAAAAGGAAATCCTTGATGAGAACTACCAGTCAGAAGTGGTGAAGCACGACGTGGCCAAGTACATCCCAACCACCGACTATGTGGTGAAGGTGCTTGACCGCCATGTGGAAGCAGCAAAGCACAACCTGAAAGGTGCTCCCATTGTCGTGGCAGGTGGCTACGGCGTTGGCGGTCCAGAAGGCTTTAAGCTCCTGTTCGAGCTTGCCAAGGAACTCCATGCAGAGGTAGGTGCCAGCCGTGCAGCAGTCGATGCTGGCTGGATTGACCACGACCGTCAGATTGGTCAGACAGGTACCACTGTCCGTCCTAAGGTCTATATCGCTTGCGGCATCTCAGGTGCCATCCAGCACGTGGCAGGCATGAAGGATTCAGGCATCATCATCTCCATCAACTCCGACCCACAGGCACCCATCAACCAGATTGCCGACTACATCATCAACGGCACCATCGAAGAGGTTGTTCCAAAGCTGATTAAGTATTATAAGAAGAATAGTAAGTAAAGAAAACCATGGCAAATTCCTATACAGACGTTCCTGAGATTAAATTTCACATGGAACACCCTTTGATGAAGCGCATCGTGGAGTTAAAGGAAAGAAACTACGCTGACTATGGTCAGTACGACTATGCACCCAAGGATTACGAGGACGCACAGGAGAACTATGACAGCTTGCTCGAAATCACGGGCGACATCAACGCCAACATCATCGGTCCTAACTCCGAGGATGTGGACGCCGAAGGTCCTCACTGCGAGAACGGTCGCGTGCGCTACGCCTCCAAGACCTACGAGAACCTCGATGCCACCATCAAGGCTGGACTCTGCGGCATGACCATGCCCCGTCGTTACGGCGGTCTCAACCTGCCCAACGTCGTTTATACCGCAGCCAACGAAATCATCGCCGAGGGCGACGCTGGCTTCGAGAACATCTGGTCACTGCAAGACTGCATCGAAACCCTCTATGAGTTTGGCGACGAGGACCAGCGCAAGCGTTACATCCCACGCGTCTGCGCAGGTGAAACCATGTCAATGGACCTCACCGAGCCTGATGCAGGCTCTGACCTCCAGTCGGTGATGCTCAAAGCCACCTTCGACGAGAAGGAGAACTGTTGGCGACTGAACGGTGTGAAGCGTTTCATCACCAATGGCGATGCAGACATCCACCTCGTGCTGGCACGTTCAGTAGAAGGCACACGCGACGGTCGCGGTCTCTCCATGTTCATCTATGACAAGCGTAACGGCGGTGTAGATGTACGACGCATCGAGAACAAGCTTGGTATCCACGGCAGCCCCACTTGCGAGTTAGTATATAAGAATGCTAAGGCAGAACTCTGCGGTTCAGAGAAGCTCGGTCTCATCAAGTATGTGATGGGACTGATGAATGGTGCCCGTCTCGGCATCGCCTCACAGTCAGTCGGCGCAGAACAGGCAGCCTACGAGGAAGCCATCAACTATGCCCGCGACCGCAAGCAGTTCGGCAAGGAAATCATCCACTTCCCAGCCGTCTATGACATGATTGCCCGCATCAAGGCAAAACTCGACGCAGGCCGTTCACTCCTCTACATGACAGCACGTTACGTTGACCTCTACAAGGCACTCGACGACATTTCTAAGGAGCGCAAGCTCACACCCGAGGAGCGCGACGAGTACAAGAAGTACAGCAAACTCGCCGATGCCTTCACGCCACTCGCCAAGGGCATGAACTCCGAGTTTGCCAACGAATCTGCCTACGACTCCATTCAGGTACACGGCGGTTCAGGCTTCATGCTCGAATACAAGTGCCAGCGCGTCTATCGCGATGCACGCATCATGTCCATCTACGAAGGCACCACACAGCTTCAGACGGTGGCAGCCATCCGCTACATCACTTCGGGCTTCTATGCCAATGTCATCAAGGACTTCGAGACAGAACCCGTTGCAGCCGAGTATGCCGCCTACGCAGCACGCATCAAGGCAATGGCAGAGCTGCTCGCCGACAGCATCGAGAAGGCAAAAGCTCCTGGCAATCAAGACTTCCTCGACCTTTGCGCTCGCAAGCTCTACGAGATGACCGCCTACGTCATCATGTGCCACCTGCTCCTGCAAGACACCCAGCGTGCCCCCGAACTCTTCGGCAAGTCGCTCGTGGTCTTCATGAACTACGCCGAAAGCGAGGTAGCCAAGCACAGCAACTACATCAATAAGCTGGACGTAGAGCAACTGAACAGCTACGTACAGGAATAACAGACAATTTCATACACTAATTTATAGGAGCGAGACGAGGCTTATGCCTCGTCTCGCTCTGTTTTTGTGCTTGTCCACTGCCCAACACAGCCCCTGCCGAGGGGCAAAAGGAAGGTGTAAGCCTCAAGAAGGGGAACATTTACGTTTTATTAACAAGTGATTGTTTACCGCTGGTTGGTTTTTTCGTACCTTTGCAAACATCATACTATAAAAGTCAAGATTATGATTAAGAACTATTTCAAGACACCTTTGGCATTGATTGCCCTGATGAGTGTGACGGCAACAGGATGCTTTTCAATCATTGCATCGGAGAGTAGCAAGAGCAATAACACAAGTAAAGTACAAAAAGTGCAAAAAGAAAACACTTCTCACACATTGCAAGGAGAGTGGCTCATCACTAAGGCCAACGATGTGAAAACCACAAAGTATGAGGGCGATGCAAGCCTGACATTCTCTGCCGACGGCAGGGCGAATGGTCGTGCAGTGGTCAACGGCTTTTTCGGCGACTATGTGTTTGACGGCAAAAACATCCTGTTTGGTCATGTGGGTGCCACCAAGATGATGGGGCCGGAAGAGGAAATGAAGGCTGAGAGTGCCATCCTTCAAGCCATCAACGATGCCAAGTCAGCGACTGTCAATGCTGACAAAGCCACGATATATGACAGCAAAGGCAAGGTGGTGATGACGTTGGAAAAGAAATAACAAGACACAGCCATGAGAATGTCAAGGAAAGCCGCATTGCTGTGCCTCGGACTCACGTCCGCCCTGTCGGGATTCTCGCAGAACCCGATTTCGCAGACAGAATTTACCGCCGACCCAGCTCCGCTTGTCGTAGGTGACACCCTGTATCTATATACGGGTCACGACGAGCGCGAAGCACCCCCCACTCGGTTTATCATGCACGACTACCTGTGCTTCACCACCACCGACATGGTGAACTGGACGCACCATGCGCCCATCTTCAACATCCACCTGTACGGAGAGAACGAAAACGCCAATGCCGCGCAGATGGTTTACCGAAACGGGAAATACTACTTCTATCCCTCGACAAGTGGCGTGCCAGTGCTGGTGTCCGATTCACCCTACGGTCCGTTCACCAATCCCTTGGGCGGCAAGAAGCAACTGATTGATGCCGACGACACGAATTATAGCGGTCATGGCTGGGAAGACATCGACCCCACGGTGTTTGTCGATGACGATGGGCAGGCTTATCTCTACTGGGGCAACAACGCCCTCTATGCGGTGAAACTCAACGAGGACATGACAAGCTATGACGGCGAGATACACGTGTTCGACATCAAAGACCAAGCGGCTTTCGGTTCTGACTATGAGGAAGCCCCTTGGCTCACGAAACACAACGGGAAATACTACCTCGTCTATGCAGCCCACTGTCCCGAGCATACCTATTGGGCTTGGGCCGACGCTCCGTTAGGCCCGTGGACTTACGGCGGCGTGGTGATGAGGGCTTTCGAGCACGGTGGCATGGGAAACCACACTGGCATGGTTTCCTACAAGGGGCAGTGGTATTTCTTCTACATGGACGAGGGATTGCCCGAGGCGCATAGCCACAGGCGCACGGTCAGCGTCGTGCCCTTCGACTTTGAGGAAGACGGCAAGATTCCCTACATCCACCATGACAAGCGAGGTGTGCTCAAAAGCGTCAATCCGCTCAATCCATACGTGCGCCAACAAGCCGAGACCATTGCATGGGAAGAGGGCATCAACATCGGCTATGACAACATCCACTGCGTCTATGTGAACGAGATTGACAAGGGCGACTACATCAAAGTCCGAGAAGTCAACTTCGAGAATGGCGCAAAATCGTTCACTGCCAAGGTTCGGAACGGTGGTTCTACTGCCGTGATTGAGATTCGTCTTGACGCTCCGAACGGAGAGCTTCTTGGCGTTCTGAACTGCAAGAGCGGAGAGGCTTGGACGGACAAGAGTTGCAAGGTGAAGAAGCGCGACGGCATCCACGACCTGTACTTCGTGTTTGGCGGGGACGATACGTCCAAGATGAATTTTGACTCATGGCAGTTTAATCAATAATCGCCATCCATTCGCCATACCGTGGCGAACCAACAGCAAAGCTGGGGAAGTAACCTAAAGTTATACCCCAGCTTTTTCTATTGCCAATAAGTGCCACAAATGGGGTCTGAGTCACACCCTTGGAGAGGTCTGAGTCAGACCCCAAACAGGGTGTGACTCAGACCCCTTTTGCGGTGGTTGAAGGACAAAAAAAGCGCACTTTCGTGCGCTTTGGGAAATGGGTAGGAAAAGGAGGGCGGGATGGGCATTTTGCGCCATGCCGCTCGCTGATGTTAGATGACCTCAGAACTGGAAGTAGATGAAGGGCTGGACATCGGAGGATTTGATTTGGATGACAAACCAAATGAGGGCTACGATGAGGAGAGCCTTGATGAGGAGGGGGAGGCGGATGACGAGGGAACGGGTCATGCGCGAGAGGGATTCGGGCAGCCAGTGGAGCAGGTAGCCGAGGAGCATGAGGAAGGCCACTCCCTTGTAGGAGGTACACCACTGGAGGAATATCTGTGGCTCGAACTTGTACCATATCTGATGGAAGACTTTCTCGGCGATGGCGAAGGAGGGGGCGCGGAAGAGCACCCACAGGGCTGCGATGAGGTGGAAGGTGATGAGACCACCGACCAGCCCACGCAGGGGACGCTTCTTGGGCTGAGGATTGTGCCTGTCGGGCAGGCTGGAGAGGGGACAGAGGACGGGACAGAGGGTGTGCCACATCTTGTCGAGGCAGAGG
Source organism: uncultured Prevotellaceae bacterium (assembly GCA_947174565.1). GTDB lineage: Bacteria > Bacteroidota > Bacteroidia > Bacteroidales > Bacteroidaceae > Minthosoma. Next base: position 16,895 of record CAMWJL010000007.1, on the reverse strand, counting down.
AGCACGCCGTGGAGGCCGCCCCAAAGAATGAAGTTGAGCGAGGCTCCATGCCACAGGCCGCCGAGGAGCATGGTGATGAGGAGATTGAGGTATTGACGGAACTTGCCGTGGCGGTTGCCGCCTAAGGAGATATAGAGGTAGTCTTTGAGCCAGGAGGAGAGGCTGATGTGCCAGCGACGCCAAAACTCGGTGACGGAGGCGGACTTGTAGGGGCTGTCGAAGTTCTTGGGGAACTGGAATCCGAGCAGGAGGGCTATGCCTATCGCCATGTCGGAGTAGCCCGAGAAGTCGCAGTAGATTTGGAGGGTGTAGCCATAGACGGCAAGGAGATTCTCGAGGCCGCTGTAAAGGTCGGGCTGGTCGAAGACACGCTCCACGAAGTTGATGGAGATATAGTCGGAGATGACGGCTTTCTTGAAGAGTCCTGCTATGATGAAGAAGACGCCGGTGCCGAACATCTGACTGGAGACGAAGAGGGGACGGCGAATCTGCGGAATGAAGTCGCGCGCACGGACGATGGGACCTGCCACAAGCTGGGGGAAGAAGCTGACGTAGAAGGTGTAATCGAGCAGGCTGTTGAGGGGGCGTATGGTGCCACGATAGACGTCGATGGTGTAGCTGAGCGACTGGAAGGTGAAGAAGGAGATGCCGACGGGCAGGAAGATGTCGCGAGGCTGCCACACGACGGCTTGCAGATAGGAGCCGCTGATGACGGAGGGCACATAGATGCCCCAGTCGGTGAGCAGGGTGCAGAGGGTCTCGCCAAGGAAGTTGGTGTATTTGAAGAAGAAGAGTAGCCCGAGGTCAAGAAGGAGGGAGAGGAAGACAAGGGTCTTGCGGAGCAGGCGGTTGCGCTGTTCCAATCCCCCGATGGCACGGGCTATGCAGTAGTCGCTCACGGTGACGAGTGCCAAGAGCCAAAAGAAGAGGCCGCTGGACTTATAATAGAAGTAGTAGGAGAACAGGGTGACGAAGAGGATGCGCACGGTGTCTGCCTTGCTCAACTGGTTGTAGATGAGCGTGAATCCTAAGAACAAGAACAGGAAGATGCCCGAGGAGAATATCATGGGGGAGTCGGGCTGGTAGAGCAACTGTTCTATAAGACGTGAGAGGTCGATGTCAAACATATTCTTTCATTCACCATTCAGCATGATGAATCGCTAATGATTAAAATCCTTTTACCGTTCTGTAAGGCCGCTGTTCCTTGGGAGTGGAGCCGTGCATCATGCGTGTCTGGCTGCCCGAGGTGGCTGTGCCTATATATGCTTTGTAGATGGCCTCGCCCAACAGCTTGCCTTGCAAGATGTAGGCGTGGGACAGATAGTGTACACAATCGGTGTTCATCATGCCGGCGTTGTGCCAGTTGGTGCATGCCGAGGAGGAGCCTCCAGCAATGGTGAAGATGTCCCACACCGCTATATGGCGAGTGCGGCAGAAGTTGACGATGCTGCGCGCCACAAGGGTGGTGTTCTGATTAGGAATCTTGGTGGTGGTGTAGCGTGTGCGCCGTCTGCGTCCGCGCCCCACGGTGTAACTGCCTGTGCGCTGGGAGATGTAGCTGCCAGGCGGCGTGGTGAAGAGGAAGCACACGGCTGGGCAACGCTCACGGATGCGGTCAGTGAGGGTCTGCATGGTCTCGGCATGGTCGCGCTCGTTGAGGTTGGCGGCATGGGCTTCGTTGGTGCCGAAGGAGATGATGACAAGGTCGGGGCGTTCGCTTGCCACATGGTTCACCATGTCGAAGTCGTAGAAACGGCGTGCCCAAGCCCCGTTGATGCCATAATAGGAAAGTTCGACCCATGGGAAGTAGCTCTGCAAGGTGCTACCCAAGGACTGAGGCAGGTAGTTGCCACGCACATGGGAGTCGCCTATCTGCATGACCTTGACGGGCTTACCCTGTTTGAGCTTCTTGAACACGGGGGCTAAAGAGGCAGCCTCCATGAGTTCGTTATTACGCGTGTTGCGGAAACTGGCAGGAAAGGATGTGAACAACGACTGGGCTGATGCCTCCTGAGTCATACATAACACACACCACACCACGCAGCACAAAGCTATCGCCCGACATGGAACGGCGATGCCCGTAACTCGGCGCAGCCAAGGATGGATGGTGGATGGTGAGTGATACATGGTCTTAACGTACACGTTGGTCGTAGTTCATCTTGCCGTTCATGAGCACATCGAAGAGGAGTCCTGCCAAGAGGCGACCGCCTGCAAAGTTGATGTGTGTATAGTCGAGATTGGCTTGTTTCTTCTCGGTCATGCGTGCCAAACTGCCGTCGCCGCCCATGGCTTCGTAAAGGTTCCAGAACGCCACATGATGGTCGCTTGCCATCTTGCGCTCGTAGGACACGAGTTCTTTCACGCCGCTCATGGTATGGAGCAGCCCGTCAGCACCGCGTGTGTCGCGGTCGCCCATGCTGACAACGAGGACGCTGGCATGGGGATAGGCAGCCTTGAAGTGTTCCACGACCTTGCCCAACTGGTCGGTGTATGCGCTGTAGTCTTTCTGCTTGGCATTGGCGACATTCAGACCGAAGTGGAGGATGATGAGGTCGTAGGGACGCAGGGAAGCGAAGCTGGTGAGTGTGGCTTGGGGAATCTTGAGCAGATGGTGTCCGCCACTGCCGCGCATGCTGAAGTTATCAACCGTGACCCCACGATGACCGTCGAGTGCCACGCCATAGAAGCGTGAGCCACGACCGCCTGTCACGTCCATCGAGAACTTGCCGATGCGCCCTTTCACGCTCTTTGCCATCACATAGCCAGGGGCTTGCTGTTCGGGCAGGACCGTGCGAACCACTGTCTTCTGATGCACCACGGAGTCGGAGTCCATCACGCTGACCAGCTCTTCGTAGGTGGCAAGTGTAGGTTCTTCGCCATTGGAGAAGAGGGTGTCGGTCACCTTGCCGTTGAGGGTGTAGCTGATATTCAGTCCTTCGCCTGGCGTGAAGAAGACGGTGGCGACCTCGGCTGTGTCGAGCAGATGTCCGTAGGCATTCTTCTGTCCGCGCATTTCGTAAGTGGCTGTGCCCGAGGGGATGAAGTAGCTGCCAGCAACTCCCTGCATGTCAGGCTTGAAGCCACGTCCATGATCGTTGGCATGGTAACTGTTCCAGCCCTTGCGGCGAGTGAGGACGGAACGACGGAAATCGGACGACACGCAGTCAATCTCCACAAAGCCTGTGCCGCGTCCGCCAAACTCTTGTTGGAGCAGCCCGCGAAGGTCGATGGTCAGGATGTCACCCTCGATGTAGGAGTCGCCAAAGTATGCCACCCGAACGGGACGGCTGTTTGCCTCGCCCAAAGCGGCATAGAAGTAATCCATTTCGCGGTGGATGCCTGTCACGTCGGCAAAGTCCTCAATGGGTGTCATGCCTACAGGGACGGAATCGACGAATGTCAGTTGCTTGACCCGAATGGCTGCCGAGTCGATGCCTTTCTCCACATAGCCATCAAGCGAGTCGGCCACGACTTCGACCAGTATCTTTCCTGCTTTGTCGCGATGCTGCACATCGCTCAAGATGTTGACACGGCGCGTGTCAACACCTAACACCGTGAAACGCGGCAAATAGAAAAGTGCCAGCAACGCTGCCACAACCAGCAGCGTGAGCAAGAATGCCTGCCATCTTCTATTCTTCATCTTCTTATAAGACCTTATCCTGTTTCTTTTTACCTATACTCTCTCACGCTTCACTCCCCTTCTCTTTCACAACACATTCTCCGTGGCTTCTGCCAGCTCGGGATAGGAGATGCGTGTGTGGTAGATGGTCTTGAGCTTGTCTTTCAGCACCGCCTTTGCCATAGCTATTTCCTTGAACGTGATGGAGCATTCGTTGAAGAAGCCTTCTGACACTTGGCTGTCGATAATCTTGTCAACCAGACGGTTGATGCTCTCTTCGGTGTATTCAGGCAACGAACGTGAAGCGGCCTCAACAGAGTCGCACATCATGAGGATGGCTTCTTCCTTGGTGCCAGGGTTCGGTCCTGGATAGGTGAAAGCGACTTCATCCACTTCTTCGTCGGGATGTTCATTCTTGTAGGTGATGTAGAAGTATTTTGCCTTGCCACTGCCGTGGTGGGTCGTGATGAAACGCTTGATGGACTCTGGAAGGTGGTACTTCTCTGCTAATGCCACACCGTTCTTGACGTGGGCGATGATGACCTCGGCACTCTTCAACGCGCTCAGGTGCTTGTGGGGTGAGACACCGCTCTGGTTCTCAGTGAAGAAGACGGAACGCTCTATCTTTCCGATGTCGTGGTAGAGAGCACCTGTGCGGACAAGCAGCGTTTTGGCTCCAATCTTGTTGGCGACCTCGGCACTGAGGTTCGCCACCTGCATGGAGTGTTGGAATGTGCCTGGAGCCACTTCTGTCATGCGTTGCAGCAAGGGATTACGCACACTGCTCAACTCCACCAAAGTTACGTCGCTGGTGAAGCCGAACACCTTCTCCAACATCCACAGAAGCGGATAGGTGAAGAGCAACAGGATGCAGTTAATCCCAAAGCACGCATACATCCAGTTATCCATCTTGATGGTGTTCTCATGATGGAGCGAATAGCCTGTATAGACCAATCCGTAGATAAGGAAGAGGACGAAAGCGACACGAACAATCTGCGAACGCTGTGAAAGTTCGCGTAAACTCTGTATGGCTGCCATGCCTACCACTAATTGCAGGATGAGGAACTCGTAGTTGCTCGTCAGGAAGAGGGAGATGATGAGTATCATGCCGCAATGGAACATGAAGGCGGTACGCGAATCCATGAAGATGCGTATCACGATGGGCACCATACAATAAGGTAACATGAAGACGTTGAGGGTCTTGTGTGACACCATGAGGGCGGCTATCACACAGAACAGAACGGGCAGGACAAAGAGAAGGGTCACGTTGCGGACATTCTCGAAGTAGTCGGCACGGAAGAGGGAGAGATAGAAGGTCAAAGTGATAAAGACAATCAGCACATAGAGTGTCTGTCCCAGTGTCTTGTAGGGGATGTTGACCTCGGCGATGTTGCGTCGCTCGTATTCTTTCTCGTAGGAACGCAACACGTCGTAAACCTCGTCTGTCACGGTCTCGCCACGGTCAACAATCTTCTGCCCCGCTTGTACAAAGCCATTGTAGTAGGAGATGTTCTGTAGGTTCTCCGCCAACTCTTCCTCCGAACGATTCTTGTCGTAAGTGAGGTTCTGTTGCAACAACTCATTCATGTTGTACGTCTTCAACACCTCCCGACTATACATCATCGTGTCCTGCGTCATGATATAGTCATAGGCAGACTTTGGGGTGAACACATCCTTCAACCGCAACGAAACCGCTACATTGTCGCTCACCGCACGTATCCGTTTGCGAGACTCGTTTTGTAGACGGTCATAATCGTCTATCGACATGACACCATGCCGATAGATGGTATCGAGCAGCGTAGCAATGTGGCGCATATACACTTCAGCGTTCCCGTGCTTGGCATCGGCATCATGCAGATACAGACGGCTCACCATGTTGTCCTTCAATAACTTGTCGTAGTGGTAGTAAGGCTGGAAGGTTCGCTGAGTCGCCTCACGTTCCTTCTGAATGGTAGAGTCATTCTTCAGGACGGGAAACTTGGTGTTGGCAATCAGCAAGCCATAGTTCCACGGCTTGTTCAACTCGTACTTGTAGCCGAACTCGTCGCCTCGCGGCATGAAATAGACAATCAGAACCGTCGAGACAATCACCAAGAGGAACTTCATCAACAAACGAGTCAACTTGGTGCGTTGTTGTTGCTTGATGGATATCATACAGATAAAAGATATGCCTTAAAGTCTGCAAAGTCCTTGCTCATGGGGATGCTTTGCTTAGTGCCTTTCATAAAAGCTTGAAGTTTAGCTGGAATCTCAAGACTTCCACCCAAGATGCCATCGACCGTGTCTTTGAACTTGGCTGGATGAGCCGTCTCGAGGAACACGCCGACTTCTCCTGCTGCCAGCCCTTCCTTCAGGGCACGATAGCCACAAGCACCATGTGGGTCACACACATACCCTGTTTCGGACTTCACCTCGCGGATGGTCTCGGCTATCTGCTCGTCCTTGTAGGTCGCACCGCTGATATCGGCGCAGATAGCTTCATGGCTCTTACCATAGAGTTCATACACACGGGCAAAATTGCTGGGGTCACCCACATCCATAGCGTTGGCAATGGTCTGTACGGAGGCTTTAGGCGCATACTTGCCTGTCTGCAAATAGTTATAGAAGATGTCGTTGGCGTTGTTAGCCGCGATGAAACGCTTGATGGGCAATCCCATCTTCTTGCCAAAGAGAGCCGAACAGATGTTGCCGAAGTTGCCTGAAGGCACACACACCACGAGCTGGTCAGCAAGACCTTTCTTCTTCATCTGTGCATAAGCATAGAAATAATAGAATGCTTGGGGCAAGAAACGCGCCACGTTGATGGAGTTGGCAGAAGTCAGTTTCATGTGGGCATTGAGGTCAGCGTCCATAAAAGCGTTCTTCACCAATGCCTGGCAGTCGTCGAACACGCCATCGACCTCAACAGCCGTGATGTTCTGACCCAGCGTCGTGAACTGACATTCCTGTATAGGGCTTACCTTTCTCTTCGGATAAAGCACATACACATGGATGCCATCGACACCGAGGAAGCCATTTGCCACCGCACTACCTGTATCGCCCGAAGTGGCGACAAGCACATTCACCTGTCCAGTCCCTTCTTTCTTCAAGAAGTATTGCAACAACCGAGCCATGAACCTTGCGCCTACATCCTTGAATGCCAATGTGGGACCATGGAAAAGTTCGAGCGAATATATCGTGTCTGTCACCTTCACGCATGGGCAATCGAATGCCAACGTGTCATACACGATGCGCTTCAAGTCCTCGGCTGGTACATCTTCGCCGAAGAAGGCATCAGCCACAGTGTAGGCAATCTCTTGGAAAGAGAGGTTCTCTATGTTGTCAAAAAACGCTTGTGGAAGCGGCTTGATGCGCTCGGGCATATACAAGCCTTTGTCCTCTGCAAGCCCCTTCACCACCGCTTTCTCCAGCGTAGCGATAGGAGCTTGTCCGTTTGTACTGTAATACTTCATATCTTCTATCCAATCTTCATAAATTCCTTAATAAATTCATCTTTCTCCAACTGTCCGTAACTGCCATCCTTGCAGGCGACCTCATCAAAAGTCTCTACATCATCAGCCTCAATGCCAGGGGCATAGATGAGAAAGGGAACGGGTTCGTTCGTATGGGTACGATGCGCAACAGGTGTTGGGTGGTCTGGCAATACCGCAATGGCAACAGGCTCCATGTCGGCTGTGGGTGTGCCAGGCTTACCCCAATCCTTCACTGCTTCATAGATGGGTTTAACGGCACGGCTATCGAGGTTCTCGATGGTTTTCAGCTTCAAATCTAAATCTCCGTCATGCCCAGCCTCGTCAGATGCTTCGATGTGCATATAAACAAAGTCGTCCGTCTTCAAAGCGTTGATGGCAGCTTGGGCTTTGCCTTCGTAGTTGGTATCATAAAGACCAGTAGCCCCCTTCACGTCAATCACGCTCAAACCAGCTAACGAGCCAATGCCTCTGATGAGGTCAACCGCCGTGATGACCGCCCCTTTCTTAATCTGCGGGAAAGTGGTCGTGAGTGGCACCATGTGGGGACGATAGCCGCCTGCCCAAGGCCAAATGGAGTTGGCAGGGTCTTTCCCCGCGGCAATGCGCTGCGCATTGTAGGGATGCCGCGCCAACAATCCCTGCGACTTCTGAATCAACAAGTTCAGTAGTTCTGCGGTTTCGGTCGCACTCAGACGAGTGGTCTTCCCTGCCTGCCTTTCTCCTTCAAGGTCAGGCTTCACCAACAATGGACGCCAAGGTTGCAGCGGCACATCATGCGGCGGTGTACACTGAACGTACTTGCTGCCTCCATTGATGACCAGCAGATGGCGATACTGCACGCCTGTATAGAAATGAACGACATGCCCGTACTTCGCCACAATCTCGGGGTCGTTCGCCAAATGCTCTTGCAGGTATTGAATGAATATATCACCCTCTTCTGTCTCCAAGCGTCCACACGAGTGGTTCTTGATATGGTCGCCTTCGATGCAGATGATGTTGCAACGGATAGCCATGTCGTCGGGAGCAAGTTCCACTCCGATGCTGGCAGCCTCCAGTGGACCACGCCCTTCGTACACCTCGTTCTGGTCATAGCCGAGAATGCTAGAGTTCGCCACTTCACTACCTGGGTGGAAACCATCCTGTACCGTCTTTAGCATACCAGTACGCCCCATCTTCGCCAACATGTCCATATAGGGGGTGTTGGCATATTGCAGCAACGTCTTGTTTCCGAGCTTCTCGACAGGCCAATCAGCCATGCCGTCGCCCAATATGATGATGTGTTTCATTAGATGTTCGCTATACTCATGATGTCTGCGAATACACCAGCTGCCGTGACGGATGCTCCAGCACCGTATCCTTGGATGAGCATGGGGTATTGGTTATAGCGTTCCGTGGTGATAAGGATGATGTTGTTAGAACCCTCAAGGTCGTAGAACGGATGGTGTTCCCCTACCCTTTGCAGAGATACACTACCCTTGCCGTTCTCCAGCTTCGCCACAAACTTCCAGTGCTCATGGGCAGCCGCCACCTCCTGACGTTCCTTCTCAAACTGCGCATCAAGCGTTGGAAGGTTCTTCCAAAAGTCTTCCAATGTGCCCTCGAAGAACGACTGGGGAATGAAAAGTGTCTTCTCCACATCCTCCTGATTCAGCTTGTAGCCAGCCTCACGTGAGAGGATGACGAGTTTGCGAACCACGTCCTTACCGCTCAAGTCAATACGTGGGTCTGGTTCGCTATAACCCTCTTCCTTGGCACGACGCACGGTCTCGCTGAAAGGAACATCGGCCGAAATGGTGTTGAAGATGAAATTGAGTGTGCCTGAGAGCACTGCCTCCAGTTTCAAAATCTTGTCACCAGAGTTGATAAGGTCGTTGATGGTGTTGATGATAGGCAGACCTGCACCCACATTGGTCTCGAAGAGGTACTTCACACCACGTTTGCGAGCTATATCCTTGAGTTTGGCATAGTTATCGTAGTCACTCGATGCAGCCACTTTGTTGGCTGCCACCACGGAGATATTGTTGCTCAGCAATTCCTCATACAAACCAGCCACCTCGGTGCTGGCGGTACAATCCACAAACACGCTGTTAAAGATGTTCATGCCAATCACCTCATCCTTCAATCGTTGGATGTTGCTGGCTTCGGCAGCTTTCAGCCCTTCGCGAAGCATGGCGATTGAGAACTTCCCTTCCTCAACATACTGCGACAAGTCGATGCCATTACGGTCAAACATGGCATTGTGTCCACTGGCAATGCCCACCACGTTCACTCGCAAGTTACGCTCCTTCATCAGCTTAGCGCGCTGACTGGCAATCTGTTCCAACAGACTTCCACCCACAGTACCGACACCACAAAGGAACACATTCAGCACCTGATATTCAGACAGAAAAAAACTGTCATGAATGACGTTCAGCGACTTGCGCAAGCTATTCCTCTCCACCACAAAAGATATGTTCGTCTCGCTGGCACCTTGCGCACAGGCTATCACGCTGATGCCGTTTCGACCAAGTGTGCCAAACAGCTTGCCCGCAATGCCCGGCGTGTGCTTCATGTTCTCACCCACAATGGCAACCGTAGCCAAATCGCGCTCCAACTTCATCTTGTACATCGCGCCCATCTCTATCTCCTTGGCAAACTCATGGTTCAGCACCTCGCAAGCACGGTCAGCATCAGCGTCGGTCACACCAATAGACGTGCTGTTCTCGGATGAAGCCTGACTCACCATAAACACGCTAATACCATTCTCTGCCAATGTCGTGAAAATGCGGCGGTTCACACCAATCACACCCACCATCGACAAGCCGCTCACCGTGATGAGACTCGTATTGTTGATGGACGAGATGCCCTTGATGGCACGACCATTATCATCGTCTCCTGCCAAATTGGTAATGATAGTGCCCTTATCCTCTGGACGGAACGTGTTCTTAATCAGAATAGGGATATTCTTGACGCACACGGGATATATCGTAGGCGGATAAACCACCTTTGCACCAAAGTTGCACAACTCCGTTGCTTCCACATACGACAGCTTATCAATAGGATACGCCGTGTTGATGACACGCGGGTCAGCCGTCATAAAGCCCGACACATCCGTCCAAATTTCCAACACCTCCGCATCCAGTGCTGCAGCCAAGATAGCCGCTGTATAATCAGAGCCACCACGACCGAGATTCGTCACTTCGCCCGTCGTGCTGTCTGTTGCGATAAAGCCACCAGCAACTCCCACAAATTGCCCCGTGCGTGGACAATCCTTAAAAGCCTCCAAAATCAACGGAATGCTGATAGAGTTCGAGAAGAGATTGCGTCCCTGCTTCTGCTTGGTCTTTATAAATTCCAACGAATTATACCACCGTGCATCTTCAATCAACGTCGCCACGATGTTGCTGCTGATGCGCTCACCATACGACACAATCGCATTGCTCGTCTTCTCGCTCAAGTCACCAATCAGAAACACCCCCTGATAGATGCTCTTCAACTGTCCCAGCAGGTCGTCAACCGTAGCCAGCAATGTGTTCTTCTTGGCTGTGTCTGTGATAATTGCGTCAATCATCTGGTGGTGACGCTCCACCATTTCGTTATATGCAGTCAAGTACGCCACATCGCCTGTCACAGCAAGCTTCGACGTGCCAATCAGTTTGTCAGTGATGCCACCGAGTGCCGACACCACCACCACGACAGGCTCATTCTGAGCCTCCACAATCTTTTTCAAGTTGAGAATACTCTCCACGGAACCCACCGAGGTTCCGCCAAACTTTAACACTTTCATTGAGCGTTCTGTATATTGTACAATATCAAAATCAGCCACAAAGGTACGGCATTTCCACGGAACAGCAAAAAGAAAAAGCCTCAAAGTCGGTCTAACTTCAAAGCTTTTAGAATGTTCGGACAAAAATGAAAGACCACATAGCACTTTCAGTCCTTACAGCCAATCGTGCGCTATATCTCTTTTAGCGCACGAAGAACATTGAAGATCTGATTGCTTTTGTCCTCCGACTCCTCATAACGCCGCTCCTCATCTTGCCATAGATAGTCAATCAATGACTGGATATTAGCCCGTTGTTCCTTTGTCAAGACTTGCTCCACGAAGAACTCTCCTGAATTAAAACCTGCCTCTATAATCCATGGATTTTCTTCCACAAGATTCTTCTGCGCCTCGCTTTTGTTGCGTCCACATGCACGTCCAAGCAGTTGGCAATTCTCTATCTCACAACTTTCATTGGGAGCATCTGTATATCCCTCGGATGTGTAAAAAATATATTCATTCATAACTGACCAAACTGATGCTGAAACTCTATTATACAAAAGGTTACGATTCCATAAAAGAAGTCATTGTCGCTTTTTGCAAAAGACTTGCGCCAATCTTCTCGACAATGCCCGTCACCAGTGCATTGCCCATGAGGAAAGCACGACGAGTGTCGCTCACGCCACAAGTGTGATTGTCAGGGAACATATTCAGGCGTTCCAGTTCCATTGGGGTGAGACGGCGGTAGCGACCCGAAGGACAAAGAATGATGTGCTTGAAGCGAGAAGGACCTGCACCACCTTCCCCCGTGATGATGGTGCGCGAGGGGCGGTCGAGGAAGTCGGGAAATGCCATGCCACCCTCGCTGTAATCGTATTCGTAGCCCGTCTTTTTGTTGACACGTTTCAATTTCTTGCTGCCTTTCAGATATTCCCATTTGGGAAGTTCGTCGGCAGGGATGAAGAAATCCTCCAACACATCACGCTCATCAAGAAGGAGTTGCCCAAGGGTCAACCGTGGTCCGTCGTAATTGGCGGTCGTGTTAATGGTCGTCACGTTGCGGTCGATAATGATTCCTGCATTCTCAAAAGGACTGACCTTTTTGTCCTTGTTGAACTTGTCTGAGACGGTTGGCAAGTCGCCGTCGATGGTAAAATTCCTGAATGAGTCTTCGTAGGTTACGGTGACAGGCAGTGCCTCGGCAACAACTCCTTGTGAGACAATCCATTCCCCTGCGCCGGCAATCTTCCTGCCGATAGCAGAACCTTTGCGATAGCCAACGATATAGGTGCGACGGCGACGCTGCGGCATGCCATAATCGGCGGCATTGACAACACGCCATTCGACGATGTAGCCCAAATCAGAGAGCGAAGCGAGGATGATAGCAAAGTCACGACCTCGCTGTGTGGCAGGCGATTTGAGCAGACGGTCAACATTCTCGAAGAAAAGGTAGTCGGGCTTGTGTGCAGACTCATTGAGTATCCTGTAGATTTGCCACCAAAGCACCCCCTTCTTGCCCTCTATGCCTCCCGAACGGTTAAGCGTGGTAGCGACGGAATAATCCTGACAAGGGAATCCCCCAACGAGCAAATCACATTCGGGTATCTCAGACGTGGAGACGGTGGCAATGTCCTCATTGCAATGTCCTTCTGAGCCGAAGCGGTGGCAATAGACAATGCTGGCATCTTGTCGCTTGGTGGAAGGTTCCCATTGATTGTTCCACACGGTACAAAAGCGTTTGGAAGCCCGTTCCAACCCGATGCGGAAGCCACCGACTCCTGCGAATAGTTCAACCACTCGAATGTCGTTCTGCTTTGCCCGTTTGCCCTCTGTGGGGAAAAGGTTCATCTGCTGATACCGTGGCACGGTCTGCTGACAATAATCGGCTATGGGTTCACACAGCCTCCATTGGTCTTCCTCCTCTCTAACGGGGTCGCTATTCTTATCGTATGTGATGAAACTTTCGCTCATATATTGTTAATCTTTTCCTGCTGTTTGATGATGTTAGTAACGTACTCGGAGTTAAACCAATAGCAATACTTCCGAGCCATGCCGCCATTCGGGTTGTGGGCGAGGTCGGCAGCATTGCGCCCTTTGGGTCGGACGTGGAACTTTCGGTGCATGCCTTTGTTCCAAAAATACTTCGGGTCAATTTCATTACGAAGTACGTGCTCACGGATATTCTGCCAATACTCTTCTGCCGTGTCGATGTCTTCGGATGGCATTGTCCAAAAGAACACACGCTTGAGCTGCAACTGGTCAAGGTCAAATTCCTGTTGCGACAGACCGTCGGGCTGCTGAAACTGAACGAACAAGAAACGACTTGTAAACAACTCGTACAAACGGGAATCAAGCCATTCTTCCTCCCCATAAATCTCTTCGTAATCAATGTTTTCAAAGGACGTGTCTTCTTTGACGCGACCATTGGAGAACGACGAAAGCGTCTTCAATCGGATACCCGACTTCTGAAACTCTTCGGCATTATCCACATTGTTTTGTGCCAAACCTTGCAGACCGTTAGCCGCTATCAGATGAGCTACGATAGCCGTGCGGTTTTTGGCTTTAGACGGCTTGACACCAAGTTTGGCACAAATGTCAAGATAGCTCAACCCATAGAACGGCTTGAATCGGTCGAGAATGATGTCCTCAAATGAGCGAGTTTTCAATTCCTCGGCAGACACAATCCCCTGCATGGACTGTCCCAGCTCCATGTTGCAAACAGCAGTCTTGCCCTGTTGCTTAACATATTCCAAAACCGTGCGCATGTAGGCAGGTTTCAGAGAAAACGCTCGTTGGGGAGCTAAAACTTTCGAGTTGGGTTGCTTGCGTGGCTTTGTATCCTTATTCCCTTTTCTGCATGCGGCAAGATATTCTGTATCACCCTCCGACAATAGATGCGCTTCACCGCACCTCACTTTATTGGCAATTACTTCAAAGTCGTGGCGTATGATCAGCAAGTCCTTTTCTGGCATTTCCCATAAGACTGTATAGATATACCGCAAATCCCACTTGCTCACCGCTTTCTGATAAAGATAGAAGACTATCAACATTATCTTGCATTTCAGATAGAAATCCGATTGCTCAAAAGATTGATTGACTATCTTTTCGTAGTTTATAATGTCACAGACAAGCCTCTCCTTGATTTGCAGTTCACCACATACAAGTTTTTTCAGCCCCGTCGCCTTCAAGTCCACACCAGCTTCACGAAAGTCGGGACCTGGGTCGGAATTGATTTTATAGTGAAAAAACAATTCCTCAATCATCTGTCCAAGCCCACCTTTGCCTTGTCCTTGCAAACTGGTGGACTGCTGTTCCTCCTCGCTGACGAGTTCACGCAGCGAGTGACCTATCAGCTTTTGGCTGTAAGCGAATATCGAGGCAATGCTCGTTTTGTCGTAACCTAATTGCTCTATTGTCGATTCCATAATTGCTATTTCACCACAAATATACAACAAAAACATGAAAGATTCATCCACAAGGAGCGAATAATTTGTGATTCATGGGGAATATCAGCATGGGGGATGGAATCAGCGGCGCAATGAGACCCCTCCAACATACAGCAGCAGGATGACATTCATCAGCAGCGCATAAACGATGGCGGGAATGGCAATGACTTCGTTGTCGAAGATGAGTGGGCTGCAAGCGATGGTGATGGCTTGTGCCGCATTCTGCATGCCCACTTCTATCACCAGCGTGCGCCTCTCCTGTGTGGTCAGGCGCGTCAGCCGAGCCAATAACGCTCCGCCCGATGCGGCTACGACAATCAGCACCGTCATGGCAAGTCCTAATGCTCCAAATTCCGCCACAATCGTCTCCCGATGCTGAATGAAGAACACCGTGGCTAACAGCATCAGTGCCGGCATTGCCAAACGTCGCAGCACGGCGTGTATCTTCTCTGCCACTTGGGGCTTATAGATGGAAATGAGCAGACCGATGGCTATCGGCACAGCCATCAGCAGTATGTTCTGCACTAACAGGTTACCCACGGGCAGCTCGATTTGCGCTGTTTCTCCCACCCGTTGCGTCACCCAGGCCATGATGAGCGGCAGGGTAAACAAGGTGATAATGCTGCTGCATGCGGTCAGGATGACAGAGAGTGCCACATCGCCCTTTGCCAACATGGAGAACACATTGCTCGAACTGCCGCCCGGGCTACATGCCACTAACATGATGCCTATCATGAACAATGGTGAAAGGTGGAACAAGTGCCCCACTCCCCATGCTATCAGCGGCAGCAACACAATCTGTCCGACAAGACCCACCGCCACGGGCTTGGGACGCGCTGCAATCACCGCGAAGTCGCGGGGCTTGAGTGCCAATCCCAAGTCGAACATCAGCAGCGTCAGTATTGGCAAGACTATAAAAATCGCATTCATATCTGGGCTGCAAAGTTAGCCCTTTTCCGCATCACTTGCAACAAACCATCTACAAAATGGACGCATCAGGATTGGAGGGAAGCATGGAGCGTGCATCCACCGCCCCTGTTGGCAGCAGCATCCGCAAGAGGAAACGGGGGCGTGAAATGAGCAAATTGAGGGTGCTGAAAAATCCTCTCTGAAAGTACCCCAAAATCGGAGTCCCCGACATCGACCCATCGGAGTCGGGGATATCGGTCGGTCGGAGTCGGGGACTCCGATTTAGAGGCTGTGAAAGCGCACTGAACACGGAGGCGTGTTGAGACCGCTGTCTGACCTTCCTGCCCGAGGACAAATTTGCAAGAATCCTTGTGATTCTGACAAAGACTGCTTATCTTTGCATGGTGATGAGGACAAGAGGAGGGGGAGGACAAAAGAATTATTTACACATTTATCCAAGAAAGGAAGTATTTATGATGAGAATCAAGTACCGAAACAAAGAAACGAAGTCAAGCACGGGCATGGCCCAACGCCTCGGCACGATGCTGGCGGCGTGCCTGCTGAGCGTCACCCTGTGGGGACAGACCAGTTTTTCAGAACCCACCAAGGTGTTCTTGATGCACAGCAGTGGCAACCATTTGGAGATGGGCACCGACGGGGGTGGATGGATTGAGTCATCGACCAAGAGCGATGCCCAGCAGATGACGTTCATTCCCGTCGGGGAGGGCTATTACAACATTCAGGCAGGGGACGAGCCTGTGTTCCTCTCGTTTGCCAGCCCTTGGAACTCCAAGTTCATCAGCGACGCATCGGGCGATGAAGCCAAGTTCGCCATCGAGGAGGCTTCGGGGCAGTTGGTGAAGCTGCGCTGCAAGTCCAATGGCAGATACCTCGGCACCGACAGCAACGACGGGCACTCGAAGGTCTTCACGGACAAGAGCGGTTCGGACATCAAGCACCAGTGGTATTTCGGCAGCAAGGTGAACGACACACCGCCTGCCATCGAAAGCCGCTATATGGTCAACCCGTTGGTGGTGCGCCAACACTTCGACGGCTGGGGCGTGTCGCTGTGCTGGTGGGCAGGACAGTGTGGCAAGTGGTCGGACGAGAAGATTGACGAAATCATCACATGGCTGGTCAGCCCCACTGGACTCAACTACAGCCACTTCCGCTACAACATCGGCGGTGGCGATGACCCTGAGAACCGCCACTGCAACCTCCACCACATGGGATACGGCAAGGGACTGCGTGCCGAAATGGAAGGCTTCAAGGATTCGAGCGACGACGAATATCACTGGGAGCGCGATGCGGCCCAGCGCAAGATTATGCTGAAAATCAAGGAGAAGAGACCCGATGCTGTGTTTGAGGCGTTTAGCAATTCATGTCCCTACTACATGACCTACAGCGGCTGTGTCAGCGGCAGCGTGGATGGCGGCACGGACAATCTGCGACCCGAGTATTATGAGGAGTTCGCCCACTACCTCGTTGATGTGTGCAAGCACTACAAGGACGAGTACGGCATTGAGTTCAAGACACTTGAACCGTTCAACGAGTCTGTCACGGGCTTCTGGTATGCCAACGGCGCACAGGAGGGTTGCCACTTCGACTACGAGTCGCAAATCGAGTTTGTCCGCGTGCTGGCACCTATCCTTAAAGCCTCGGGACTCAACACCGTCATTGCCGCAGTCTCTTCTACACATCTGACG
>CAMWJL010000006.1 GCA_947174565.1 uncultured Prevotellaceae bacterium | reverse complement strand
CGACCGACCGATGTCCCCGACTCCGACCAATCGGAGTCGGGGACATCGATTTTAGCATGAAAAAAGGACAAGAAACGCAAGCGTGCAGCGGCAAGGATGTCACAGGGACATATTGGCGCAAGGAGTTCAGCCACCGCGCACTTTTTGACGAAAAGAACGAAAAAGGATTGCGTTGGTCGCTTTTTTAGAGAGAAAGATTGGTCGGTCGTTGCAATTATACTACCTTTGCAACTGGATTGGGGAATCCCTTTCCAAGATATATAGAAGAAGCGTTATGCTTTTCTTGTAATTGAAAACGTAGGAAATTTTCAAATAGTGTACAAGAGCGGCATAGTGGTTCTCACGTTGTTACGTGGGGCTGCTATATCTCTGTCTGTACACTGGGTATTTCCTACGACCTTCAATTACGATACGGTATAACAGTTCCGCGCTTTCTTTTCATACAAACTAAAAACAATCAAGCCGATAGGAACTGTAGGCTACAGTGTCATTATGAACAAAACACTTAAAGTCACGCTGTTCCTGTTGTTCGGAACAATGGGAGTCGCAAATGCACAATCTGTTGAGGGTCTGACCGATTCAACGCATCTTGTTGAACAAACGACAAGTCAGAACTACGACTCTCTTTGGAGTGAGGTTACTGAACTCAAATCTCATCTCAATCTCTTGGAACAAGAGCGGATGCAGGAAAAAATTTGGAAGCGCAAAAAGTACCTGAAGCTGGGAATGATGTTTCCGACCGTGAAGTATGTTGAGGGCGATGGAGACCTGTCTTGGAACACAGACATTGCTTTTATGCTCCAAACGGGAAAGACGGCTTACCTGCATGCCAAGCCCATAGCGGGGATGGTGAAGATTGGTATAGACTGGGGATTGTTGTGCTTCAATTATGAGAAACTCAAGCCCAAGAACATTCCCTTCGATCTGGACGATTACGACACTTCTGCTGATGATAACCTTTATGACCTGGGCATGCACAAGTTTGAGTGGGCTCCGCACATTGGTCCGAGCGTCAGCGTGAACCCTTGGAAGCATCTTATCGCTTGTGCCTACTTCCACGTCATGCCAACGGGGTCTTTTATTTTGGAAAATGAAAACTTCTCCTCTGGCTTTGCTTGCGCCATGGCTACAGGTGTCTCTGTTGTGTACAAAGGTTTATCCCTTGGCTTCGAGTGGGCATGGAGCACCATCAAGTACACACAGAATTCTTTTGACGATGACGGATATGAGTATGATGGGTGGGAAGATGAAATCCCACCTATGGGTCTCGATAATGTGTTCAACACGGAAAAGTTCAAGTTAAAGACGAACTGTCCACGTATATACCTGTCCATCAGATGGTAGCGGATTGCGTGTCTAACAACCTTAAAATTTGTTTTTAAGAATGAAGTAAAGACGTTACTTCTCGTTTCTTCCACCTGTGATTTCGCAAATCCTGATGTCCGAAAGAAATACAACAGAAACGTTTGTGTCGGAGCGTGTCGTTCCCCTGCTTTTGAAATCCGCGGTGATGGAGTTGGAGGAATATGTGCTTATGTACAGCGTAAACTGGTCGAATTGCTTGTTTGGAATGAGGTGATGCGAGAGCTTGTGGAGGGACATGGGGAAGTAGAGTGTCCCACGTCTTTCATTTTGTATAAACTTATAAATGCCTGTTCTGGGATGCTATGGGCACAAAATATCTTATTATGAAAAACTTTTTTCAATGTTCGTGGCGGCAGGCATGGTCTTGACAAGCTCTGCCCAACAGACTGACAAGCAAGTGGCAACTTTGCAACACGGCGACCAAACTTCTGTGTTTTATGGTGTTAATGCTTTTAAGCAAGCATACGACGCTGCGGCTGACACGCTTGACGTGATTACGTTGTCAAGCGGTGAGTTTAATGTTCCTAATCCTATCTCAAAGTCAATCGCTGTATATGGTGCAGGGTTTGAGGATGACGCTATTACAGGTGTCGAAAGAACGTACTTAAATTCCTATTTGTCTCTTAAACACGCTGATACACAGGACGGGGATGGAAATACTATTAAGGCAGGAAGAAGGGTTAATGGTGTGCATATTGAGGGTGTGTATGTAAATGGTAGTATGTATGTTGATAATAATAATGACGAACCTATCCATAACCTTTCTGTAATAAAATGTCGATTGTCATCTATATCCTTTAAGGCTGATTGCTATGATTGTGTGGTGAGACAGTCTGTTGTGTCAGCTTCTGGAGCAGTGGGTGTATCGGCAGGACAAGACGGTGTACAAGCACATAATTTATTGATAGCTAATAGTTATGTGTATGCTTCAGGAGGAAACTTGTTTGTGCCTAATTCAACAATTCTTGTTGACCATTGTGTGTTGTCGGGACACGGAATACAAGGTCCATTCCGTTATACTAACAATATATGTGAAGATTGGACTCGTCAAGCAGGATCTGTATATTCAAACAACATCTTTATCAGCACTTCTGGCACTTCCACGACCGCAACTATTGATGGAAGTTGGTATAACATGAGAGATTTGGCTGTTTGGGCAGCAGAGGGCGAAGATGGCAAATATGCAGAGGACAAGGACTTTGCCTTGAAGTATCCAGAGCGTTACATCGGTACAGATGGCACGGAAATCGGTCTGCATGGCGGTGTGTACGCATGGAACAAGATTCCGAGCATTCCTCGCATTACCGAGTGTTCCATTGACACGAAAGAAGTCAACAAAGGCACATTGAAGGTCAGCATCAAGGCTGAGGCTCAGAACAAGGAGTAACCCAAGAACATGACAGCGTATGAAAAATAACAGAACGAAACGCTTCGTCCTGTCGCTTCTGCTCGTCGTCGGGGTATCTGCCGTGTGGGCACAGGTTCGTCCTGCCACATTGGAGTATTGGCTTGACGCTCAATACGACCAACGGCAGACTGTTGGCATCGACGGAACCCTTACCCGAAACATTGATGTGAGCGGCCTGCGATATGGTGTTCACACGATAGAGATGCGGGTGAACGACACGAAAGGGCGATGGGGCGGTACGGTGTTGAGGTATTTCCTGAAGACCGACCCCTCTTTTGCGGACAATCAACTGACAAAGTATGAATACTGGATTGACGGTGACCGCACGAAAGCCAAAAGTGGAAAATTGACGGATTCGTTTGACCTTGACATAGATGTATCTACCCTTTGCGAGGGATTGCATTCGTTGCAAGTGAACCTTGCCGACAAACGAGGAAGGTTAAGTCAAACGCATTTAAGCTATTTCCTCACTTTCGGGGAGAATCCTGCGGACAGGAAATTGGCAAAGTACGAGTATTGGATTGACGATTATGCGAACGTGCAGACTGGTGCGACCTCGGATGGCAATATACTGCTTGACATTGATGTCGCCGCCTTGGGCAAGGGCATTCACACATTGAGCTATCAGGTGGAATATGACACGGGAAAGAAGAGCGCGCCTCATTTGACTTATTTCCTCATTCCTGAATTGGAAGAAGGGGCTGGTGTGATTTCGGCATACGAGTATTGGTTCAATAAAGGTAGTCGCACAAGAGTGGATTTGCAGTCAGAAAGCCCGTCGGTAGTCTTGAACGACGTGGTCATAGAAGTGAAGGATGTGATGCCGAACACACTTGACGGCTACCGCTTTGTGGCCGCGACGGAGGAGGTGACGGTGGATGATGAGGTGTTCTTCGGCATGCAGGTTTGCAATGCCGACGGGCGCACTTCGTTGGCAGTGTTGTCCGACACGTTCCCAATGACTGTGCCTGTGGAACTAAAGATGTTCGCACTTGATAGTGACGGCGTGCGGAAAACGGTGGATGCTCCCAAGTCCGGACGGATGCTTGGCATGAAGTCGGAAGTGTCGGCAGGTGATTCGCTGACCTATGTTGTGTCATCGCAGAACGTGAAGGTTGACTTCTACGATGTTTTCGGCAACCGTCTTGAATCCACGGCAACCGTGTTCGACACGGACGAGGTGACTTATGTGCTCAAGGTCACTTCGGCATGTGTCTATGCACTTCTCTATGATGTTTCGGAAGTGATGAATACACTTTCTGTCTCATTGCTGAAGGGTGGCACGACCAGTATAGATGGTGTGGCATCCGATGGGGCTATTGAACTCGCTCGCTACAATGTGAATGGTCAGGTTATCCACACGAAGCAATCGGGCATTAACATTATTCGTATGAGTGATGGAACGGTTCGCAAAGTGATGGTGAAATGACTATTATGACTGTCCACTAAATCAAAGTTATGTTAGCCCAACTTCTTGATGAGTAGAGGTTGGGCTAACTTTTTGTATTGGGTAAGCTCTTAGATGTTCATATTGATGTATGGAAAAAGAAAAGCGGCTTAACTTGGCAGTGTTGCTTTGTTAAGTCGCTTCTGTAATGCCCGAAAGATGAAATATATTAAAAACTGTGATTGGGCATTAGGGCTTGCGCTTTGTTACAGGCTTTGGAGCATGCGTTTGAGCACGACGGTGGCCGAGATTTCGCGGTTGGCTGCCTCGGGGATGACGAGGGAGGTGGGGGCTTCTATCACTTGGTCGGTGACTATCATATTGCGGCGCACGGGCAGGCAGTGCATGAAGAAGGCGTTGTTGGTCACTGCCATCTGGCGGTCTGACACGGTCCATGAGGCATAGTCGTGGTAGTCGCCCAAGAGTTTGCCGTAGTCGTTCGGACGGGTCACGCCGGGGCAACTCCAGTTTTTGGCATAGATGAAGTCGGCATTTTCAAAGGCTTTCATTTGGTCGTATTCCACATGGGCCGCTCCTGCGAAGAGGGGGTCGAGTTCGTAGCCCTCGGGGTGGGTGATGACGAAGTCCACGTTGGCTGCGTTCATCCATTCGGCAAAGGAGTTGGGCACGGCCTGTGGGAGTGCCTTGGGGTGGGGTGCCCACGAGAGCACGACCTTGGGACGCTTGTTGGGGGTGCGCCGAAGAGCGTTGCCGCCGAAGAGGGGGTTAGGCTCAATGAGCGTCTTGTCCTTGTATTCTTCGATGGTGATGAGGTCGGCAAAGGCTTGCAGGGGGTGTACGGTGGCACTCTCCATGAAGAAGACGGGGCGGCCGCTGTACTTGATGAATTGGTTGAGAATCTTCTCTTCGTAGTCGTCTGTGCGCGACTCGAAACGGGCGAAAGAGCGCACGCCGATGAGGTCGCAGTAGCTGCCCATGACGGGGATGGCTTCGAGGAGGTGTTCGCTCTTGTCGCTTTCCATGATGACACCTCGCTCGGTTTCAAGTTTCCATGCGCCTTGGTTCACGTCGAGCACGATGACGTTCATGCCGAGGTTGAGTGCCGCCTTTTGGGTGGAGAGGCGGGTGCGCAGGGAGTTGTTGAAGAAGATGAGCATGGCGGTCTTGTTCTTGCCAAGATGCTGATACTTATAGCGGTCGGCCTTTATCTCGAAAGCCTCGTCGAGGGCTTTGCGTAGGTCGCCAATGTCGGAAACGTGTTGAAAGAGTTTCATTGTTATTATTTTTTAAGTAGGGCTTATTCTTTGAGCATGGCGAGTGCCTTATTCTCTGCGGCTTCCATCACTTCGCGTTCGCCTGGGCCTTTGTCGTTGATGCCGCAGAGGTGGAGGATGCCGTGGATGATGACGCGGTGCAGCTCTTCTTCGTAGGCGGTGCCTTGTTGTGCGGCGTTGGAACGCACGGTGTCGAGGCTGATGAAGAGGTCGCCAGAGATGGTGTCCTTCTTGCCCATCAGGCGTTCGTCATCGCAGTAGTCGAAGGTGATGATGTCGGTGTAGTAGTCGTGTTGCAGGTACTGACGGTTCACCTCGAGGATTTTGTCGTCATTGCAGAAGATGTAGGCGATGCTGCCTACACGCTTGCCGTAAGAGGCTGCCACGGCTTTAATCCATGCGCTGGTGTCGCGGCGACGGATGGCAGGCATCCGCACTTGGTCTGTTTGGTAGGAAATCATAGGGTTTCTTGCGTAATGGCGATGTAGGGGGCGTGCCGCATCACTACGGGCTATTCTGATTTGATTTTCTCAAAGAGGCTGTCGTCCTTGATGGCTTCCAAGCCGCACTGATAGATTTCGTTGGTGGGGTTGATGATTTGGAAGTATTCCGACATGTCCCAGAGGTCGCGTGCCACGAGTGCTTTCAGTTGCAATTTCAGCATGGGCAGCGTGGCTTGGAAAGCGGAGTCTGTGTATTCTATCTTGGCTTCTTGGGCTTTCGCAACAAGGATGTCGAGCATGTCTTGTGGCACGGTGAACTGCTGTTTGAAGCGGTCGAAGCCAGCGGTCAAATCAATGGGGTCGTAGTTTTTGTTGTCGGTTTGTCTCGCTTTGGCCTTGCGGTACGTGGAGACATCGTATTCTTTCATGAGTGATTTGCGGTGGAGGTCAATCCACTTGAGGACTGTTGGGTTGACGCAGTTTTTGGCAGCAAGCTCACGGTGCAGACGGGTGTAGCGTGTCGTATCGAGCGGCACATAGACATCAGGCATGATGCCACCGCCGCCATAGACAATGCGTCCGCCTTTGGTCATGTACTTGAGAGAGTCGGGGAAGTGGATGCTGTCCGCGCTCATCAACTCGCCGCTGTTGAGGCGGTCAAGCATATCCATATCGTACTTCTTCCTATCTCCTTTTTCGTAGGGCTTTTGGAAGCAGCGTCCCACAGGGCTATAATAGTGGGCGATGGTGAGTCGGATGAGAGAGCCGTCGGGCAGGGTGACAGGACGCTGTACGAGACCTTTGGCAAAGGTGCGCCGTCCCACGATGATGCCTCGGTCGTTGTCCTGTATCGCCCCCGACAAGATTTCGGCGGCGGAAGCGGTGTAGCCATCAACGAGCACAACTACCTTGTTGATGTTCATCTTGCCCCGTTCTGCGCGATACTCGTGCCGTCCCGTGGTGCGCCCTTGTGTATAGACAATCATTTCATTGTTGGCTAAGAATTGGTTGGACAAATCGACTGCGGCTTGCAGATAACCGCCGCCATTGCCTTGAAGGTCGATGATGAGGTCTTTCATGCCAGCAGCCAGCAACTGAGTGGCGGCCTTGATGAACTCAGCGTTGGTGGTTGCCCCGAAGCTGCTGATGCGCACATAACCAGTGGTTGGATCCACCATATAGTAGGCATCAATGGTATAGACGGGAATCTTGTCTCGTGTGACAGTGAACTCCTGCACACCCTTCACGCCACGGCGGATAATGCCCAGATGCACCTTCGTTCCTTTTGGGCCACGGAGACGCTTCATGATTTCCTCTCTCGACATGTTCACGCCAGCGATGGACGTGTCGTTGACCGTCACAATCATGTCGCCAGCGATGATGCCCGCTTTCTCCGAAGGTCCGCCACTGGTGGGTTGGATGACGAGCAGGGTGTCTTCCACCAAATTGAACGACACGCCTATACCGTCAAACGAACCTGTGAGCGGCTCGTTCAGTGCCTCCACGTCCTTGGCAGGGGTGTAGGTGGAGTGTGGATCCAGCTCTTTGAGCATGCCGCGGATGGCTTCTTCGGTCATCTTCTTGATGTCAACGGTATCCACATAAAGCTGGTTGATGGACGCTTGCGCAAAGACGAGCTTGCGCATCTGTTGGTCTATGTCAGAGTAGCCTTTCTGCTGTGCGATGAGTGGCATACACGCCATCGCCAGCAAGAATGTCATTGTGCTTTTGATACAGGGGAATAGTTGTTTCATATCGTTGGTAGAAATTCAGTTACGTCAGTGTTGTAGGACATCAGTTCGCGCACCACGCTGGAACTGATGCAGGCATATTCAGGGTCACAGAGGAGGAATACGGTCTCTATGCCTGTAAGACGCTTGTTCACCTCTGCCATATCTCGTTCAAACTCAAAGTCTTTGACACTCCTTACGCCACGCAGGAGGAAGTCCACTCCAATGCGTTGAGCATAGTCGGTCGTAAGTCCTTCGTAGGCTTCCACCTGCACATGCGGATTGTCCTTGTAGAGTTGTCGGATAACTTGCAGACGCTCCTCGCAGGAGCAGGTGCTACGCTTGTCGTGGTTGATGCCAATGGCTATAACGACTTCGTCGGCCACACTTCGCAGGGCGCGGTCGACGATGTTCTGATGCCCTTTAGTGAAAGGGTAAAAGCTTCCAGCAAATAGGGCTTTCTTACTCATCTTCTTTCATTTCTTGGTCTTCTTCGGGTTTGTCCTCCTCGATAACCAAATTGTTGATGATGAAGTTCTGTCGCTGCATGGTGTTCTTGCCCATGTAGTACTCGAGCAGTTCCTTCACCTGGTCGGTCTTGCGCAGCGTGACGCTCTCCAGACGCATGTCGGAGCCGATGAAGTTCTTGAACTCGTCGGGCGAAATCTCTCCCAAGCCTTTGAATCGGGTGATTTCAGGCTCAGGACCGAGCAGCTCTATGGCGTTCTGACGTTCTTCGTCGCTGTAGCAGTAAATGGTCACAAAGTCGCCTTTGCTGTCAGGATGTTCTGCCATGTACTGGTCGAGTGCCGTCTTTCTGATGCGTTTCCTCCTGTTTCTCACACGGAAGAGCGGTGTCTGTAGGATGTAAACATGTCCGGTTCTGATGAGTTCGGGGAAGAATTGCAGGAAGAACGTAATCATCAGCAGTCGGATGTGCATGCCATCGACATCGGCATCGGTGGCGACAATGACCTTGTTGTAGCGCAAGCCGTCAATACCGTCTTCGATGTTGAGGGCAGCTTGCAACAGGTTGAACTCCTCGTTCTCATACACCACCTTCTTCGTCAGCCCGTATGAGTTGAGCGGTTTGCCTCGCAGCGAGAATACGGCTTGGGTCATCACGTCGCGGCTCTTCGTGATGCTGCCGCTGGCGGAATCGCCCTCGGTGATGAAGATAGAACTCTCCTCCTTCTGTTCTCCCTTCGCATCGTTCAGGTGTATCTTGCAGTCGCGAAGTTTGCGGTTATGCAGGTTCGCCTTCTTCGCACGTTCGCGTGCCAACTTCGTCACACCTGCAATTGCCTTGCGGTCTCGCTCGTTGTCCTTGATTTTTTCCTCGATGGTCTCCGCCACGTCCAAGTTCTTGTGCAGGTAGTTGTCAACTTCTGTCTTGATGAAGTCGCCCACAAACTTGTTCACGCTGATGCCTCCGTTTGGCTCCATCGTGAGCGAACCCAACTTAATCTTTGTCTGCGACTCGAACTGCGGTTCTTGCACATTGATGGCAATTGCCGCAATGATGCCCGAGCGTATGTCGCTATACTCGTAGTTCTTGCCGTAGAACTCCTTGATGGTTCTTGCAATGTGTTCCTTGAACGCACTCTGATGCGTGCCGCCCTGAATGGTGTGCTGACCGTTCACAAACGAGTGGTATTCCTCGCCATATTGCTGGTTGGTGTGGGTGAAAGCTATCTCTATGTCGTCGCCCTTCAGGTGGATGATGTCGTAGAGCGGAGTGGTGTCCATCGTGTCTTTCAAGAGGTCTTTCAAGCCGTTGCGACTCACGATGCGACTACCATTGTAGTAAATCTCCAGTCCTGTGTTCAGATAGGTATAGTTGCGCAGCATGTTGCTGACAAACTCGTCGTGAAACTTGTAGTTGAGGAACAGCGTGTCATCGGGTTGGAAGTAAATGTAAGTGCCATTCTCCTCGCTCGTCTTCTCCGTCTGGTCACTCACCAACTTGCCCTTCTCAAACACGGCGGTGCGCACCACGCCGTCTCGGTAACTTCTCACCTCAAAACGGTTCGACAACGCATTCACAGCTTTGGTGCCGACACCGTTCAGACCTATTGACTTCTGAAACGCTTTCGAGTCATACTTGCCGCCTGTGTTCAGGATGCTCACAGCCTCAATCATCTTGCCCTGCGGAATGCCACGACCATAGTCGCGCACCGTCACGGCAAGGTTGTCCTTCACCTCCACCTCAATGCGCTTGCCTGCCTGCATCTTGAACTCGTCGATGCTGTTATCGACAATCTCCTTCAACAGCACATAGATGCCATCCTCAGCATGCCCTCCGTCGCCCAAACGACCGATGTACATGCCCGGACGCAGGCGGATGTGCTCCACGCCCGTCAGCGTGATGATGTTGGCATCGCCATAATTATTATCGGGAGTGTTGTTCAGGTTCTGTTCAGCCATCATTTTATCTCCTTCTTATAGCACCTTCTTCTCTTGTGCTGTCTCCTCTCAAAATAAATCCACTGCTGCTGCACCTTGTCGTTCGACTCCAGTTCGGGATTCGTCTCCACATAGTCGTAACCCTCAGAGACATAGATGGGCAGCAAGTCGTAGAACAAGATGGAGTTCACCCCCTTGCTCTGATACTCGGGCAGCACACCCACCAGCAGCAGGTCGAGCACCTTAGGCTTCTTGAATTTCAACGCTTTCAGCAAGTGCCACCAGCCCAATGGCATGAGCTTTCCTTTGGCAGCCTGCAACGCCTTCGACATGGAGGGCATCGAAATGCCCACAGCCACCAAACGTCCGTTAGCCTCCGTCACGAGGCTCACCAGTTTCAGATCGAGCACAGGAAGGAACATCTTCACATACTGGTCTATCTGCTTCTGACTCAGTTCGCTGTAGCCGAACAAAGGTTTGAAAGCCTCGTTGATGACCGAGAATATCTCCTGCCCATACTCCTTCGCAATTTTCTTTGCCGACGTGTATTTCTTGATGCGCAGGTCATACTTCTTCATCACAATCTCCGCCACACGCTTCAACCGCTCGGGCAGCCCCGTCTCCTTCGGCACAGTCATCAACATCTCAATCCAGTCAGCATCCTTCTCAAAGCCCAACCTCTCAACGTGCCGCTGGTAGTAGGGATAGTTATAGATAGTAGCCATCGTCGAAAGCTCCTCGAAACCCTCAATCAGCATACCCTCGGCATCCATGTCCGTGAAGCCTAACGGACCCTGAATCGTGTCCATGCCACGCTCCTTGCCCCACGCTTCCACCGCCTGCAGCAGTGCCTCGCTCACCTCCTCGTCATCCACAAAGTCAATCCATCCGAAGCGCACATTCTTGAGATTCCAAGTCTTGTTAGCCTTCTTGTTGATGATGGCTGCCACGCGCCCCACCACCTTCTCATCCTTATACGCCAGGAAATAAGCCGCCTCACAGAACTCCATCGCAGCGTTCTTGTCGGAGAACGTGTTCGCCATGTCCTCATACAAGTCGGGCACAGAATAGGGGTTGTCCTTATACAATTCGTAATTAAAGCGGATAAACTTTTTCAGTTCCTCCTTCGTCTCTACTTTCTTGATGGTTACCATTCTATCACAAACAAAATTTGGGGCAAAGATACAACTTTTTTCCCTTATACTGGTTTCGTTCCCACAATATTAACGATTTTTTATCGCTTCTGAGCCTGAAACTCCGTTCCGACACCTTTCTTCACAGCCGAGAAGCCGAAATCGTACAAAATGACCAATACTTGATGCCTCAAAAGGGGAGTGAGTCACACCCTAAATGGGGAGTGACTCACTCCCTATTCATAGGTGTGACTCAGACCGATTTTGTGGCTGTGAGTGCGAACATATTGACCAATTTGATGACAAAAGAAAGGGCTTGTTTCGCTGACACTTTTGCAGTGGTGAATGTGTCCTGTGCTTTGAAGAGGCGGAAAACGGGAGTTTGATACGAGAAAGTTGGCTTAAAAATTGTGGGAGTGAACAATTCTTTGCATTTTTGCCCTGAAATTCAGATTCGTCGGTATGACAGACGATTGATATAGTTGTGTCTATATCAATGGATAAAGGAAATTGATGTGAATAAACACCCTCTAATAAATCATGATGCAAGGAAAAGTAAAAGATGAAAGACAGTGTGCGGCATTCCGTACCTTAGTCGTGACGCTATCAGTCGCATTTGCGTGCCTGTATGCAGGTGTGAATGCTGTAGCAGCCCGTGTGAGTGGCAAGTTCGTCATTGCGGAACATTCTGTGTCGGCACCGATAACGGTCAGCGAGAGCGATTGGCCCGGTGTGATAAGGGCTGCAAAGGATTTGGCTGATGATATAGGCAAGGTCACAGGCACAATGTCTGAAGTTGTTTTCACTCCGAGGAACGGCAAGGGGAACATTATCGTCGGGACGATAGGAAAAAGCAGTTTTATTGATGAGTTGGTATCGGCTGGCAAGTTGGATGTTGGCGAAGTGGCAGGACAATGGGAAGCCTATGTGATAGAGAATGTGGAGGGGAATCTCGTGATAGCTGGAAGCGACAAACGGGGAACCATCTATGGCATCTATGAGATAAGCAAGCGCATCGGTGTGTCTCCATGGTACTTTTGGGCTGATGTGCCAGTGCAGCATCAGGAAAGCCTGTATTTCTCTGGTCGGGTCGTTCAGCAATCTCCCAAGGTAAAGTACCGCGGAGTATTCATCAACGATGAATGGCCCTCGTTTGGAGGATGGTGTGTCAACCGTTTTGGAGGGATAAACTCCAAGGTGTATGCGCACCTGTTTGAGTTGCTGTTGCGATTGAAAGCCAACTATCTGTGGCCTGCTATGTGGGATACCGCTTTCAATGAGGACGACCCTGCTTGTCCTGCATTGGCTGACGAATACGGAATCGTGATGGGGACAAGTCATCATGAGCCGATGATGAGGGCGCACAAGGAATATAAGTTGCGCAAAGACAGCATAGGGGCTTGGGATTATGCTTCCAATCCGCACAATATTGACCGATTCTTTCGTGAGGGGCTTGAACGCAACAAGGGGTTTGACAATCTGATTACCATTGGTATGCGTGGCGACGGTGACGTGGCTATGGGTAAAGGGGATGACAGCGAGAACATCAAGACGCTATACAGAGTGGTTGAAAGTCAACGGAATATCATCAGTGACATCTACGGGCGGGCGGACAGCGTGCCTCAACTGTGGGCGGTGTTTACCGAGGTGCAACGCTATTATGACGCGGGGTTCTCTGTGCCGGATGATGTCACGATTCTATTGTGCGACAATAATTGGGGGTATCTGAGACGTGTCCCGTCGGTTGCCGAGAAAGCCAGAAAGGGTGGATTCGGATTGTATTACCACATTGATATGAATGGAGGCCCGTGGAATGACCGATGGGTGAACACTTCTCCCATCCCGAAACTGCGCGAGCAGCTCAATTTGGCATATCGCAATGGAATAGACCGCCTTTGGATAGTGAATGTGGGAGACCTGAAACCCAAAGAATTGCCGATTGACTTCATCATGCACTACGCTTGGAATCCGGAGCTGGTTGGACCGGGAGACGAGATGGACTATCTGCGTTCGTGGAGTGCGTCTGTCTTCGGACAAGGAGTAGCGGATGATGTGGCGGACATTTTGGCGAAATATCCGAAATATAATTTGTGGAGAAAGGCTGAGGTGCAGGTGCCGGGGCTTTTCAGTGTGGAGAACTATGACGAGGCATCGCGGATATACAAGTTATGGGAAGAGCTGGCGGTGAAGGCCGAAGAGGTGCGCAAACGCATTCCCGAGGCTGCTGACGATGCCTATTTCCAGCTTGTGTATTATCCGACCGTAGCATCTGCCTGTGTGGCGCAATTATACATTGACGTTACGCGCAACCATTATTATGCGTCCAAGAACGATACCATTGCCAATGTCTATGCCGACAGGGCAAGGGATTTGTTCGCCAAAGACTCGTTGCTGACAGATTATTATAATAGGAAAATGAGTGGTGGCAAATGGAATGGCATGATGCAGGATAAGCACATTGGTTATTCGCAATGGTCTATGCCTGACAACAACAGGATGCCTGAGCTGTATCATGTTGATGGACAAAACGATGGTGGTGTGGACAGCAAGCCAGCGCATGTGTCGGAGGAGTACGCTATTGATGCTGTTGATTATTCACGCAACAAAGCCGTGGGAGGTCTGCGCTGGACGCTGTTCCCTGATCTTGGACGTGCGGCAGGGTGTATGGGAAGCAACGATGTGGCAGCCGCAAGTATAACAGATGGAAAAGGGCCTGTGCTGGAGTATGAGATTGATTGTACGGGAGATAGTGTGAGGATTGCAATAGCTATTTTGCCGACACAGGACATAAGGCCGGAAAGAGGGTTACGAATTGCCGTACAGGTAGATGACGAACCTGTTCAGACGCTTGATGCCCGCAGGGGGTTTGTCGATATATTCAATGAATATACGAAAGAGAACATTGAACGGTCAGGAAAGTTGAAGCCGCTACCACGCAACAGCACGCTGACGTTGAGCGGTAGAGGAGTGAAGATGAGAAGCGAGATTTTTGACAATATGCGGTGGCTTGACACCACTTTTAAGCTCCGTGCGAGGAAACGTCACAAGCTGAAAATCATGATGGTTGACCCTGAGATTGTGGTAGAGAAGATTGTGATAAATCCTGACGACTCATGCTATAGTTATTTTGGACCGCCATGTAGAAAATAAAATCATGTGAGTTCGATATTTGCTTCTATCCTTATATCGAACTCACATGAGAAAAGGGGGAAAACGTAGAAAGATGTGGTGAGATGTTTTGCCGCACTTATCTCTCTATTTGGAAGACGCTGACCACGGGCAAGTGGTCGCTGATGCCGCCTTGATAGGTGAAGCCGAGGTAAGTGCGACGGGGTTTCGTGTTGCCGTGGCTGCGGTCAGGCTCTGTGAGGAATGGCAGGGTCAGGATGCGTGTGTGCTGATGGGCGAGGGTGGTGGTGTGGGTGAGGATGTGGTCGAGCGTGGACCATTCGCCTTGGTACTTATAGGTGCCTGGTGGGAGCTTGGCTGTCCTGTCGATGAGGTGGTGGTTTTGGGTGAGGAGTTTGAGTTGTGGCGAATGAGGTTCGGCATTGAAGTCGCCCATGATGATGAGGTTGGGGTGTTGCCTCTGTGTGCGGACGGAATCCGTATGTGTTTGGAGCTGATGGCAGATGCGCATGCTTTGTTTTTCGGCCTCTTTTCCACCTCGTTTGGAGGGCAGATGCAGCACATAGACATCGAGCGTGTCGCCTCCTGCAATGATGCCTGCCACATGGAGGAAGTCGCGTGTTGTACGTTTGCCTGTGTTGGGGCGAATAGGATGATTCTCAATGGGATGGAAGGTGAAGGGGGAGTAGAGTAGGGCGACGTCGATGCCACGTTGGTCGCTGGAGTGGGTCATGATGTAGCGATAGCCGAGGTGCTGCAGTGGGGTGTGTTGTGTGAGGTGTGTCATCACTGTGTCGTTTTCCACCTCGCAGAGACCAATCAAGTCGATGGGTTTCCGTTCATCGGCGGCGGCAATCACTTTCCCCACACCTTTCAGTTTCGTGAGGAGGCGGTGTGTGCTCCATCTCCGTTTCCCGTCGGCACAATACTCATAGTCATTCTTGCCCTCATCATGAATCGTGTCGAACGCATTTTCGATGTTGTAAGACATGACCGTGAAGGTTTGCTGCGCTTTCACGTCGTGTGCGTACAATACTAATAATAGAAGGACAATCATGTTCCGCAGCATGGGGAAATCTGTTTGATTTGCTGGCTTGGTGGCAGTGAAATTCGGTTAGTGGGCTTCGAGCCAGTTTATGCCCCATCCGCAGTCGGCAAAGAGGGGTACTGACAGCTTGATGGCGTTCTGCATCTCGTTGATAACCAATGCCTGTAGCTGTTCTTTCTCTTCGGGCACAACGGAGAAGTTGAGTTCGTCGTGTACTTGCAGAATCATCTTCGACTTCAGGCCTTTCTCGCGCATCCGTTTGTCGATGCGTATCATCGCCACTTTGATGATGTCGGCGGCAGTGCCTTGAATGGGGGCGTTGATGGCATTGCGTTCGGCATAGCCGCGCACAACGGCATTGTGCGAGTTGATGTCGGGCAGCTGGCAGCGGCGACCGAGAAGGGTCACTGTGTAGCCTAACTGGCGGGCTTTCTCGATGCTCTTGTCCATGTATGCTTTCACGCCTGGGTAGGTGGCAAAGTAGTCGTCGATGAGCTGGCGGGCTTCGCTGCGGCTCACTTCCATGCGTTCGGCCAAGCCGAAGGCTGAAATGCCATAGATGATGCCGAAGTTGGCTGTTTTTGCCTTTCGGCGCATAGTGGAGGTCACGTCGTTGATGTTGACCTTGAAGATTTTGGCGGCTGTCGCTTGGTGGATGTCGTGTCCGCTGTTGAAGTCCTCCACCATGTTGGGGTCTTGGCTCAGATGAGCCATCAATCGCAGCTCTATTTGGCTGTAGTCGGCAGAGAAGAATAGCTCTCCTTCGTCGGGAATGAAGGCTTTGCGCACTTCCTTTCCGTTCTCGTCTCGGATAGGAATGTTCTGCAAGTTGGGGTTGCTTGACGAGAGCCTGCCTGTTGCTGTAACGGTTTGATTGTAGGAGGTGTGTATGTGCCCTGTGCGTGGGTTGACCAGTCGGGGTAGGGCATCAATGTAGGTGCTCAGCAGTTTCTTGTAACCCCGATAGTCGAGTATCTTCTCCACCACGGGATGCTTGCTCTTCAAGGCGAGCAAGGTCGCTTCGTCGGTTACGTATTGCCCCGTTTTCGTCTTCTTGGGCTTGGCATCAATCTTGAGCTTGTCGAAGAGGAGTTCGCCCACTTGCTTGGGGGAGCTGATGTTGAGTCCTTCTCCTGCCACTTCGCGGATTTCGTGTTCGATGGCTTCCATCCGTTCGGTGAACACACGCGAGGTCTCTGCCAACGAGGCTTCGTCGATTCGGACACCGTTCATCTCCATCCGCGCCAAAACTGGCATCAGGGGCATTTCCACCTCGTCGAAGAGTTGCCAGAGTCCTTTCTCGTGCAGTTCCTTCTCCAAGATGTTTTTCAGTTTCAAGGTCACGTCAGCATCCTCGGCGGCATACTCATACACATCCTTGGGGTCGAGTTCGTGCATCGAGCGTTGTTTCTTGCCTGAACCGATGAGGGTGTCGATGTGGATGGTCTTATATTTCAGATACACCTCAGCCAAATAATCCATGTTGTGACGCAACTCTGGTGCGATGATGTAGTGCGCAATCATCGTGTCGAACATCTTGCCTTTGAGATGGATGTCATAGTTTGCCAACACCATCATGTCGTACTTGATGTTCTGCCCAATCTTCAAAATGGTGGCTGACTCATACACCGCCTTGAACTTGTTCACAATTTTTAACGAATGCTCAAAGTCCTCGCCTTGCCATTCCTCGTGGTAGGGGATAGGGATGTAAAACGCTGTCCCTTCTTCGACGGCGAAGCTCAATCCGACCAGTTTTGCCGACATGGCATCAACTGAAGTGGTCTCCGTATCTAAACTGACGAAATTAGATGTCAATAATTTTGCAGCGATTAAGTCCATTTCATCCTCAGAATCAATGAGCTGGTAGTTGTGCTTTGTCGTCGTTAAGTCGCTGAGATTTGACGAAAACAAATCGCCCTGCCCCTCGTTCTGATGGAGCGCAGTGTTTGAGGCTTCGGGAAGGGTAGGTTGGGGTGCTGGTGCAGGTTCGTTGAAGAGGTCGCCACTGAAAAGGTCATTCATCTGTCCTTTGTTCTTACCCTTGGCGGTGGCAGCCGATGGAGCAGGGGAGGGTGTCGATGTATCGTTTCTTCCGAAAAGCTTTTTGCTCAGAGTTCGGAACTCCAGCTGTTCAAAAATCTCTTTCAGAGCGATTTCGTCGAGCGGCTCGCGTTTGAGGCTGTTGAGGTCGAGCGTGATGGGCACATCTGTTCGGATGGTTGCGAGGAACTTTGACAGCTTGATGTCGTCCACGTGTTCCTCCACCTTCCGCTTCGTCGCCCCCTTCAGTTGGTCAATGTTTGCCAAGAGTCCTTCGATGCTGCCGAACTCGTTGATGAGCTTCACCGCCGTCTTCTCTCCAACACCAGGACAGCCGGGGTAGTTGTCAGAAGAGTCGCCCATCAAGCCCAAAAGGTCTATCACTTGCTTCACGTCGCTGATGCCATACTTCTCCGTCACCTCCTTCACACCTAAGATGTCAAAGCCCCCATCATGACGTGGTTTGTACATCCGCACATTCTTCGCCACCAACTGCCCATAATCCTTGTCAGGAGTCATCATAAAAGTGTCAATTCCCTCGATGGATTCGCTCTGTTTTGCCAAAGTTCCAATCACGTCGTCGGCTTCAAAGCCAGCCACCTCCAGCACGGGGATGCGGTAAGCCTGCAACACATCTTTTATAATAGGCACAGCAAACCGTATGCCCTCGGGAGTCTCCTCGCGTTGTGCCTTATACGCTGCAAATGCCTCGTGGCGGAATGTTGCCCCATGTGGGTCGAACGCCACACCGATGTATTCAGGATTCTCTTTGGTGAGAATCTCCTCGAGTGTGTTCACAAAGCCCAGCACCGCTGAGGTATTCTCGCCTCTGCTGTTGATGCGGGGACTCTTGATGAAGCCGTAGTAAGCTCGATAAATCAATGCGTAGGCATCGAGAAGGAACAATTTTGCCATACCTTTTCCATTTTGTGTGTAAACTTACGAAATATATTTGGAAAAAGCACTAACTTTGTAGATGTTTTTCAAAAAGATGGACGTATTGCAACATATCAGAAAGCCGATTGAAGCGGAGTTGAGCACCTATCGACAAGTGTTCGACTCCTACATGGTGCATACGAATCCCCTCTTGCAAGAGGTGCTGAGCGTCATTGGCAAGCGGCAGGGGAAGATGATGCGTCCGATGCTTACATTGCTGGTAGCTAAGATGGTAGGTGGTGCAGTGAACGACGATGCCATCTATGCCGCGGCTACATTTGAGTTCTTCCACACCGCGAGCCTTGTTCACGACGATGTGGTGGACGAGAGTGCCGAACGCCGTGGGCAGGAATCGGTCAATAGCGCATACGGCAATCAGGTGGCGGTGTTGGTTGGTGACTACATCTTAGCCAATGCACTTCGTTGCGCAGCCAAGATGGGCAGCACCGAACTGGTCAATGCTGTTTCCACTGCTGCCCAAGGTCTTGCGTCGGGCGAGTTGTTGCAGCTCCACAACGTGCAGAACCAAGAGATAGACGAATCTGTCTATTTTGAGATTATTCGGAATAAGACGGCCGCGCTCTTTGCTGCATGTGCCGAATCAGGGGCTTTTTCGGTTTCGTCGGACAAATCGGTACGACGGATTTTAGCCGATTTTGGTGAAAAAATTGGCATTTGTTTCCAGATTCGCGATGACATCTTTGACTATTTCTCAAATGCCGCCATTGGTAAACCTACAGGCAACGACATGAAGGAGGGCAAACTCACCCTTCCTGTCATCCATGCCCTCCTTGTTACTGAAAACACTGAAATGCAAGCCCTTGTGCGTAAAGTAAAGGCACGCATGGTGTCTCAAGCCGAGATAGAAAGGCTGGTTGAGTTCACCAAGGAGAATGGTGGAATTGACTATGCCGTGGCTGTGATGAACGGCTACGCTCAGGAGGCCAAAGACTTGCTTGCGTCTTTCCCCGATTCTCCTGCCAAACAAGCCCTTATCGCCTATGTTGATTATGTAATCGACCGTTCTATGTAAGGTCATACCTCCTTCCATACTTCCCAAACAGCAGCGTCCCCAGCTACGACCAATCGTAGTTGGGGACGTCGCTGTTGTTCACAAGTAGAAACAGACATCAGTCACAAGATACATCTATGTGCAGTACGCTTCCACAGCCTCTAAATCGGAGTCCCCGACATCGGTCAACCGATGTCGGGGACTCCGATTGGTCGATGTCGGGGACATCGATTTTCAGGGTATATTTAGGGGGAGGAGAAGGGCTTTCTTATCCCAAACAGAGATTGGTTTTTAGAAGAACTGCACGTCCTTCCCTTCAATCTCCGAAAGCAGTTTGTTGGCAAGCGAACTGGTGCCAAGGCGCAGCCACTGGTTCGTCAGCCATTTCTCGCCCAATACCTCCTTCACAATCGTATAATAGATGAGCGCGTCCTCCACGGTCTTCATGCCACCAGCAGGCTTGAAGCCAATCTGAACGCCCGTTCTGTCGTAGTATTCCTTGATGGATTGGCACATGACGAAAGCCGCTTCGGGGGTGGTGACAGGTTCGAGCTTGCCCGTTGAAGTCTTGATATAGTCGGCTCCTGCATACATGGCTAAGAGGCTGGCTGTCTTGATGTTTGTAGCGGTCTTGAGGCATCCTGTTTCGAGGATGGTTTTCAGCTTCTTTTCTCCGCATACGGCTTTCATTTCTTCGATTTCATCGCACATTCCTTCGTAATCGCCCGCCAAGAACTTGCCCACGGGAATCACCATGTCAATCTCTGTCGCACCGTCTTTGAGTGCCAGTGCTGTCTCTGCAATTTTCACTTCAATAAAGGTCTGTGCTGATGGGAAACTGCCCGATACACAGGCTATTTCCACCTCTTCGTTTTCCAGCGTGTCGTGGCAAATCTTGGCGAAACAGGGATAGACGCAGACGGTGGCCACATGCCCTAATTCGGGATAGACATCATCGAACTTGTTGATTTTCTCTACAAACTTCAGCACGCTGTCCTCGCTGTCTGTGGTCTTGAGTGTGGTCAGTTCCACGCTGTTCAGCAGGAATTGCTTCACCTCGCGTGTGTTGTTCTCTGTCAGATGTTCCTTCAGCAGAATCTCCACCTGACGTTTCACTTTCTCATCATCAAGTTCCAAGTCGTATTGCTTCAGAACTTCAAAATACTTGTTTTCTTCCATATTGCTATTGTTTGTTTCTTTTTTCGTGTGGGTTTATCCGATGGAATGGGCCGTTATTCCTTGTTCTTTGTGTCCATGCAGATGGTTACAGGCCCGTCGTTCAGCAGTTCTACTTTCATGTCTGCACCGAACTCTCCTGTGGCGACTTGGCGACCTAATTGTTCCGATAGAACCGCACAGAATCGCTCGTATAGTGGAATTGTCACCTCGTGATTCCCTGCTCGCAGATACGATGGGCGGTTGCCTTTCTTGTAGCTTGCCCACAGGGTGAACTGGCTGACCACCAAAATCTCGCCGCCCACGTCAAGAATGGACTTGTTCATCACGCCGTTCTCGTCGTCGAACACACGAAGGTTGCATATCTTCTTTGCTAACCACGTTATATCTTCTTCATTGTCAGCGTTTTCGCAACCGAGTAGAATCAAATAGCCCTTGCCGATGGCTGACTTCTTCTCTCCGTTGATTGTGACGGATGCGTGTGTGACTCGTTGTAATACTGCTCTCATATATCATGTTGTGTTTTTATGCGTTGAAGAACTCCTTGATGAGTCGTGCTTTCGATGCACCAATAGCATCTGCAAGTGTCTCGTAATCAGCCTCTTTAATTCGTTTGAGGCTCTTGAACTTCTTGAGCAATAAGGTCTTGGTGGCTGCTCCGATGCCTTTGATGTGGTCAAGTTCTGATTCCCTGTTGTGCTTCACACGCTTTTGTTTGTGGAAGGTGATGGCAAAGCGGTGTACCTCGTCTTGAATCTGTGTGAGCAGTTTGAAGAGAGGGCTGTCCATCTCGATGCCCACCACTTGTGCAGGAAAGCCGAAAAGAAGCTCGTTGGTTCGGTGATGGCTGTCTTTTGCCAAACCTGCAATGGGGATGTCAAGGTGTAGCTGGTCTTCTATTACCTTTCTGACCACCTCCATCTGCCCCTTGCCGCCATCGGTGATGATAAGGTCGGGCAGGGGAGTCTTTTCTTCGATGGCACGGCTGTATTTGCGGAAGACGACCTCGCTCATCGAAGCATAATCGTCAGGACCAATCACTGTTTTGATGTTATACTTGCGGTAGTCGTTCTTCGACTTCTTTCCACCGATGAAAACGACACATCCTGCCACAGCGTCTTGTCCCATCGTGTTGGAGTTGTCAAAACACTCGATGCGCATCGGAATCTTCGGCAGTTTGAGTTTGCGTTGCAGTTCCTTCAGGATGTTCACGTTCCTTTGGTCAGGGTTCATGCGGTCGGCTTGTTTCAGTGCGTCGATGCGGTACTGACGGACGTTTGCTTCCGAAAGGAAAAGCAACTTCCTTTTGTCCCCTGCCTTTGGAACGATGAAATCAGCGTCTTTGAGTGTGAAATCTAACTCAAACGGCACGACAATCTCTTTCGACTCGTTGCCATACTGCTCCCTCATATCGACAATCGCCAATGAAAGAATCTCTTCGGGAGTCTCGTCCAATCGTTTCTTGTATTCGTTGGTGAAGACGCGTGTGATGCAGCCGTTCACGACGTGCATATAGTTGACATAAGCTTTGTTTTCGTCGTCCTCTATGCTGAATACATCGATGTTTTGATTTGTGCTGGTGATGACACGGCTCTTGCTGTCAAAGTCTTTTGCCAACAGGTATTTCTTCTTGACGGCTTCTGCCTCCAGAAACCTCTCCTCTTCAGCCAGTATCTGCATTTCACCTAACAGCTTTTGGCACAGCAAGCGTGTATTCCCACTCAGTATATCCTTGATTTCGTCGATTTGTTGCAGGTATTCCTCTCTTGACTGCCACCCAAGGCATGGAGCTTTACATTTGCCGATGTCGTAATAAAGGCATTTCTTCAACTTCCCTTGCTTGATTTTCTCGGGCGTGATGGCAGTGTGGCAGAGGCGCACTTGATAGAGCTTCTTAATCAGTTCGAGCATGGCGTTCAGCGTGCCTGTATGGCTGAAAGGACCATAGTATGTACCTGCTTTCTTGTCAATGTTGCGTGTCTTGACAATGCGTGGAAAGTACTCGTTGGTGACGCATACGGACGGGTAAGTCTTACCATCCTTCAACAGGATGTTATAGAAAGGCTGGTGCTCCTTAATAAGGTTGTTCTCTTGGATGAGCGCATCTTCGTCAGTGGGGACGACCACATATTTGATGTCCTCAATCTTGCTGACCAAAATCTGCGTTTTGCGATTCTTGGGAGAGTTGTTGAAGTAAGAGCTGACTCGCCGCTTGAGGTTCTTCGCTTTGCCCACATAGATGACCGTGCCATCTTTGTCTAAGTATTGATAGCATCCAGGTTCTTCGGTGAGGCTGTTGACAATCACCTTGAGCCGTTGTAGTCGTTCTTCGTTCTTTGTTATGTTGGTTCTGTTCACTTAAAGCATTACTTTGTTTCACGTGAAACAATTATTGCCTAACTGCCCCGTTTTCAGTGCGTAACGAGAGCGTGTTCAACGCTTTGTTAATGGCTGAAAGAGTTCCAAAGGGTGGAGGCTTGTGGTTGTGGCTTTTAGATGGTGAGTAGCGTGGTGATTTCGATGCCGTCGCCTATAGCCTCTCGCCCCTGTAAGCCTTCGTCGCTAATCTCCACCAAGAAGTTCATGTAGCACTTCTTGGGGTTAAGCTTTTTTACCAACTTCCATGCGGCTTTAATCGTGCCTCCCGTAGCGAGCAGGTCGTCGTGGAGAAGAACCACGTCGTTGGGTTCGATTGCGTCAAGGTGAATCTCGATGGCATCAGTGCCGTACTCTTTGGTGAAACTCTCTCTTACCGTGGTGGCAGGGAGTTTGCCTGGTTTGCGCGCCATGACGAAGCCCGCATTCAGACGACGGGCAAGGATGGACCCCATGATGTAACCGCGGGTCTCCAAGCCCACCACCTTTGTGATTCCTTTGTCTTTATAGAGTTCGTAAAGTGCCTCTTCCATGATTTGAAGTGCTTTAGCGTCTTTGAAGAGGGTGGTTACGTCACGGAAGTTGATTCCTTTCTTGGGGAAGTCGGGAATGCTGCGTAGATGATTCAGTAGGTACTGATTGTTGATTTCCATAGTTATGCTATTATAGATTTTCTTTGATGTCTTCCCGTAAGTGGCTGTTTCTGTTGAAGGTACGACGGTTTTGTTTCACGTGGAACACGGCAAGGCTTTAATAACCTCCTGCGTGTTATCTGCCCATCAGCACCAGCATGATGTTGATGTCGGAAGGCGAAACACCTGGGATGCGTGAGGCTTGCGCTAACGTGACGGGCTGGATGGCTTGTAGCTTTTGGCGCGCTTCGATAGAAATTTGGGTCATGTTGGGGTAGTCAAACTTCCCTTGAATCTTGATGCTCTCTAAGCGAATCATCTTGTCTGCCATTTGTTGCTCGCGATAGATGTAGCCCTTGTATTTGATTTGGATCGCTGCTGCCTCGATCATCTCTTCGTGTCGCGAATCGTCACCAATGATACGGTTCAGCTCCTTGCGGAGGGTGTCGATGTGTGGCGCGATGTTATTGATGTTGATTTGAGGTCGCCCTAACAGTTCCTCCAACTTGCAGCCTTGGCGGAGTGGTGTCGTGCCTAATGCCTCCAAGGCTGGATTGATAAGCGAAGGCTTCAGTGAGAAGTTGGCTGCAAATTCGGTGATGGCATTGACCTTCTCCTTCTTCGATTGCATCAGTCGGTAACGTTCTTCTGAGGCTAATCCCAGTTTGTAGCTGCGTTCCGTCAGGCGCATGTCAGCATCGTCTTGACGCAGCAAGATGCGGTATTCGGCACGCGAGGTGAACATGCGGTATGGCTCATCCACGCCTTTTGTCACGAGGTCGTCGATGAGGACACCGATGTAGGCTTCGTTACGACCGAGGGTGAATGGCTGCCCGTTGTTGAGAGGAACAGCAGTCGTCTCGCTGCATGCAGGACTCGTGGGTTGAGTCGCCATGCTGCTGTTGATGGCAGCATTGATGCCCGCAATGATGCCTTGTCCAGCCGCTTCCTCATAGCCCGTTGTGCCGTTCACTTGTCCTGCGAAGAAGAGGTTCTTCACCACCTTCGATTCAAGCGAGTGGGTGAGTTGCGTGGGGTCAAAGAAGTCGTATTCGATGGCATAGCCCGGACGATAAATCTCCAAATGCTTGAATGCAGGAATCTTGCGCAGGGCAGTCAGCTGTATGTCCAATGGAAGCGAAGACGAGAAGCCGTTGAGGTACATCTCGTTGGTCGTCTCCCCCTCTGGCTCAAGGAAAAGCATGTGCTCGTCTTTGTCAGGGAACGTGTGCAGTTTTGTCTCAATGCTGGGACAATAGCGCGGACCGATGCTTTGGATTTGTCCATTATAAAGTGGTGAGTCGGGAAGTCCTGAACGCAGGATGTCGTGTACTTCCGTATTTGTGTAGCAAATCCAGCAGGGTAGGTTGTTGCGCTCGCTGACAGCCGTGTGTTCCGTAGGCAGATAAGAAAACTTGTGGAAATCGTGGTCGCCATCTTGTTTCTCCATGAGCGAGAAATCAACGCTGCGTTTGTCGATGCGCACAGGAGTGCCTGTCTTCATGCGACCAGCACGGATGCCGTGTTTCGTGATAGATTCCGTCAGTTCCAGCGCAGCCGCCTCGGCACATCTTCCACCCGGAATCTTCATGCGACCGATGTGCATCAAGCCATTCAGGAATGTGCCAGCCGTAATGACGACGCACTTTGCCCTGAACTCCGCCCCATAATAAGTCCTTACACCTTGAACCTCTTGATTCTCAACGATTAACTCCCTTACTTGGTCCTGCCAAATCTGCAAATTCGGCGTGTTCTCCAATATCTCTCGCCAAGTCCAAATGAACTTGGCACGGTCGCATTGTGAACGGGGACTCCACACCGCAGGACCTTTCGAGAGGTTCAGCATTCTGAATTGCAGGCTGCAACGGTCAGTGACGATGCCCGTGTATCCTCCCAATGCGTCAATCTCTCTCACAATCTGTCCTTTGGCTATGCCGCCAATGGCAGGGTTGCACGACATTTGTGCAATCTTGTTCATGTCCATCGTGATGAGACATGTCTTAACACCCAAGTTGGCTGCTGCGGCAGCGGCTTCGCATCCAGCGTGTCCTGCTCCCACCACAACCACGTCGTAGTTGAAAACCATCTGATTGAAGTGAAATTTTTGCAAAGGTAATGAAAATGGGATGAAAAACGCATCTTTTGTAGAACAAAAGCCGAAAAAGCGATGGAAGGGACGCACGAAACCTCGGCATTTGTACACGCTGACCTGTTTACACATCTTTATATATAAGGAAAAAAGCCTCAATCCCCATCATGAACCACTTGTTAGCCCTGTCGGTGCTGCCAAGATGGACTTAGGCGACCATCGTGATAAGCCACCGAATATGCCTCAAAAGGGGAGTGAGTCACACCCTATTTGGGGTCTGACTCACTCCCTTCTTAGGGTCTGACTCAGACCCCTTTTGGGGGTGTAAATGCACCATTTCAGCGTGTCTTCTTTTTGGCGTAATTCGTTGTAGGTTTTCTGGAAAGTTCTTACCTTTGTCTGACCTACCATTAGCAGACGATGACTTGGACTTCCGACATACGCACTTTCATCCAGCAGCATCTGAATGACGATACCGCAGACCTCCTCTTGGCGGCTCGGCGGTATCCCGATGTCGATGTGCCTTTTGCTGTGGAACAGATTGAGGCGCGACGACGGCTGAAAGGGAAGTTGCCCGAATGGTACGGGAATGCCGACCTCGTGATGGGTGGTCGTGTGCCAGCCGAGCAATGCAGTTCTGAACAGACAGCACGCTACAAGCGGAGCATCATCGCTGGCGAAAGTCTGTGCGACATGACAGGCGGCATGGGTGTGGACTTTTGGTATATGTCGGAGGGAATGCAGCGCGCCATCTACACGGAGCGTCAGCTGTCTCTCTGCGAAGCGGCACGTCACAACTTTGCGGCTCTGGCTGACGGATGCCATCCTGTGGTCGATGTGAGAGAGGGGGATGGAAGGAATTTGCCGATTCCATCGGTGGATGTCATCTATCTTGACCCAGCGCGACGGGCAGGTGACGGCAGCCGTGTGTATGCGATGGAGGACTGCGAACCCAACGTCGTGGCGTGGCAGGATGAACTCTTGGCGCACGCTAACATGGTGGTGGTGAAACTGTCTCCGATGGCTGACATCAAGGATGTGTTGCGGAAGCTGAGAGGTGTGACGGAGGTGCATGTGGTAGCGGTGAAGAACGAGTGTAAGGAAGTGTTAGTGAAGATGGAAGCTCCGCAACTCCCCCAAGAGGAAGGCTGTTGCAACGGAAACGATGTGAAGGTTTTCTGTGTGGATTTCAAGACTAACAGAACCATTCGATACTCCTTCGGTTTGTCCGATGAAATGGCGGTATTTGTCTCAGAGAGCGGCGTGGGGTGTTACCTTTATGAGCCTGACGTAACCCTGATGAAGGCACAGGCATTCGGTAGCCTTTGCCACCGCTTCAATCATCTTCGCCAACTGGAGGCTGGCACGCACTTGATGACCTCCGACGAACTCTTGCCTGACTTCCCTGGTCGCATCTTTGAGGTAGAGGAGCGGATGCCCCTCTCTTCTAAACTTCTCAAACGCTTGAAACGGGACATCCCCCAAGCCAATATCGCCACCCGCAATTTTCCCCTCACGGCTGATGAGCTGCGCAAGAAGACGGGCATCAAGGATGGTGGCGAGGTTTATTTGTTTGGCGGCAAAGTGAAAGATGTGGGACATTTGTTGTTGAAGTGCAGAAAAAAAGTCGTACCTTCGCACCCATGAAACGTTCTGATTTTGAAATCATGGCACCTGTTGGTAGTCGCGAAAGTTTGGCGGCTGCATTGAAGGCAGGGGCCAACTCTATCTATTTCGGTATCGGGAAACTGAACATGCGGAGTCACTCAGCCAGTGCGTTCACGATTGATGACTTGAAGGAGATTGCCGCCATCTGTCATGAGCATGGTGTGCAGTCCTACTTGACGGTGAACACGATTATTTATGGCGAGGACATTCCGACGATGCGTGAGATTATCGACGCGGCAAAGGAAGCGAGGATTTCGGCTGTGATTGCGAGCGATGTGGCGGTGATGACGTATTGCCGAGAGGTTGGACAGGAGGTGCATCTGAGCACACAACTGAACATCTCGAACATCGAGGCACTGAAGTTCTATGCCC
Organism: uncultured Prevotellaceae bacterium; assembly: GCA_947174565.1. Classification (GTDB taxonomy): domain Bacteria; phylum Bacteroidota; class Bacteroidia; order Bacteroidales; family Bacteroidaceae; genus Minthosoma. The sequence goes on along the minus strand of CAMWJL010000006.1, from coordinate 20,439 downwards.
AGTTTGCCGATGTGGTGGTGTTAGCGCGGGAACTGAACATGTGGCAGGTGAGGGATATCTATCAACAGATTGTGGAGCAGAACGTGAGAGGCCCGAAGGGTGAGCTTATCAGAATAGAGATGTTCTGCCACGGAGCTTTGTGCATGGCTATCAGCGGCAAGTGCTATCTGTCGTTGCAGAACGCTGGCAGGAGTGCCAATCGTGGTGAATGCGTGCAGATTTGTCGCCGAGGGTATGAGGTGACGGACGTGGAGACGGGCACACAGCTGAATGTGGATAACAAATATATCATGTCGCCCCGCGACTTGAAGACGGTTCGTTTCATCGACATCATGATGAATGCAGGGGTACGGGTGTTCAAGATTGAAGGTCGTGCCCGAGGACCTGAGTATGTCTATACAGTGGTGAAAGCCTACGACGAAGCCATCAATGCGGTGCTTGACGGCAGTTTCACCGAGGAACGGCAAGATGCGTGGGATCAGGAGCTTGGCACGGTGTTTAACCGCGGCTTTTGGGATGGTTACTACCAAGGGCAGAAGCTGGGCGAGTGGTGCGAAGTGTATGGCAGCAAGGCGACGGAGAAGAAGGTGTATGTGGGCAAGTGCATGAAGTACTTCTCGAAGATAGGCGTGGCGGAGTTCCTGATAGAGAATGAAGACCTGCATGTGGGCGACAAGATACTGGTGACAGGCACTACGACGGGTGCGCTCATCCAACCCTGTGAAGAGATTCGCTTCGACTTGCAACCTGTGGAGACTGCCACCCGGGGACAGCACATCAGCATCAAGGTGAACGATCGTGTGCGAGTGAACGACCGCCTCTATGTGCTGCAGCCAGCCGACCGACTGACACAGCGATAACACAACACAGACACGCATGAAACGCCAGTTTTTACTTTTCATTTTTATGCTTTCTGCCATCGCAGGGGGATGGGCACAGGACAACAGCGAACTCATCGGTGTGTTGTCCTACATGAAGCGTGCCATGAACTTTGCGCAGATGATGCCGCAGGAGAAGGTGTATCTGCATTTTGACAACACGGGTTACTTCAAGGGTGAGACCATTTGGTTCAAGGGGTATGTCATCCGTGCCGATAATGGCAAGCCGACCGACCTGAGCACTGTGCTTTATGTAGAGCTGGTGAATCCATCGGGCGATGTGGTGGAGACACGGAAGCTGCCCATCCAAGAGGGCATGGCACATGGCGACATCACGCTGGACAGCCTCTATACCACAGGATTCTACGAGGTGCGCGCCTACACTCGATACATGACCAACTGGGGGAATGGCGGCATCTTCTCGCGCGTGTTCCCTGTGTTCAACGCCCCCAAGCAGGAGGGAGACTACTCCAAGATGGTGATGGATGACATGGGCTATCGCAAGCGTTTGCCTAATGTGCGCACGAACGATGGTTCTGATACGAAGGAGAGTGGAATGAAGGTGAGGCTCTATCCTGAGGGCGGCAAGCTGGTGTGTGGTGTGCCTAATCGTGTGGCGTTCTATGTGACGGACAAGACGGGTGTTGGCATCGAAGCCAGCGGTAGGTTGCTGGACGAGCAGAAGGAGGAACTGTCGGCGGTGAGTACGATTCGTGATGGAAAGGGCGTGTTCGATGTGATGCTCGACGGAACACCGAAGTATTTACGTTTGGTCGATGCCAACGGAAAGAAGCACGATGTACGTTTGGCGGAGGGAGAGCCAGAGGGCTTGGCGATGAAGGTGAACACGCTGAAGGATGAAGCGGTGGAGGTAACGGTGTATGCCACTCCGTCGATGGTGGGCAAGTTGTTGGGCTATACGTTAATCAACAATGGTCGTATCATGATGGCGGATACGGTGTATGCGGAGCGCGCAATGATGATTCCGTTCAACCGAGCTTCCTTGCCAGCAGGCGTGAACCAGTTGACATTCTTTACTGCCGACGGGCATATCCAAGCTGACCGCCAGTTCTTCATTGCCCCTGCTGCCAGTAAGGAAGATTCTGTCCGCATTACCGCTGTACAGGCTTTCCCGAAGCCATGCAGAACCGTGACGCTCAGTATTCAGGCGCAGCCGAACAGCAACCTGTCCATTTCAGCGATGGATGCGGCGACCATGACCAATGGTCGTGAAGGCAATGCGCTCACATGGCTCTTGCTTTCCAGCGACATCAAGGGCTACATCGCAGACCCTGGTTATTACTTTGAGGCAGACGATTATGAGCATCGTTTGGCAGCCGACCTGCTGATGTTGGTGCAGGGATGGCGACGGTATGACTGGGCATTGATGGCGAATGCCATTGAGCAGAACAAGGGGCGCACGCTCTTTAACGACAGCACCGCTAACTTCACGCAACCCATTGAGGATAAGCTGTATGTGTTTGGCAAGTTAGGGCAAAAGCGCAAGAAGAACACGGTGGATGGCGTGAATCTGTTCATGTACTTCTACAATCAGAATGGCGAGCATTTGGAAGGGGGCACTGTGACCGATTCGTTAGGCAACTATGCCTTCTCTCTGCCCAATATGGACGGGGAATGGAAGCTCATCATCAACACACAGAAGGGCGATAAGGATGCCAACTACTTTGTGGGTATCGACCGCCATTTCTCCCCTGCGCGGCGTTGGTTGTCGCCTGACGAGACAAAGACAATCAATCTGATGCGTCCGAATCTCTTTGCCACAGAGTCTTCTAAGAAAGCGGCAGAGGAAGAGCATGAGTACATCCCGATTCAGCGGCGCGAACACGTGTTACCCACGGTGGTGGTGAAGGCGAAGCGTACTCGTATTTATGACAATGCCCGTGCCGCATGGGAGTCAGAGGGACAAGCCCAGCGTTATGCTTCCATGTATTACAATGCCGACACCGATGCCGACATGTTTGCCGATAAGGGAATGGAGATGCCTGTATTGGGGAGTTGGCTTCACATGCGCAACCCGTTCTTTGGTGGCTCGGGCAAAGACGTGAACGCTTTTGCCACGGATGCCGCCATGCAGGAAGCAACAGCCGATGCGGCTGCCACTTCAACCGATTTTTCGTTAGAAGGGACAGAGGATGGCGACATGACGGAAGGGACGGACATTACGGAGGCAGAGCCGTTGGAGATGGAGAATAGTAGTGGCGAAGCAGGCAGCATCTACCGCTATGCAGGTCTTTCTTATAAGAATCGTCCGATTATTTGGATTGTCGATAATGCCTATTGGGCTATCACGATGTTAGGCTCTCTGAAGTTCGATGTCTTTGAGGTCATGCAAGGCAGTGCTGTGGCACAAGCCGATTCTGACATTGCAGGAACGCTGCTCAATATGGACTTGGACGAGGTGAAAGCGGTCTATGTGACAGAACGGTCGGACGTTTACACGCGTTATCTGCGTGCTTTGCCGTCTATTCCCAACCCTGTGACGGTGTTCGTCTATACCCACCATTCGTTTCAAGTGAAGCAGAAAGGATTGCGCAACACCCACTTCCAAGGCTTCAACAAGGCTTCCACTTTCGAGACGGATGACTACTCGGTGCTGCCCCCCATGGATGACTTCCGTCGCACGCTCTTTTGGGAGCCTGACGTGAAGACCGACGCTGAGGGCAAGGCTACGGTGGAGTTCTTCAACAACTCGTCGTGCCATGAGATGTACGTTTCTTGCGAGGGAATGACTCCCGACGGCAAGTTTATGGTGAATGAATGAGCTTAAAAGCGACTATGCAAGAAGATTTTGATATACGCGAACAACGAAACACGAAGGACAAGGATTTTGAGAACGCTCTCCGTCCTCTTCGCTTTGACGATTTCAGTGGACAAACCAAGGTGGTGGAGAACCTTAGCGTGTTTGTCGAGGCAGCCCGTTTCCGTGGCGAGCCGCTTGACCACACACTGTTGCATGGCCCTCCAGGACTGGGCAAAACGACCCTTTCCAACATCATTGCCAATGAGTTGGGTGTTGGGTTCAAGGTGACATCTGGCCCCGTGCTTGACAAGCCTGGCGACCTTGCTGGCATCCTCACCTCGCTGGAAGAGAACGACGTGCTCTTCATCGACGAGATACACCGTCTCTCGCCCGTGGTGGAGGAGTATCTTTACTCTGCGATGGAGGATTACCGCATTGACATCATGATAGACAAAGGACCGTCGGCACGTTCTATTCAGATAGACCTCAGTCCTTTTACCCTCGTTGGAGCCACCACACGCAGTGGTCTGCTGACAGCACCTCTGCGTGCCCGATTCGGCATCAATCTTCACCTTGAATACTACGATGCAGCGGTGCTTACACAGATTATTCTCCGTTCAGCCAAGCTGTTAGGCATTCCTTGTAACTTCGATGCAGCGGGCGAGATAGCTTCACGTTCTCGTGGCACACCCCGTATCGCCAATGCGCTCTTGCGGCGTGTACGCGACTTTGCCCAAGTGAAAGGTAACGGCACGATTGACCTGCCCATCGCTCACATGGCTCTTGAAGCCTTGAACATCGACAAGTTTGGTTTGGACGAGATTGACAACAAAATTCTCACCACCATCATCGACAAGTTCAAGGGTGGTCCTGTTGGTCTTGGCACTATCGCCACAGCCATCGGCGAAGACACTGGTACTGTGGAGGAAGTATATGAACCATTCCTTATTAAAGAAGGCTTCATCAAGCGCACCCCACGCGGTCGGGAAGTCACAGAGTTGGCCTACAAGCATCTTGGACGCAATCCTTGGGCTAATCCTAACGACAACACAGGCATGCGCAACCTGTTTGACTGAGCACATCTTACTTGTTGATATGGGCATAAGAAGAAGGAGGCGGAAAGGAATCCCTTTCCGCCTCCTTCTTCTTATGCCTATATCTCATTCTGCGTTATTTCACTACAAATTCAAGACTTTGCAAGTCGCAGTCGCGCGAAGAAGTTCCATAGAGAATCTGATACCGTCCTGAGCGAGTAGAGAGTTCGTCGATGGAAGGGTCGTAGTACTCAAAGGCTTCGCCATCCAGCGTGATGACAGCCTTACCTGTCTCGCCAGCTTGCAGTTCCAGTTTCTGGAATCCTCTCAGCGACTTGATGGGTGCTTCGGGATAGTCAAGTGCCTTCACATATACTTGTAGCGTTTCAGTACCTTCACGCTTGCCTGTATTGGTGACAGGAACCGTCAGTTTCACCGTCTCATCGGCTTTCATCGCCTTTCTTGACAGCTTGCCCTTGCCCACAGCGAAGGTGGTGTAGGACAGCCCCTGCCCGAACGCATAGAGCGGAGCACCTTGGAAATAGCGGTAGGTGCGGTTCTCCATGCTGTAATCAAGAAAGTCGGGCAGGTCGTCGTTGGAGCGGTAGAACGTGACGGGCAGTTTGCCTCCAGGGTTGTAGTCGCCAAAGAGCACTTCCGCCAATGCCTTTGCGCCGCCTTGTCCTGGATACCAAGCCTGAATGAGTGCGTCGTAGCTGTCTTCCACACTGCCAAAAGCGATGGCAGAACCCGAGCAATTGACAAACACGACGGGCTTGCCTGTGGCACGCATCGCCTTGACGAGACGCTGCTGCACTTTCGGCAGTTCGATGTCGGCTTTGTCACCGCCCTCTCCCTCCATCTGAGCAGAGATACCACCGATGATGATGATGGCATCCATGTCTTTCACCTCCTCAGCAAGGTCGTTGAACTCAACAGGCTTGCGTTCGCAGATGTCGCCACGCAACATGGCGAAGTTGCCGTTGCCGTGTTTGTATTCGATGACCACATCGTAGCACTCTCCTGCCTTGACAGGGAAGGACTTGTACTCCACGTTGCGTCCGAAGCCGAAACCGCCACGGCGACCGCCAGCAGCCGCTTCCTCCACCACTTCGCCATTCACTTTGAGCACATAGCCGTTGTCGGTGGAGAGGGTATATTTCATGTCGCCCGTAAATGTCGCCTGATAAGTGCCCGATACCCGAACGGAGAGCGTGTCCTTGCTGATGCCTTGGGCAAATCCCCATGCACCGAACGTGCTGAAGTTAAGTTCTTTGTAATAGTCAGTCTTGTCGGGTGTTCCGCTCAAAGAGTTGTTGTTGAAGAACTCCACCTTCACGCCCTTGCCGTCGTTGAAGTCGCCTAAATGATGGATGGTGGCAAACTCGTCATTCAGTTCACAGGCTTTCTTGTAGAAGACGTTGCTGTTCGGCACAGCCTTGCGGATGCCTTCGAGCAGCGAATGCGTGTGCTCCTTGGTGGGTGTGCCGCCATAGTTGCCGTTGAGCAGTTCTGTGTCGTCAGCATTCGGACCGACCACCGCAATGCTTCTGAGGCTTTTCGACAGCGGAAGCACCCCGTTGTTCTTCAGCAGCACCATCGACTCGCGGGCAGCTTGGGTAGCGAGGTCGTTGTTAGCCTCGCTGCTGATGACCTCAGGCCCGAGTTTCGCCCATGGAAGCATATCGGCAGGGTCGAACATGCCTAACTCGAAGCGTCCCATGAGTGTCTTGCGCAGGTGGTCGTCCAGCGTTGACTCTTGGATGAGGTCCTTCTCCAGAGCCTCCGTCAGCACCATGAACACCTTGCCGCATTCGAGGTCGGTGCCATTCAGCACCGCGTCTATCGAGGCAGACATCGGGTCAGGGTGTGTTTCGTGCTGCCCCTTGTTATAGAAATTGTTGATGGCGTCGCAGTCGGTCACGACAATGGCATCATACCCCCATTTGCGCCGCAGGATATCCACCAAGAGGCGGTCGCTCGTGCAGCAGGGTTTGCCCTCGTATCGGTTGTAGGCACACATCACCTCGCGCACATTCCCCTTCTTCACCAGTGCCTTGAAGGCAGGCAGGTAGGTCTCCCACAGGTCGCGCATGGAGACGGAGGCGTTGTAAGTGTGGCGCAAGGGTTCAGGACCGCTGTGTACGGCGTAGTGCTTGGCACAGGCGTGGGTCTTGAAATACTTGTCATCGTTGCCCTGCATGCCCAACACGGTCTGTACACCCAGCACTGCGTTCAGATAAGGGTCTTCGCCACAGGTTTCCTGTCCGCGTCCCCAGCGTGGGTCTCGGAAGATGTTGACGTTCGGACACCAGAACGTCAGTTCGGGGTTGCCTGGATAGTAAGTGACTCCCATAGGCACGTTGAACACGTTGTGGTCAGAGCGGTTCCAGTTGGCACGGGCTTCGTCCGACACGGTTGAGAAGACATCGTAAACCAGTTTCTCGTTGAACGCGGCTGCCATGCCAATCGGTTGTGGATAAACCGTATAGCCTCCTTGACGTACTCCGTGGCAGGCTTCGCTCCACCAGTTGTAGGAAGGAATGCCAAGGCGATCGACCGAGATGGACTTGTTCATCATCAGTCCTACTTTCTCCGTAGGGGTGAGCAGCGAGATGAGGTTCTCCACACGCTCCTCGTTCGAGAGTGTTGGGTCTTGGAAAGGGTATTGTTCCCCGTTTGGCATTAAAGGAGTGCTTTCTTCCACCAGAGCTTTCGCCGAGAGACTTCCCAGTGTGCGCCCCTCTGTATCCACCAGTTCCACACTGCGATACGTCTTGCCCAATGTGCCCGATGGTGACAATGCCACCATCACCTTGGTCACCTCACCTGGGAGAATCGTCTCTGTCGGGTAATGTGCGGTGATACATTCACAGCTGGGAATGGCTTTGCCAATCTTGACAGCCTTGTTCGATGTGTTCTTCATGGTGAACGTGTGACAGACCGTCCCCTTCAGCGCATGGATGACACCGAAGTCCCACTCGTAGGCATTGAACGTGACGGGACTCTTTTGTGCTTGTGCCAGCGACGACGAGGCCATCATCAACAGCCCCACCATGGCAAAATTGAATTTCTTCATATCAGGTTATTTTGAGTTTTGGTATGTTTCGTCCTGTGTCGATAGCCGCCATCTAACGGAAAATGCCGTTTTCGTGGCTATCGCAAGAATCGGTATGACAAAGTTACGACATTCTCACCTCTTTCTTCTTACAATTATGAAACAAATTTTTCCGAAAGGGCATTTCAGAGAACAAATCGAGGTCATAGAACTGCTCCCCCGAACAGCCCTCACTCAACCCACCTCTTGCCCCTCTTCGTTCACCCCTCAGAAAACCCTCCAAAATCGATGTCCCCGACTCCGACCAATCGGAGTCGGGGACATCGGTCGGTCGGAGTCGGGGACATCGATTTAGAGGCTGTGAAACCGCATTACAAACAGGAGTGCCTTTTGGCTCGTGTTTGACCTTTCTGTCGGGGAATGGAAGCACTGTTTCTGTCCCAAATGGAGGCAATACAGTCTTGCCAAGTGGCGAAAACGTGCGTATGTTGCTTTTTTCAAAAAATTACACATTATATATATACAGGGAAAGATATTTTGTTTACCTTTGCACCCGATTTTCTCAAAAAGGGATAAAGGACAAAACAACGATATATGCAGAAGAACTTAGTGATAGTCGAGTCTCCAGCCAAAGCTAAGACGCTGGAGAAGTTTCTCGGCAAGGACTACAAGGTGATGTCTTCCTACGGACACATTCGCGACTTGAAGAAGAAGGAGATGAGTGTGAACCTGAACGACTTCTCGCCCGAGTACGAGATTCCTTCCGACAAGGAAAGCGTGGTGAAGAGCCTTCGCACCGAGGCAAAGAAAGCCGACACGGTTTGGTTGGCTTCCGATGAAGACCGCGAGGGAGAGGCCATCTCATGGCACTTGAGCCAAGTGTTGGGGCTTGACCCGAAGGCGGCAAAAAGAATTGTTTTCCATGAGATAACGAAGACGGCGATTCTGAAAGCCATCGAAACACCGCGCACCATCGACATGGGGCTGGTGAACGCGCAGCAGGCACGTCGTGTGCTCGACCGCATTGTGGGCTTCAAGCTCTCGCCCGTGTTGTGGAAGAAGCTGAAACCCAGCCTTTCAGCAGGTCGTGTGCAGAGTGTGGCGGTGCGTCTGGTTGTGGAGCGTGAGAAGGAAATCGAACGTTTTCGCAGCGAGTCGTTCTATCGGGTGAACGCTGTGTTCGTGGTCGATGGGCAGGAAATCAAGGCTTCGTTGGGACATAGTTTCAAGACAGAAGAAGAGGCCGAGCAGTTCCTGCTGTCGTGCAAGGACAAGGAGTTCACCATCACCGACATTGAGAAGAAACCCGTGAAGAGAAGCCCTGCGCCTCCTTTCACAACCTCTACCTTGCAGCAGGAGGCTGGTCGCAAGTTGGGTTTCACCGTGAGCCAAACGATGATGGTGGCACAGCATCTGTATGAGTCGGGACACATCACCTATATGCGAACCGACTCTGTGAACCTCTCTTCGCTCTGCATCAACACGACGAAGAACGAGATTGCCAAGATACACGGGGAACGCTACTCCAAAGTGCGTCAGTTCCACACCAGCTCGAAAGGGGCGCAGGAAGCGCACGAGGCTATCCGCCCCACCTTCATCGATGCGCATGAGATTACGGGCAACTCGCAGGAAAAACGCCTGTATGACCTGATTTGGAAGCGCACGATTGCCTGTCAGATGGCAGATGCCGAGGCGGAGAAGACAACCATCACTATCTCCAACGCTGAGACGGGTGCCGCCTTTGTGGCAACGGGCGAGGTGATTACGTTCGATGGTTTCCTGCGTGTGTATCGAGAGTCATACGATGACGACACGCCACAGGAGGAAGCCGAAGGGCTGTTGCCAGCCGTGAAGAAGGGCGAGGCCTTGCAGATGAAGGAGATGGTGGCTACCCAGCGTTTCACCCAGCGTCCACTGCGCTACACCGAGATGAGTCTGGTGAAGAAGTTGGAGGAACTGGGCATTGGTCGTCCTTCTACCTATGCGCCAACGATTTCGACCATCCAGCAGCGTGAATACGTGGAGAAGGGCGACAAGAAGGGCGAGGAGCGTAGCTATGGCATCATCAAATTGTCGGCAGGGAAACTGAAGAAGACGACGAAAAACGAAATGGTGGGCAATGAGAAAGGCAAGCTCATCCCCACCGATATAGGCACCGTGGTGAACGACTTCCTCATTCAGTCGTTTCCCGATATTGTTGACTACAACTTCACTGCCAACGTGGAGAAGGAGTTCGACGAGATTGCCGATGGCAGAGAGAACTGGCATGAGATGATGCGCGACTTCTACGCCAAGCTGGAACCCATGGTGACTGCCACGTTGCAGGAGAAGAGCGAGCACAAGGTGGGCGAGCGTGTGTTGGGCACAGAGCCAGGCACGGGCAAGCCTGTCAGCGTGAAGATTGGTCGCTTTGGCCCGATGGTACAGATTGGCGTGGCCGATGAGAACGAGAAGCCGCGTTTCGCCCAGCTCAACAAGGGGCAGAGCATTGCCACCATCACCTTGGAGGAGGCACTTGACCTTTTCAAACTTCCCCGTGAATTGGGAGAATATGAGGGTGAACGCGTCACGGTGGGTACGGGTCGCTTTGGACCATACGTGCTGCATTGCAAGAAGTATGTTTCTTTGCCAAAAGGCGCAGACCCCATGCGCATCACGCTCGATGAAGCTATCCAGCTCATTGAGGAACGTCGGAAAGGCGAAGCGTCGGCTCATATCAAGACCTTTGAGGAGGATGCGGAACTGGAGGTGATGAATGGTCGCTATGGTCCATACTTGAAGTATAAGGGCAGTAACTATAAGTTGCCTCGCACCATCAAGGAACCTGCCAACCTTACTTATGAAGAGTGCATGAACATTATCAACACGCCACAACCTGCTAAGGCTACCGCCAAGCGTGGACGTAAACCTGCATCGAAGGCATGAAACGCGTCATTCTGATAGGCTATATGGGTGCGGGTAAGACCATCATTGGCAAGGTGTTGGCACGCACGATGGGGCTGGGCTTTTACGACCTTGACGACTATATCGAGAACCGCGTCCATCAGAAGATTCCTGACATCTTTGCCCAAAAGGGAGAGGATGGCTTTCGTGACATCGAACGGAAGATGCTGCACGAGGTGATGGAGTTCGAGGACGTTGTTGTCTCCTGCGGTGGGGGCACACCCTGCTTCTTCGACAACATGGACTATATGAACACGCGCGGTGAGACCATCTTCCTCAATGCCTCACCTCGGGTGTTGAACGAGCATTTGCGCATGGGCAAGACGATTCGTCCTCTGATTCAGGGTAAGACTGCCGACGAACTCATTGTCTATATTGAAGAGTCACTTCAAAAGCGGCTTCCTCACTATCAGAAGGCGAAGCATACTCTTGCCATCGAGACAATCCACACACAAGAACAAATTCAGAATTACGTCAATCAAATCATCAGTCTTATATGAGAAAATGGCGCATCGAAGACTCCAACGAGCTGTACGGTATCAATGGTTGGGGGGTCAACTATTTCCACATCAATGAGAAAGGCAATGTGGCTGTGACACCACGAAAGGATGGGGTGGAGGTCGATTTGAAGGAGGTGATGGACGACCTCGCTTTGCGCGATGTGTCAGCTCCTGTGCTGGTGCGTTTCCCCGACATCATCGACAACCGCATTGAGAAGACTGCTACCTGTTTCATGAAGGCGGCTAAAGAGTACGGCTACAAGGCTGAGAACTTCATCATCTATCCTATTAAGGTTAATCAGATTAGCCCCGTGGTGGAGGAGGTGATAAAGCATGGCAAGAAGTTCAACCTTGGGCTTGAAGCTGGTTCCAAGCCAGAGTTGCATGCTGTGTTGGCGGTCAACATGAACAGCGATTCGCTTATCATCTGCAATGGATACAAAGATCAAGACTATATCGAGCTTGCTCTGCTTGCTCAGAAGATGGGGAAGCGCATTTTTATCGTGGTGGAGAAGTTCAATGAGTTGGAGATTATCATGCGCATTGCCAAGAAGATAGGTGTCCGTCCTAACATGGGCATCCGCATCAAGCTTGCAGCCTCAGGTTCAGGCAAGTGGGAAGAGAGTGGGGGCGATGCCAGCAAGTTTGGTCTCACCTCTGGCGAGCTTCTGACCGCACTTCATTATATTGAGGAGAACGACATGAAGGACTGCCTCAAACTCATCCATTTCCATATCGGGTCGCAAATCACGAAGATTCGACGCATTCAGAATGCTTTGCGCGAGGCGAGCATGTTCTATGTGCAGTTGCACAAACTGGGCTATGGCGTGGAGTTCGTGGATTGTGGCGGCGGATTGGGTGTTGACTACGATGGTAGCCGTTCGAGCAACAGCGAAAGCTCTGTCAACTACTCCATTCAGGAGTACGTGAACAACTGTGTTTACACCTTTGTTGATGCGGCTGATGCCAACAATATTCCCCATCCCAATCTCATCACCGAGGGCGGACGTTCCTTGGCTGCCCATCATTCTGTGCTCATCATGGAGGTGCTCGAAACCACCGAGGTGCCAGTTATGCCCGACGAGTTTGAGGTGAAGGAAGACGACCACGCATTGGCAAGAGACCTGTACGACATTTGGTGTAACATCAACGTGCGCAACATGTTGGAGAACTGGCACGATGCCCAGCAGATTCGCGAAGAGGCACTTGACCTCTTTTCTCATGGCATGCTCGACTTGCGTACACGCGCAGAAATAGAAAGGATGTATTGGGCGGTGGCGCGCGAGATTAACGCGCTTGTCCACACCATGAAGCATGTACCCGAAGAGTTCCTCTCGCTCGACAAACTCTTGGCGGACAAATACTTCTGCAACTTCTCCCTCTTTCATTCGCTGCCAGACTCTTGGGCGATTGACCAAATCTTTCCCATCATGCCGATTCAGCGACTGAACGAGCGTCCGGACCATAATGCTACCTTGCAGGACATCACTTGTGACTCGGATGGCAAGATTGCGCAGTTTGCTACTGAAACAGGCGTGAGCCACTTCATTCCCCTGCATTCGCTCGACAAGAAGAAAGGCTCTTACTACATCGGAGTCTTCCTCGTGGGTGCCTATCAGGAGATTCTTGGCGATATGCACAACCTCTTTGGCGACACCAATGCTGTCCACGTCACCACCGACAAGGATGGCTATCACATTAAGAACGTCATTGACGGCGAAACCGTGGCTGACGTGCTGAGTTATGTGCAGTATGAGCCGAAGAAGCTTGTCCGCAGCCTTGAAGTCTGGGCAAAGCAAGCCATCAAGGAGGGCAAGATTACCTTGGAGGAAGGCAAGGAGTTCCTCGATACCTACCGCAGTGGGCTGTACGGATACACATATCTTGAATAATATAAGGCTTGATGAGTCTTTACAGGACTCATCAAGCCTTCAAAGTTCTACAACTTTCAATATTTATGGCAAATCTCAAAGGTCTTGCAAAAGACACCGCCATCTATGGCTTGAGCAGCATTGTAGGTCGCTTTCTCAACTACCTGCTTGTGCCGCTCTACACCCACTATATGCCTAAAGATTCAGGCGATTATGGGGTCAGCGTCAACATATATGCCTACACGGCTCTCGTGCTGGTCATCCTCACCTTTGGCATGGAAACCACCTTGTTTCGCTTTGCCAATAAGGAAGATGAGCATCCCGACACCGTCTTCTCTACGGCAATGACAGTGGTGGGCATTTTGTCCCTTCTTTTCTTGGCAGGGCTGTTCGTCTTCATCACCCCCGTCAGCAATTTGTTGGGCTATGCCGACCACCACGAGTATCTCCTCATGATGGCAGCGGTAGTGGTGCTTGATGCCATTCAAGCCATGCCTTTCAGCTACTTACGCTTTCAGAAGCGTCCGCTCAAGTTCGCTTCGTTGAAGTTGCTGTTCATCCTCTTCAACATCCTGCTCAACGTCTTCTATTTTGTGGTGCTTGGCAAGACAGAAGTGTTCTATGTTTTCTGCATCAATCTGTGGTGTACAGGACTGATTACCTTCTTCTTCATTCCCGACTTCTTCAAAGTGAAGTGGCGGTTCGACATCGCCCTCCTCAAACGCATGTTAGGCTACTCGTGGCCCATTCTGGTGCTCGGCATTGCAGGCATCCTCAACCAAACGGCAGACAAGATTATCTTTCCGCTTGTTTGCGATGAAGCCAATGCCCAAGCCCAACTCGGTGTGTATGGAGCATGTGTGAAGGTGGCGATGATTATGGCGATGATTACCCAAGCATTCCGCTATGCCTACGAACCCATTGTCTTCTCTAAGGCAAAAGATAAAGACAGCAAGGAATACTATGCTGTGGCCATGAAGTACTTTATCATCTTCACCCTTTTTGCTTTCCTTTGCGTGATGGGCTATATGGACATCCTCAAGCACATCATCGGCTCTGAATACCGCGAGGGGCTTGTCACCGTCCCCATTGTGATGGCTGCAGAAATCATGATGGGTATCTACTTTAACCTCTCCTTCTGGTACAAACTCATCGACAAGACCATTTGGGGAGCTTGGTTCTCCTTGGCTGGATGTGTGGTACTCATAGCCATCAATGTTGTCTTCATTCCGAGTTATGGCTACATGGCCTGTGCTTGGGGCGGCTTCGTGGGCTATGCCACAGCCATGCTCCTCAGTTACTTTGTAGGGCAACACTACAATCCTATCCGCTATGACCTCAAAGGCATCTTCACCTACATTTTTGTGGCTCTTGCGCTCTTTGTGGCGATGAGTTATCTCCCTGCGGGATGGGCTGCATGGCTTCGTCTTGGCATCAACACTTTGCTCATAGGTCTCTTCTTGGTGCTCATTATCCGTCGAGACCTGCCGCTCCATAGTCTGCCTGTCGTTGGCAAGAAGTTCACGAAGTAGAAATAAGATAGTTCGATAACAACGTATAAATATAAAGATGAAACAGTTTGTAGTATTGTTGGTTGCTCTCCTCAGTCTCACGGCTCGTGCAGACGAAGGCATGTGGGTGATGGGCAACATCTCGGAGAAGACCGATTCCGTTCTCCGTTCCCTTGGGCTGGAACTCACGCCCGAAGAACTTTACAGCACCGAGCAGCCCTCGCTCAACGATGCCATTGTGCAGTTGGGCGGTTTCTGCTCAGGCGTGGTCGTGTCTAACGATGGCTTGATGTTCACCAACCACCATTGTGGCTTTGGCTCCATTCAGAACCACTCCACCACCAAGCACGACTATCTCAAGTATGGCTTTGTCGCCAAGTCTTTTGCCGACGAACTGCCAAACGACGGTCTCTTCGTGCTCTTCCACCTCAAGACCGTCGATGTGACCAACCTCATTCTCGGTGCTGTGCCAGCAGATGCCACCGACTGGGAGCGCGATTCCGTCATCAATGCCGTTTCCGACCAGCTCATGCGCATGGTAGATTACAGTGCCAAGGGTATTCAGAGCGAAGTAAACCCCTTCTACAAAAGGAGCAAGTACTTCCTCTCTGTCTATCAGCGTTTTGACGACGTGCGCCTCGTCTATGCTCCACCACAGTGCCTTGGCAAGTACGGCGGCGACACCGACAACTGGATGTGGCCGCGCCAAACCTGCGACTTCAGCGTCTTCCGCATCTATGCCGACAAAGACAACAATCCCGCCGAATACAGCAAAGACAATGTACCCTACCATCCGCGCAAATACGCCCATGTCAGCACACAGGGCTATCACGACGGCTCCTATGCCATGACGCTTGGCTATCCTGGCTCCACCGACCGCTACCTGTCCTCCTACGGCATAGAGAGCACCATGCGCACCATCAACGACGTGCGCTATCAGGTGCGTGGCGTGAAGCTCGGCATCCTCAACGAAGCCATGCGCCAAAGCGACCGTCTCCGCATCATGTACGCCTCCAAGCACGCCTCCTGTTCCAACTACTGGAAGTTCTCCTTAGGTCAGAACACGGCACTCGACAACCTCAACGTCATCGGCGAAAAGCAACAGCAGGAGCGTGAATTGGCAGCTTGGGTACAGACCGACCCCGTGGGACGTGCGCGCTATATCGGAGTGCTCGACTCCCTCCAAGCCATTTATCAGCAGGAGCGCGACATGCTCTATACCCACACCCTGTGGATGGAGTCCTTTTATAACGGCAGCGACATCTTTTCCTTCGTTCTCAAGAGCCTGAACGGTCCTGTGGGCGACTTGCAGGAGCGCATCGCCAGAACGTATCGCGACATTGACATAGACACCGACAAGAAAGTCTTTCTTGCCCTGCTGCAGAACTACATCAGTCACGTCCCCAGTGAGCAGTACCTGCCCAAAAACACCATGCAGATGGTCGATTCCGTTTGGAACGGCGACTACCAGCGTTTTGTCGATGCGCTCTACGACACCAGCGTGCTGGCACATCCCGATGCCCTCAAGGCCGTGACGGAACTCTCTGAACTTCAAGACGACCCGATGTTCAGTGTCGCCCTCGATGTCCTCATGTCGCTCTACTCCATGTCGAGCACGCCCCGTCGTGAAGCAATCTATGAACAGCTCCTGGGTGACGGCATCCGCGAGATGAACCACGACCACGAATACTATCCCGACGCCAACTTCACCATGCGTCTCAGCTACGGACTCTGCAAGCCCATCGACTTCGCCCCAGGCACTATCGGGTTGAAGGAAGAAGCGACCAGCATGATAACCTCCCCCCGTTCCTTCCTCAACAAGCACGAGCAGAACCCCAGCAACCTCGATTTCCAGCTCATCCCTCAGGTCTATAAGTGGATGAAACGCGGCAAGTTCTCCAAACAATACATGGATGCCCAAACAGGTCAGCTCCCCCTCTGCTTCCTCACCACCAACGACATCACGGGTGGCAATTCAGGCTCAGGCATCTTCGACGGCAAGGGTCGTCTCATCGGTCTTGCCTTCGATGGCAACTGGGAAGCCATGTCAGGCGACCTCAAATTCGACACCGCCTTGCAGCGTTGCATCGGTGTCGATATCCGTTGGGTGCTCTCCGTCATCGACGATTATAGCCACGCCAAACGGCTTATCAAAGAGCTGACAATAGAGTAGTTGCTCTATCACAATCGTCCATTTCTGTCACAATTATCAAACAAAAGGTCTTGCCGACGAACATATTCGTCGGCAAGACCTTTTGTTTGCTGAAAATCATGTAGTAGTTGTAGTAACAACAACTACTAACTAAACCACAGATTTCCTCCTTCGCCCCCCCCCCTCATTTTTAGCCTCTAAATCGATGTCCCCGACTCCGACCAATCGGAGTCGGGGACATCGGTCAGTCGGAGTCGGGGACTCCGATTTCGGGGTGCTTTTTGAGGGGATGAGGCGAGGGGCGAAAAGTGGACGGTCAGGGAAGCCTTTTGGGGAGGATGTGTACTGAGGTCTCTGTCTGTGTATAAAACACTCCAGTTCGGGATGATTTTCTTCCCGAGCTGAGGGTAATGCCTTGTCATTTGGTGGTTTCGAGAAATTTTAGTGACTAAATTTTTAATATGTCGAATATTTCAGTTACCTTTGTGCCCGACAAATTGTCGGTCTTCATTTCCGCCTGACGGGGTTCAGTGGATATGACGGCCTGCAGAAGTAGCACCAACCTTAGGGATTGAGCCCCCAAAAAAGATTCGATTCTGATTTCATGTATTCAAAACTACGACATATCATTCTGCTTATGAGTGCAGGCTGGCTTCTGTCTTCCTGCGCATCCGATGTTCTTGACGGAGAGAGTATTACACGGGGTTCGGAGGTGCAGTTTACCGTCTCCGACCTTTCACGCGCGACCATAACAACCAGTATCGATGAATTTGCCGTATATGGCGACATGAAATTCCAGTCAGACATAAGTGAACCTATCGTAATTTTCAACAAAACTTCAGTTGTGGATAACGACGGAGTTTGGTGCTATGATGGTACTCAGTATTGGTTTCCAAAACATGAACATTCTTTTGTTGCGGTAAGTCCGTCATCGGTGCTCGAATCGGAAGTTTCGCCACAATATTATGGTTCAGAACTTTCGTTCGCTTATACGATGCCGACATACTCAGACAAGGAAATGCAGGACACTCAAGACAAAAGTGATCTTATTGACATTGTCGCAGCTACCCATCGCCGGTTATATAACGAAGGCGATAATGTCAATGCAATATCGTTAAGATTCGGTCACCTGATGTCTATGATAAATTTCGCTCCCAAGCTTGACGACAAAGCCTTAAAGGACGATGATTTTATACGGTTTCATAGATTAGAAATTTCAGGATTAAAGAAAAAGGCTAAGATCGCAATCACTCCGGCTCCACTATTGGAGAATCCGCAGACCGACGACCGACTGATAGAATTTACCGGGTACGATGGCAACGACAATTTGACTATTATCTTCAACGATCCTAAAATCGTTGATAACGGTCAACGAATCAACCTGTTTGCCGACAACGATGCCCTCATAATGCTTCCCCAGCTCTTTGATGCTTCATCAGAGGCAACTGTCAGGTTCACATATTCATTTAAGGATGATTCCGAGAATCTGAGAGTGGGGACCATCTCTCTTAGAGGTCAGGAGTGGAAGCTCGGAACCGCGTATACCTACAATTTTACAGTGGATAGAATAGGTCTGAATTTAGGAACAGCTACCATCAAAGCATGGGATTCAGAGACTGTACCCAATATTTCTTGGACAGTTGAGTAATCACGAACAAATATCCATCCGATAAAACCGTGCAAATTACAAGAATAGACACAGATGAATAAATACAATAAATATATATTGCAGACAATTGAAGCGTTGCTGCTTTCAGTCTTAGTAGCGTCCTGCTCGCTGGATGACGTTGAGCAGAGCTTACCATTGCCGCCCGGACAATATCCGCTGGATCTTACAGTGTCCGTAGAAGGAATGAAGAGCCGTGCTCTCGGCAAGGACAGCTGGACGGAAGGAGATGAAATCGGTGTGAGAATTGGGTCTGATGCCAATCTTGGACGATACACATTAAATTCTGACGGCAGCGTAAATATTGATAAATCAGCCAACCTTCTTCACTGGAAAAATACATCATCCGCCACGGTTAAGGCTTGGTATCCCTCTGAACCGAAGACAGATGTTTCAATTGCCGATCAGGCAAAACTCTCAGATTTATCTTCAATCGACTTTTTGGCAGCCACTGCTGAAAATCAGAGCTACAAAAAAGCGGTAGGTCTGACTTTCAAGCACCAGATGGCAAAAGTAAAATGTATGCTCAAAAGCGCTGATACCGATGAGATATCCAGCAAAGAACTGGCAAATGCTACCGTTACATTCAACGGTTGTACCGTTGCCTCATTTGTCGAGGGAGAGCTCACCGGGAATTATTTCGGAGATATTTCCCCCATCAAAAGCGGAAACACCTACGAGGCTCTGCTTGTGCCCGCCGACATGAGGGGTAAAGAACTGTTCCGTATCAATCTCAAAGTGAGAGGCTATGACAAAAGCTTCAGCTACATCCCGGATGACGATTATGCAGACCTGAAGCCGGGCACATCGTATGTTTTCAACGTAACTTTGAGACGAGATAAGTTGGTTGTCAACGCCATCTCTGCCTCTTGGGATGGTGAATCAGAAGAAATATCCGCCGAGTCGATACCCCTCAATCTCTATCTCCCGAAGGAATTCTTCGACCTTCTGGATAGCGGACAACTCGAAATCAGCGAACACGCGAAGCCATCTACCGAATTAGACCGCGAAGATATTACACCCGAAGACGATAAATATTTGGTGGACGGCAACACCTTCACCATCAGCCTCACGCTTGATGACGACGGAGAAAACTTTATAAAGGGTTTTAACGTGATAGAAGGCGTAGCATCGGTCAACCGTGTCAGGTTGGAGGACAAGCATGTGTTCACATTTAAAGCCAATACCGAGAGTGTGCGTCTTGAATATGGCGATTACATGCAGGTGGGGGATTATCTATACACCAACGGGAAATGGCGTCCTGACATAGTAGGTTTGGACCTTAGCGGCAATGACGACGACGACGGCGAAGGTGAGAGCGGCAATAAGAACCCCAGCTACGGCTATGGTTACGATGATGGTGAAGAATGGAAATGTATCGGCGTTATTTTCAAGGTCGGCCCCGGCAATGGTGATACTGTAGAGAATTATGACGGACGCCTGGAAACCATCCACGGCTATGCAGTGGCCCTTCACGACGCAGCGGCCCCTGACTCAATCGGCAACTGGGGCGGTTGTCTTGATGATGGTGTTAGAGATGCAGAAGCGGCGATTGGATTATATTATAATTTTACCGATCTTTACAATGGCTATACGAATACTCAGAAAATGTTGCCGATCGCAAACGATAAAAAGGATAAATATGATAGATTTGGGGAAGAGCTTGCTTATTGGGCATTTTACAAGTTGAATGATTATAATGAGACTGTGGAAGTGCCCGAATACTTCAGCCCATGGTACCTGCCTTCCATCGGGCAGCTCTCCGACCTGTATAAATTCACCGGGCGACGCGAGCGTCTCTTAAAGGCAGGCGGCGAGGATTTCATATTGAGTGACGTGGGAATTTTTCCTTTCGGAGGCCCGAGATTTGACTTAGCCGGCTCAAAATACTGGTCATCGACTCAGCAAACAAGGGATACTGTATGGGTTTTCAGATTTCAGACCGGAAAACCGGACAAAGTCACCAAGCTTGGGGTTACTCCAGGTAGCCGATACAGCCTAAGTCGTGTGCGTGCGGTTTTGACATTCTAAAAGAAATTAAATATGAACAGACTGATTTTACCAT